>CANETC010000133.1 GCA_947441055.1 Cytophagaceae bacterium | reverse complement strand
TGCACATACATGCCCGGAACCGATTCTGTGCGACTTAAATTCGATCCAACCACTTCAAGGAACCGTTCCTTTTTGGTGAGTCCCGAGCGAAAGAGAACAAAATCATCATAATAGCTAGTAATCCCCTCGGCAAACCAGAGCAATGTGGTGTAATTCTCATTGTCGTAATCGAAAGGTCCGAGCGGATGCGGCCGAAGGCGCTTTACATTCCAGAGATGAAAATACTCATGCGCCACAAGTCCGAGAAAACCTGAGTATGCGGCCTCATTATCATAGGTGGATGAGGCTGTTTGAAGCGATGTACTGTGGGAATGTTCAAGTCCGCCGCCACCTTGCGGAAGATTGTGCACAATGAAAGTATAATCACTGCAAGGATGATGGTTAAAAACCGCCTTTTCTGCTTCTACGATTTTTGTAAAATCTGCTTTAATTCTTTCAGGATTTACATTGCCTGGTCCCTGAAAAGCAGCCCTGTGTTTTACTCCTCCAGCTTCAAATTCTACCATCAACGGATTGCCGCAAAGTATCGGAGAATCAACAAGTTCGTCCAGGTTACTTGCAGTAAAATCCCGACCGGAATTCCCAAGCGGTTTCAAGGCTGTTACGATTTTTGAAAAATCAGCCGGGGTTTCAATATGAAGATTGAAAGGGGAATTTTCTGAGCCTTTTGGATACAGAAAAACCGCTGCTCCGTTGAGGTAGGCCTGTTCATTGTCGAGATAACAATTCCTGACAGCCATTTCATTGGCGTAAAGCTTGTAAGCAACCCGGATTTCAGATTTTCCTTTCGTTTCTACTTCCCAGATATTCTTTGCTGTCTTTTTCCAAAGGACTTCCTTTCCACCTTTCCCAGCAATCTGAACAGATTCTACATTCCGGGCATATTCTCTGAGGAGGTAACTACCGGGTGTCCAGCTCGCCATTTTGAGGATCGTTTTCGCGCTTTTGATCCCGGAGATGCGCATTTCCACCTCGAAATAATGGGTGGATGGCTGAGTCATGCGCAAAATATATTCGGTTTTCATACAGAAAGTAACAATTGGGAGGTGACAGATAAGGAAGATGGTTGCAAATTTGCGCAACGATTGTGCCGCAGAAAACATGGAGAAACGATTAGATTTTAGAATTCCGTTGGTGATGCTGGCATTCCTGACGGCCTGTGGAAAGGACATCCGGATTTCCGGTTTCGAATCGCAAAAATGGAAAGATGATCCGAATGGTTGCAAAGGTGACCGTGAAAAAGTAGTTCAGCAACTAATAGCCGGAAGAAAATCGCTCGCAGGAGCCAGTGAACTTGAGATTCGGGAATTTCTGGGCAAGCCCGACGGACATGACATACGCTCCCGGGGACAAAAGTTTTTCGAATATCATGTGATAGGAAAGCGATTTTGTAATCCGGATGATAAATCTGATCCTGTGACGCTTCGGGTGCGGTTTGATGCACTAGACCGAGTTACGGAAGTTGCGATTTATTAAGGCCCAAAAATCAAAATCGATTTTGTTTTCAAGCATTACCCTCAAACTTTTCCATGGTAGCCGAACCAGCTGCGCTTATCCCTTCCGAGCGAAAGACTTTGAGAACTGTAAAAAAGAGAATCTTCAAATCCAGAAGGAATGATTGATTGTCCACATACCAAACATCCAGTTCAAATTTCTCTTTCCAGGCAATGGCATTTCGCCCGTTTACCTGCGCCCATCCAGTAATTCCGGGCCGAACTTCGTGCCGTCTTGCCTGCTCAGAACTGTAAAGCGGAAGGTATTCCACCAGCAATGGCCGCGGACCAACCAGACTCATTTGTCCAGCCATTACATTGAGTAACTGTGGGATTTCATCCAGAGAAGTTTTACGCACAAAGCGTCCAACGGCCGTCAAACGAATGGCATCCGGAAGCAGATTTCCGGAATCGTCCCGGCGATTGTTCATCGTGCGAAATTTAATGATGTGAAAAATTTCACCTCCCAATCCGGGTCTGGCTTGGAAGAAAAAAGGTGCGCCCCTGTTTGCCAGAAACAAAGCCATAAAAACGATGGCGAATATTGGAAACAAAAGAATGAAACCAATAAATGCAATCAGCCTGTCGGCAAGAGGTTTAAAAAAATGGCGATACATCGTAGTGTTGCAAACCTAAGGATTAAATAGAAAAATGGTCCTACTGAAACATATTTTCAATTCCGAAGTCATTATTAATGGGCTGCCTTTCATGTTTTGAAATGTCCTTCATACGGACTTTGGATTCAAATAGAAATCGGACTGAACCTGCAAACGAAATCCAAGTCACCGCACTTCCTCTGATTTATTAACTTGCCGCCCAATGCACGACAAAGTCCTCCGACATTCGCACTTTCCTTCCGACCCTTGGGGCGACGGAGGCAGCAAGCGCACCGCCCAGATTTCTGAAATTCTGGACAATGCCGGCATTTTGCAAGAATATTATAACCCGGATATTACCCGCATTTATGAGAAGAAGTTTGCTGCCCTGGAAGGACTTCGTTTGCTCAACCAGCATGGCATCAAATCCAAACTCACCAAAACAGCCTTAACCCAATTGGGTTTCAATTATTTCAAGCGGGAAAAGACGCTGGAGCACTACTCAAAAACGCATTCTCTGCTCCTTTGGGAAAGTAGCCGTCAACAAAATTTCTTGATGAGTTACGCCGCTCGGGATACGGGAATGAAAGTCATAGGCCTTCCCCATAATCTGGAATCACTTGTTCGCGGTCAATATTCCGAATTTACCGGAAAGGCAGCGCCCTATTGGTTTCAGGAGGAATTGCAGAGTCTGAGTCAATGTAATGCTTTGTTTACCATCTCAAGAGAAGAACAGTTTATTCTGAAGCTCTTTGGACTTCATGCTGAGTTTCTTCCATATTTTCCCACAACACCTGTGCGCCAATACTTATTGACCATCAGGGAGAAACGGGCTCTTAAGCAAGCTGGAAACCATATTTTCCTGATGGGAACAGCCGGCAACAAACCCACATTCGACGGGATGTTGAACCGGATCCGGTTTTTTCACAATGAGGTTAAAGACAAAGATGCCAGATTGCATGTTGCAGGATATTTAACCGAAAGTCTTGCCTCGCACTTGCCTGCGGACGAACGCATAATTTTGCATGGAAGCCTGAGCAATGAACAAATGGAAGAAATGTTGATTTCATGCCGTTTTTGCTGGATCCACCAGAACATCAGCACTGGGTCTTTAACCAAAATCCCGGAATTGATGATGGCGGGCGTTCCGGTACTTGTAAATGCCGATGCCGCAAGAAACTTCTACAATGTGAATGGAATTCGGGTTTATGAAAATGATGATGATTGCCTGAATGCAATGGAAGAGAATCTTCTCATTCCAGAATCTCCGGCACAGCCGCTGGTGCATGAAAGGATTTTTATAAAGTCCGTGCAGGAACTGGTGGTGTAGAAAAAAGCCGCCGGATTGATTTCTGGTAAGTCAAAAAAAATCTATTGAACAATCACTAAGACTTTCGGTTTTAAGTCTGATAATCCATGACATTTTAAAGCACTATGACCAAAGAAAATCCCATTTTCTCGGAATCAGACCTGGATCGAATCATCCAGATGGCATGGGAGGACAGAACACCTTTTGAAGCCATTGAATTCCAGTTTGGCCTAAAGGAAAAAGAAGTCATCGAATTTATGCGGAAGCATTCCTTGCCTTCCAGTTTTCGGATGTGGAGAAAACGAATGACATCCCGGAAAACCAAGCACGCTTCCTTACGCGGAACAGAGATAGATCGATTTAAATGTTCACGGCAAAAAAGCACCGGGAACAAAATTTCGAAGCGCTGAAAATTTCAAGTGTATTTTATTAGGAATCAGTTTCTTTATTTACCTTTGGATAAAGTCAAATAAAGCATGGAACGAATTGTAAATCTTCATATTGAGAGGCTTCCTGAAGGTGTTTATCTTGCCACATCAGATAATATTCAAGGATTGATTGCACAAGGAAGGACCATTGCGGAAACCATAGAGATTGCAAAGGATGTTGCAAAGAAGCTAATTGAAGCCCAAGAAGGGCTTATTTTAAACCTTAAATCAATTAACGACCATTTTGATTATCCACTTGTAATAGGGGTGTGATGGGTAGATTATCCGGTTTCAGATATCGGGAGATTATAAAGATTTTAAAACTATTTGGTTTTGAATTTCATAGACAAGCTGCAGGCAGTCATGAAATTTGGCATAATGCCAAAACAAATAAATTCACAACAATTCCAAATCACTCCGGAGATATGCCGGAAGGAACACTTAGGGCAATATTAAAACAAGCCGATATTGATCCGAGTAATTTCATTAAGGCGAAATAACTAACTCTTCTTTGGAGAAATTCTTCTGATTTCAAACCTTCATTAAACCTTCCCTTTCGTACAGAGAAGTCAAGGTTTCAAATTCCAGGACCGACAATTCCTCAGCCCGCTTATCCAGCAAAGAATCATTAGCCATCGAAGGCGGAATTCCAATTGGCTTCAAAGCATTCCGAAGCGTTTTCCGGCGCATGTTAAATGCCTGCTTCACCACTTTTGCCAGATTTGAAAATTTACATGGAAGCACTTTTCCTTCCATCAATTCCAGCCGAATAACGCCTGATTTTACCTTTGGTGGCGGATTAAAAACATGTTCGTCCACGGTAAATGCATACTTTATTGCATACCGACTTTGAAGCAAGACGCTAAGAATGCCGTACTCTTTCGAACCCGGTCCTGAGGCAATTCGCCACGCAACCTCCCTTTGAAGCATGCAAACAACCTCGCACACATCGGCCTCCATTTCCAGGATGTGAAAGAAAATCTGTGAGGAAATGTTGTACGGAAAATTCCCAATGACAGAGACCCTGTCAAATCCCGCTTCCTTTGGTGACCAGCGCAAAAAATCCTGCAGGACAAACTTGTCACGGTTCAATGGAAAATTGGCTTGTAAATAATCAACAGATTCCTGGTCAACATCCATCGCAAGCAATGGCCGGCCGGGCTGATCCAGCAAGTATTGGGTAAGCACCCCGGTTCCGGGCCCAATTTCGACTAGGAGACCCGGATTTCCATGCCAGGAAAGCAGGTCCACAATGTTGCGGGCAATGTTCAGGTCACGCAAAAAATGCTGGCCCAGATTTTTTTTCGGCTTTACGGAATTTTTCAAATCAGCTGGCTTGGTGGATGCAAGTATAAGACCTTCCTTTGGGCAAAGAATACAATCAAGCTATGAATTCCGGAATTGCACAAATCAGCCTTACGGCTTCCCCATCCACAAACCTCATTGAAGTTTGGCTCCTTGGTCCTGAAACTGCCTGGCCTTCAGTACTTGGCAATCAACCCGACTGGATAAAATCAGCCTGGGAAGCCAAACAAAACATCCATATTTTACAGGATGGCTGTCAAAGAAAAATTGTTGTGAAGCTGGAGGCCGGCGATGATTTCAAGGCCATTGAGAAAATCCGAAAAGCTGGCGCAGACTGCTGTGGCCTAATTCAAAAAGCAAAAATAAATTCTTGCCGGATAATCGGTTCTGGGCTAGACTCTGCCAAAATCTATGCTTTTGCAGAAGGTGCAGCACTGGCTTCCTACCGTTTCGAAAAATACAAAAGCAAGCCCTCAGGTGGTCTCGGTCAGATTGTCATTGAACAAGGAAGTCTTTCAGAAATGGAAGTAGAAAACCTGAACATTGTAATAAATTCCGTTGCGCTAACCCGCGACCTTGTAAACGAACCTGCGAGCTACCTGAACACAACTATATTGTCTGAAATCTTCAAAGAAACAGGTTCTGAAGCCGGATTTGAAGTTGAAGTTTTGGAAGAAAACCGCATTCAATCCCTCAAAATGGGCGGTTTGCTGGGCGTAAACCAAGGCAGCGACCTCCCTCCTACTTTCAACATCATGGAATACAAGCCAGCCGGAGCAAAAAATGCCAAGCCGCTCGTACTTGTTGGAAAAGGTGTGGTGTATGATACCGGTGGACACAGCTTAAAAACCAGTGCCGGCATGGAAGCCATGAAGTGCGATATGGCTGGAGCCGCCACAGTGCTCGGCATCATTACCGCTGCGAGCAAAATGAAACTACCTGTTCACATCATTGGACTTGTTCCTGCAACCGATAACCGTATTTCAGCTGCTGCAGTTTCGCCGGGAGATGTGATTACCATTTCAGATGGTACAACCGTAGAAATTCTCAACACAGATGCGGAAGGTAGATTGATTCTCGCAGATGCTTTGGTATTCGCAAAGCGATATGATCCAATGCTGGTCCTTGATTTTGCCACACTTACTGGTGCAGCGGCCAGAGCCATTGGCAAGGAAGGTTTTGTATTTATGGGAACAGCAGATGATTCTGTGAAACAGCAATTGCAAAAAGCCCAGGAAAGCAGTTTCGAACGCGGTGTGGAATTTCCGCTTTGGGATGAATATGCAGGTCAAATCAAATCCGAAATTGCAGACATCAAAAATATTGGCGGACCAGAAGCCGGTGCAATAACCGCTGGAAAATTCCTGCAGCATTTTACTTCTTATCCATGGCTGCACTTCGACATTGCGGGACCAGCATTTTATGAAGGTGCTGCTGTGGGTTACATTCCCAGAGGCGGCACGGCCTTCGGGGTTCGCATGGTGCTGGATTTCCTTCGAAATTTATAAGAAGGATTTCCAGACTAATAATTCATCGAAGGACTCAACCACTTCTCTGCTTCTTCCAATGGAATCCCGCGTCGAATGGCAAAGGATTCCACTTGGTCGCGGGCAATTTTTCCTAAGCCAAAATATTTGGCATCCGGATGGGCAAAATAAAATCCGGATACAGAAGAGGCTGGAAACATGGCGAGACTTTCAGTGAGTTTGATTCCAGTATTTTTTTCCACTTCCATCTGCTCAAATAAAGTTTGCTTGAGGCTATGGTCCGGACATGCAGGATAACCAGGCGCCGGGCGAATTCCACTATACTTTTCGCTGATCAAAGATTCATTGTCGAGGTTTTCGCCTGCGGCATAACCCCAGAAATCCTTGCGGACCCTTTCGTGCAACATTTCTGCAAATGCTTCCGCCAAGCGATCGGCGAGTGCCTTCACCATAATCGCGCTGTAATCGTCAAGAACAAGTTCAAATTCCTTTGCCTTTTCATCCGCTCCAAAAATGGAAACAGCAAAACCTCCCATGTAATCCTGAATTCCGGAATCTTCTTTTGCGATAAAATCGGCAAGGCAATAATTTGGCAAATCGCCTGCTTTGGAATTTTGCTGACGAAGATGAATGTACCGACAAACTTCAACCGAATGGTCCTCGGAACCATCAGCATCAAAACCAAAAACCTTGATATCATCTTCCTGCCGGCTTGCTGGCCAGAATCCAATGGATGCCTTTGCGGTAAACCAGTTTTCTGAAACGATGCGCTGCATCATTTTCTGAGCCGCATCAAAAAGTTCTGTTGCCTCTGTTCCAACTACCTTATCTGTAAGAATTGCAGGGTAAGGACCATGCAATTCCCAGGTTTGAAAAAAAGGCGTCCAATCGATGTAAGGGACAATTTCAGCGAGATTCCAATTCAAAAAATGCCGCGTGCCTAAAAATGAAGGCTTGCTCGGTGTATAGTTTAAAAAATTAGGTTTGAAAGAATTATCCCGAGCAGCAGAAATCGGCAACAGAACCTTCTCTTTTTGTCTCCCGGCATATTCTTCCCTGAATCTGGCATAGTCAATTTTCATGGAATCCCGGAAACCATCATGGTGCTCTTTGCTAATCAGCGATGAAGCCACCGGAACAGATTTCGAAGCATCGATTACATGCACCACAGCGCCTGAATAATGCGGATCTATTTTTACCGCTGTATGAACACGGGAAGTAGTTGCACCACCAATCAACAAAGGAATTTTCAGGCCAGCCCTTTCCATTTCTTTTGCCACATACACCATTTCCTCAAG
>CANETC010000132.1 GCA_947441055.1 Cytophagaceae bacterium | reverse complement strand
TTGCTCGTTTTCTGGTAAAGAGATGCCGTTGATAAAAGTTTGATGGTCATCTGCATCAACTAAAATCCAAACGGATTTAAAATTTTTGGCAGCGGCTCTTAACAGTGATACCCCGCCAATGTCGATATTCTCAATAATTTCTTCCTCCGTTTTGGAGCTGTCGGACACTGTTATTTTAAATGGATACAAGTTGCAAACAACCACATCGATTAATTCGATTCCATTGTTTTGTGCATCATCCAAATGGCTTTTCTTTTCTCGCTCGGCCAGGATTCCACCAAAAACGAGCGGGTTCAGGGTTTTTACACGGCCATCCATAATTTCCGGAAAACCAGTGTAATCCTCAATTTTCTGTAGGCCATTTATTCCCAATTCTGCAAGGTGCTTGTAGGTTCCTCCGGTGGAGATTATTTCAAAACCGAGCGATTCTAACTTGGAGGCAAGCGTATCAAGTCCTGCTTTGTCTGATACGCTGATTAAACACTTTGGCATCTTTATATTTTAATTCAATTGTTTATTTTCTGACAATAAGACCAAGCCCTTTACTACGAGCTTTTTTTCCAGCTCCTGCACTTTTTCTTTCAGGGTTTCCGGCGTTTCGTCTTTACTTAATTCTACTTTTTCCTGAAGAAAAATGGGACCAGCATCCAAGTCTTCGGTTACAAAATGAAGCGTGCATCCGCTTTCTGTTTCTCCGTTTCGTATTACTTCTGCATGCACATCCAAATCCATGCCTGGATATTTGGGTAAAAGCGAGGGATGGATGTTTAAAATTTTGCCCTGGTAAGCGCTGATTAATACGCCTGAAATTATGCGCATGTAGCCAATCAGGTAAATCAGATTTATTTCGTTTTCCTGACAAATGCGCAAACATTCGGCATCAAATTCAAGGCGATTTTTCCCCTTCGGATCAACAAAAACCGTTTTAATTCCAGCATTGCCTGCGCGTTCGAGAGCATAACAATCGGCCTTGTTGGAGAGTACCAAACGGATGTTTACATGCTCCAGATTTCCTTCATTTTTCGCATCAATAATGGCTTGAAGGTCTGTGCCTCTGGTAGAAGCGAAAACCGCCAGGTTTATTTTATTCATGCCTTCATTGTGAATAAAGTCATTTGCACTCCTTCAGATTTTTTCATTCCGAATTTCCTCCATCATTTTTGCCCTGCTTTCAATAAGGGAAGCTGTTCCGATGTCGGATCGGTGGAAGACCGGTCCGCGGATTTTTCTGATTTCAGCTTCTACCAGTTTTTCGGCCTCATACAAATCTTCATGGACAGCAATTACGGCGACTGCGCGGGAGCCAGCCAAAAGTAAGTCGCCGTTTTTCGCATCAACTGAAGCAAAAAACAAACCCACTTTGGATTGATCCAGTGCAGACAAATCAATTGCCTCGCCTTTTACAGAATTACTGGGATAGCCATTCGGTACGGCGTATTTGCAAACGGTGCATACCGGCTTCCAATTTGTTTTCAGCGTATTGAGCGTACCCTTGATAATGGCTTCGCAAATGTCTAAAAAATCAGCGCCAGCAATTTTATCGCTTGATTTGTCGGGGAAAACAGAAAGCACATTCATCGCCTCCGGGTCGCCGAGTCTGGCATTGTATTCAATCAGTTTTACGCCTGTTTTGGTGGCCATAAATCCGCCGTACAAAACGCCTTTGTAGGGAACACCGGTTTTTTCCCGCAGTGCAAGGGCTATCGTCTCGTTTATTGATTTGGCTTCTGCAATGTCTTCTTTTGTTAAAAACGGCAATGAGCCATCGGCCATGGAATAGGAACCCATGCCTCCTGTATTGGGTCCTTTGTCGTTTTCAAAAGCGCGTTTATGGTCCTGAACCGCGGGCAAGTGCACCAAATTCTCGCCATCGCAGAAGCTCATCAGGGAGAATTCCTGACCTGTCAATTTTTCTTCTATTACAAGGCTTTGTCCTTCTGAAAACAGATCGTGCAGAATTTCAATTCCCTCTTCCTCGCTGGCAAAATGGTCGCCCATTACCATTACGCCCTTGCCTCCGGTAAGGCCGTCTGGTTTGATTACAAAACCATTTTCAAGTTGGTTTAAAAATGAAGGGACGCCGTCGAAATTCTCAAATGACTTGTATAAAACCGAACCCTTGATGTTGAACTCTTTGGCAAGATTGCGCGTGAAAGATTTCGAGGTTTCAATTTGGGCTAGGTTTTTTGTTGGACCAACAGAAGGAATTCCTGCCATTTGTAAATCATCCACAATGCCGTTTGCCAGCGGACCTTCGGGGCCAACGACTGCAAAATCCACCCCGCTTTGGCGGGCATACTCTACTATTTTCTGGTTGTCGGAAAGCGAACCAACGATAAAATCGGAAGCCAGGCTGGCAATACCCGGATTGTGGTGGGAGGCATACACTGAAAGAACAACTTCCTCTCTTGATTCTTTTAATGCCCGGGCAATGGCTTGTTCTCTTGCGCCGCTTCCAATTAATAATACCTTTTTCATTCCAATTTGAGCCTCTAATTTCAATCCATGCAGTTGGCTAAGAATTCCGGAACGCATTAATTGGTTTCGAGCTGTTTTTTCAATTTATCTTCTTGTCTTTCTTTCTTCCGAATGGCTTCTATTTCGTCCAAAACTTCTTCGGTTACATCATTTGTTGGATAATCCCCATTGAAATAAGCGCAGTGTGGTTTTGAGAATTTGTGGTCGTTTTTGCGTTTAACCGCTTCAATCAAATCTTCCAGATCCTGATAAACCAATAAATCTGCCCCGATGTATTCACATATTTGTTCTTCTGTCCTGTTGTAGGCAACAAACTCATCCTGGGTTGGTAAATCAATTCCATAAAGGTCTGGGTATTTTAAGGCCGGAGAAGCAGAAGCAAAGTAGACTTTCTTCGCCCCATTTTGTCTCAGCATCTGCACGATGTGCTTTGAAACCGTGCCTCTCACAATGGAGTCGTCCACAACCAAAATGTTTTTTCCCCTGATTTCCACCTCAATGGCAGAGAGTTTGTAGGTGTTGGCTCTGCGCCTTTGTTCCTGACCTGGCATAATGAACGACCGGCCGATGTACACATTTTTTACAATGGATTCCGAGTAGCGCACGCCGAGTTCGTGTGCACAGGAAAGGGCTGCAGTGGTGGCAGATTGCGGGGCCGGTACCACGAGGTCTATTTCCAGGTTGGGAAAAAGTCGGTTTATTTTTTTACCCAGGTTTTCGCCCATGTACAAACGGGATTTGTACACATTTACGCCGTTCAGTGTGGCATCTACCCTGGCAAAATATACGTACTCGAAAATGCAGGGATGAAATTCCTTCTCCGTAATTCTTCGGGTATGAACCTCACCATTCAGATCAACAAAAACGAGTTCTCCGGGGGCAACATCCCGGTAAAAATCAAACCCAGTTATGGCAAACATGGTATTCTCTGACGAAAATATGTGTTCTGTTTTGCCATTCACTGTGCGCCTTCCCCAAACCAATGGCCTGATTCCGTGTGGATCCCGAAATGCAATGAGTCCCTTTCCGGCAATCATGCCTACCACAGAATAAGCGCCTTTTACCCGTGTATGCACCGATTTCACAGCTTCACAGATGGAATCAAAAAAATCATCCAGTTTGAATCGCGAAAGCTCATATGCAAACACATTTAGAATAACTTCCAGATCGTTGTTGGAATTCACCATCCGTAAATCCTTCTGAAACAGCTCTTCTTTCAACTGCCAGAAGTTGAAAATATTCCCATTGTGGGCCATCATGATGCCGTATGGAGAACTCACGCGAAAAGGTTGCAAATCATCTATGGAGGCTCCGCCTATGGTTGGATATCGAACCTGACCGATGCCCATATTTCCGGCTAAATACCCGATGTCTTTGCGGCCAAAAACTTCTCTTACAAGGCCGTGACCTTTTTTAATGTGAAATTTACCTGAATAGGTTCCGATGCCTGCAGAATCTTGTCCGCGGTGTTGAAGGCAGAGCAAACTTTCATAAATTTCATTTGACACCTCACTGCCAGAAATTATTCCTACAATTCCGCACATGTTTTTAAAGCTTATTGATTGATGTATTGGTTTACCAGGTGTTCGGCGTATCCGGTATAGTTTTCCGGACTTAGCTGGAGCAATTGCTCTTTAACCTTTTTGTCGATTTTTAATCCCTTGATGAAATTTTGAAAGTCTGCCTTCGAAATATTCTCGCCCCGGCTGAATTTCTTCAGAATTTCATATGGGTTTTTGTAGCTCAGTTTTCGCAGCACCACCTGAATGGGTTCTGCCAGCAATTCCCAGTGATCGGCAAGTTCTGCTTTGGTTTTTTGCAGATCTACATCCAAACGGGATAAGCCGTTTAAAGTAGATTTAAGTGCCAAAACTGAATATCCCAGGGCCAAACCCTGGTTGCGCAAAAGTGTACTGTCAGAAAGATCCCGCTGCAGTTTTGAAATGGGTAGTTTCTCTGCCATTGCAATAATGATGGCATTGGCCATGACCAGATTCCCGTCGCTGTTTTCAAACTTCCAGGGATTGATTTTGTGTGGCATGGTCGATGAACCTACTTCACCTGCCAGTTTCCGCTGTTTAAAAATTCCTCTGCTGATGTAAAGCCAGACATCCTGGTTTAAGTCCCTGAGAATGGCATTGCAGCGGGCAATTGCATGCAAGCATTCGGCGCTGGAATCGTGCGGTTCAATTTGGGTTGTAAGGGGATTGAATTCTAGGCCAAGAGATTCGATGAATTTTTGACTGAAAGCCAGCCAGTTTACTTCCGGATAAGCAACCAAATGTGCGTTCCAGTTTCCTGTGGCGCCCGACAATTTTGCCTTAAGGCGAATTCTTTCGAGGCTTTCCAGCTGGGATTTAAACCGCAGATAAAAGACCGCAATTTCCTTTCCCACTGTGCTTGGGGTTGCCGGTTGCCCATGCGTTAAGGAAAGCAGAGGAATGCTTTTATTTTGATGTGCTAAATCTTTTAAACCTGATATTAGCTTACTTAATGTGGATTTATAAGAATCAACTCCTTCTTTCAGCATCAAGCTAAAAGCAATATTATTTACATCGTCTGAGGTTAAAGCAAAGTGAACAAACTCGCGGATTTCATGAAGAGCAGGCTGCTTTTTTATTTTATCCTTGATATAATATTCAAGAGCCTTTACATCGTGGTTTGTTTTTGCTTCAATGTTCTTGATTTTAATGGCCTCTTTTAAATCAAAATTGGCATATAAACTTCTTAGGTAGCTTTTATCGTCACTTGAAATTCCAGAAAGCTCTTTTATTTTTTCCTCTTCAGAGAGTGCAATCAGGTATTCAATTTCTATCAGAAGGCGATTTTTAAATAATGCCGCTTCTGAAAATATGGATGACAATTCTTTTGTTTCTCCGGCATAGCGGCCATCAAGTGGCGAAATGAGCGTAAGTGCAGGCATGTATTTTTAAAGGATTAGCCTTTTGAAATAAGGATTTAAATTGATTGAATTTTTTTCTTCAAACAGCGCAGTAAAATTCAGATTTCGCTCCTGTTGGGGGCAGAAATAAGCAGGGGCAAAAATCAGCCCATTTGGCTGGAATACCAAGAAAAGAATGAAATAATGGTTGTGATTGACCTGCGGTCATTGCTTCAAAGTTAGTCTGTGAATTTCCCCAATGAGGCTGCTAAGGTTATGATTGTTTTAATTTTTCAGGGCTGACCTTTCGGTGGCGCGTAGGGGCGAATTGCACTAGTCTCGCCGGAGGCGGAATTCGCCCTTACAACACCATATTCAATCTAAAAACCTGTAAACCTATTTCAGGACAAGTCATTTTTCGTACCAGATCAATTCTTCCTACATTGCCCGAATGAACCTGATGGTGGCATTCTCTTTATTTCGCAGGCTGCTTTGGCAGCTAAGGCGGCGAATAACAGAGCGGCAATTTTTATTGCTGACCAGTGTGGCTGTGGGTGTTCTTGCAGGTGGGGCTTCCATCACCCTTAAGACTTTTGTCTTTTTTGTTCAGGCCTATCTTAAGAACCTGCGCATTACCGAAACCTGGTCTTACGGCCTCGTTTTTCTCCCTTTGGTGGGGATGCTCATTACTGTTTTTCTGATTAAAACATTCTGGGAAAATACTTTCCTGAAGGGAATTGGCGCCATTGTGGATTCAATTCGGAACAAAGATGGAAAACTGCCTTTTTCCCAAACCTATAACCATATTTTTACTTCCGGAATCACCGTGGGTTTTGGGGCTTCTGCAGGAGTTGAAGCGCCAATTGTGGCCACCGGCGCTGCTTTGGGTTCCAATGTGGCCGACTTTGTGCAATTGCGCCATAAAGACCGCACCCTGATGTTGGCCTGTGGCATTGCCGCCGGCATTGCCGCATCTTTCAATGCGCCCATTGCCGGGGTTTTGTTTGCCACCGAAGTTTTTCTGGTTGACATCAGCCTTGCCTCCATTGTGCCGGTGATGCTGGCTTCTGCCACTGGTGCCCTCCTTTCCAAGATCATTCTCAACGAGTCTATCCTGCTTCATTTCGAAATGAAGGGGGCGTTCAACTCAGATAACCTTCCTTTCTACATCATCCTTGGGATATTGACCGGCTTGCTCTCCATCTGGTTTACAGTTGTATCAAGACGGGTAAATGCACTACTTGGAAGATTTGGAAATGTCTATGTCCGGGCAACTGTTGCCGGACTTGTGCTTGCCGGATTTGTCTTGATTTTTCCTTCTTTTTATGGCGAGGGATATTATTCCATTAAGGATCTGGCCAACTTTCATATGTACCACCTTTTTGAAGGCAGCATCCTTGGAAATTTCGCCGAGCGAAAGACCTGGTATTTTATTCTGGCGGTATTGGCTTCTGCCCTTCTGAAACCCATTGCCACTTCGCTTACACTTGGCGGCGGGGGAAATGGCGGACAGTTTGCACCTTCTTTGTTCATTGGGGCCAATGCCGGATTTGCCTTTGCGCAGGCCTGCCACAAGTTTGGTTTTCTCTCTGTTTCAATCAGCAATTTTACCATCGTGGCGATGGCCGGCATACTTAGTGGTTTCTTTTTTGCGCCGATGTCTGCGATATTTCTCATTGCTGAGTTGACACATGGCTATGAACTTATGATTCCGCTTATGGTGGTTTCGGCTTTGAGTTATTCAGTGGCCGTGCGATTCTCAAGCGCGAAGGATCGGAAAGCGAAGCCCAAACCAAGTGCAGACAGGCGGGTGCTGGAAAAACTACACATTCTTCGCCTCCTTGAATCTGATTACGACGCTTTGAATTCTTCTATGAGTATTCAGGAGTTTATTCCCATTCTGGAAAGGTCGGTGCATAACACTTTTCCTGTTTTGGATGAAAACGGAGAACTGGTGGGCATTCTCGCCTTCAGCAAGGTAAAAGACTGGATTTTCCGAAAGGAATATGCCGAAATAATGACCATTGGTAAACTGATGCGTTCGCCTGCTGCCATTATCAATGCCGAGGAGGACAGCATGTCATTGATTTTGGAAAAGTTTGATTCCACAAAAGCCTTCCGTCTTCCTGTGGTGGGAGAGGGAAATAAATACCTAGGCTTCATTACCAAAGGATTGATTTTGTCGGAGTACCGAAAGGAAATTCTTTCGGATTCTTCCGCTTCCTGAAAAAGAAAAGGCAGCCCCGGGGGACTGCCTTTTTATGAAAACTGAATCAGTTATTAATCTGCATCAACAAACGCAGGCTTCTGTAAACCTTTGTCTTCCAGAACTTTTTCAACTATGCCTTTGTCTTCTGCAAAACGGGCCCTGATTTTTTTCTCCAATTCTGCAGATAGTTCAGGATTGTCTAAAAGCATCTGCTTTACAGTATCTCTGCCTTGGCCAAGTTTTGCGCCTTCATAAGAAAACCAGCTGCCTGATTTTTTAATGATTTCAAGCTCAACACCTAGGTCGATGATTTCGCCAACTTTTGAAATGCCTTCGCCATACATGATGTCGAATTCCACAACTTTGAAAGGAGGCGCCACTTTGTTCTTCACCACTTTTACCTTGGTGCGGTTTCCGGTGATGTTGTCTGCCGATTCCTTGATCTGGCCAATGCGGCGGATATCAAGT
>CANETC010000131.1 GCA_947441055.1 Cytophagaceae bacterium | reverse complement strand
TTGGTGGAAATAATTTTCTGATAATCCGCAATTCCCTGCGCTTCAACCCGCTTTCGATCGGCTTCCTGCTTTTCCTTGGTCAAAACATATTGCATCTTCTGGGACTCCTGTTCAGCGTTAATTTTTGATTCAATGGCTTGTTTAACAGAATTTGGAAGGGTGATGTTTCTTACCAGCAATTGTTCCAGTTCCATTCCCCGGGTGGTGAGAATTTTCTGAATCTCATTAAAAATTTTAGCCTGAAACTCATCCCTTCTAAGAGAATATAAAGAAACCGCATCGTAGCCAACGGCATTGTCTCTGATTTTGGTTCTTGTAATGGGACGAATGATCACTTCTTGATAATTGACACCAACCTCTTGCAGAATTCGCGGCGCCTGATCCTCTCTGACCTTATACAAAACAGTGAGGTCTATGATAACTTCCAGCCCATCACTTGTGAGCACCCGAATGGCATCATCTCCTTGCTTGTCGCCTTCATCGTGCACTGAAGACATTGTATAATTCTGAGTCCGGATATCAAACCGCTCAATATCCATCAGTGGATTGATGACATGCAAACCACTGGAAATTGTCCCTGGCTGAACTTTGCCAAACAAGACCATTACGCCGGTTTCACCCGGTTCAATTGAAACAAAACAAGTACTGGCGATTCCAAAAACCACCAGACCCAAGCCTCCAAATTTTAAGGGTTTCTCTAATTTATTTTGAGGGAAATTTGCCGTAGCAAACTTGAACCCAAAGAAAATTGCCACAATACCAGCGAGGAATAAAATCATACCTTTGAAACTTATAATTTTGAATGGTTAAATGAAAAGAAAAGAAATCAACTTTTCAAGGAAATTCGCCTCAATTTTCAGGCCAATTTCGCTCAGCCATTTTTTTATTCTGTTCTATTTCCTGACTTCCTGTAATCAAAAGGAAGAACCTCCCGGCTTTGCAATCCCAAAGCCTTTTACACCGGATCTTCCGGAATACCTGCAGAACTATTTTCAACAGCCGGCAGACAACCCTACCACTGAAGAAGGAATTCTCCTCGGGAAATCATTATTTTTTGAAAAGGCGCTTTCTGCCGACTATAGCACATCCTGCGCCTCATGCCATCGGCCTGAATTTGGCTTTGGAGACAACCAGGTTTTTTCGAAGGGAATTGGCCGCCAGTTGGGAAAACGAAATACACCATCTCTTTTGAATGCAGGTTTGCTAAAGCGGATGTTCTGGGATGGAAGAGACTCGACTTTGGAAACGCAATCATTGCATCCAATTATAGACCCAAAAGAAATGGGGCTTACCCTAACTGAAGCAGTGAAGCGACTTCAAGGAATTCCGCAATATGCGGATTTGTTTGGAAGAGCTTTTGGTGACAAAACAATTACTTCTGACCGTTTGGCCAAAGTACTTGCGCAATTTGAACGGAGTCTGATTTCTGGCAACAGCAAATACGATTTATTCCTTCAGGGAAAATATAACCCCAATGAGGAAGAGTTGCTTGGCATGCAATTGTTTTTTACCCATCCTGACCCATTCGCTCCCGGTGGCGGAATTCGCGGAGGAAACTGCGGCGATTGTCACCTGCCGCAAACATTGCTGGGAGATTTAAATCGCTTTGATGGTTTTCACAACACTGGACTTTTGCGTTCAGAATCCCAGGAAAGGGGATTGCAAAATTTCTCAGGAAAACCAAGCGATTTTGGTCGATTTAAAACACCCGGCCTTCGCAATGTAGCATTTACAGCGCCCTACATGCATGATGGCAGATTTCAAACCCTCGAACAGGTTTTGGACCATTACAATTCTGATACGCTGTTTCAAAAACCGAACCTGGATGTCCTTTTGAGCAAAGGAACCAATGAAAAATTCGGGTCCAGCCTTGGGCTGACAAATGCCGAAAAGACTGCGATCATTCGATTCCTTCACATGCTTACAGATAGTACTGCCATTCAGGCACCTTGAGGAATCAGCCTGTTGTCTGGAAAGAAAGTCTCAACCTGAAGTATCTCCATGGCGGAAATACCCTTGTGTTCCGGGTTGATCAAATAGTTGAAATCTTTGGGCATCAACACAGAAGGAAGCCGGGCAATGGCGTATTTTCCTTCCTTCAAAAATCCTGAACCAAATTCCTGACATTCTGCAGGACAAGGAAATGACTGCCAATTGTTTGGAAGGACTGAAATTTCAGGTTCGAAAATTAAATCCGATTGAATGGAAATCGTAATCAATGAAAGTGGCATCAAAACTTTTCCATTCGGAAAATGAGCCAGAATTTCGAGCAAGGCAAGTGATGCAGATTGGGAAGTGTAAAGCATTCGCATACCTTTTTTATTCCATCTTCCTCCA
This sequence comes from Cytophagaceae bacterium, assembly GCA_947441055.1. Classification (GTDB taxonomy): domain Bacteria; phylum Bacteroidota; class Bacteroidia; order Cytophagales; family Flexibacteraceae; genus CAMDMI01. The sequence continues at coordinate 5,712 of CANETC010000131.1, read as the reverse complement.
TACAAGCGAGCCCCTTCTCCACTCAAATCCTGGGCAAACTCAGGCCGCGAAATCCGATATACCAGCATCAGGCAAAAACCCCATGACGAAGCTTGCCAAGCTCATCGGATAGAAAGCGAATCCCTACGGAAGTATCCAAAAAATCCAGGGGCCTTTTGCCAGCAATAAATTGGGCCGGCGCAGACATCCATTGGATAAAATTTTGGAGCGAGCCCATCACTTCTCTTCCTTCTTCATAAAGCAAACCTATTTCTATGGCACGCTCGGAGGAATCTGGGCCTAAATGGGTTTTGGGCGAGTAGTTTCGAAGCGTGCGCTCCGACATGTGCATGAAGGAAGCCATCTCGGTGAGTGAAATACCGGTTTGAACGAGCAGCTGATCTAGAGATGCCCGGGTGATACCTGACTTTATCAACAGCACCAGACCAGAAAAATCCCTCGGGGCAATCTTTTGGGTGAAGGAACTTTCCTGACCTAGTGCCTCAGGGGAAAAATCCCGCGGGAAATAGGCAGGCTTTACATCGGAAGCTGAAGACGAAGAATCTTCAGGTATTTCATAAGGCTTCTTTTTTCTCACACCCAAAAAAAACCCTTTCCGGAAAATTTTCCAAATTTTTTAGAATTTTTTCTACATGTTCCTTCTATACTGTCCACCCACTTGATAAAGCGCAGAAGAAATCTGACCGAGTGAACAATATTTTACGGTTTCCATCAACTCCTCAAAAATATTGCCATTGGTGATGGCAACTTTCTGAAGCCTGCTGATGGCCATTGCAGCAGAGTCGGAGTTTCTTTCCTGAAACACACCCAAGCTACCAATGGCAAACTCGCGCTCCTCTGTGGTACTGCGGATAACTTCATCCGGAATAACCGTCTTGGAACCATCCGGACCAAGGAAAGTATTCACCCCAATAATTGGAAGTTTGCCCTCGTGCTTCAAGGTTTCATAATACAGGGACTCTTCCTGAATTTTGGATCTTTGATACATGCGTTCCATCGCACCCAAAACGCCTCCCCTATCTGAAATCCGCTTAAATTCCTCTAAAACTGCAAGTTCAACCAGGTCGGTAAGCTCCTCGATAATGAAAGCGCCTTGCAGCGGATTTTCGTTTTTCGCCAGTCCAAGTTCATGGTTGATGATCAACTGAATGGCCATTGCCCTGCGAACAGACTCTTCAGTTGGGGTTGTGATTGCCTCGTCATAAGCATTGGTATGCAATGAGTTACAATTGTCGTAAATCGCATACAAAGCCTGAAGGGTAGTTCGGATATCGTTGAAACTAATTTCCTGGGCATGCAAACTCCGTCCTGAAGTCTGAATGTGGTATTTCAATTTCTGACTCCGATCGTTGCCTTTGTATTTATGGCGAATGGCCTTGGCCCAGATTCGTCTTGCCACGCGGCCTATCACTGCATATTCAGCATCGACACCATTGGAGAAAAAGAAGCTCAGGTTTGGCGCAAATTCATCGATGTGCATGCCGCGGCTGAGGTAATATTCCACAAAAGTAAAGCCATTGGCAAGCGTAAAGGCAAGTTGTGAAATCGGATTGGCACCGGCCTCCGCAATGTGGTAGCCGGAAATGGACACAGAATAGAAATTCCGGACATCCCGATGAATGAAATATTGCTGAATATCGCCCATCATCCGAAGGGCAAATTCTGTGGAGAATATACAGGTATTCTGGGCCTGATCTTCCTTTAAAATATCTGCCTGAACAGTTCCCCGAACGGAAGAAAGCGTACGGGCTTTGATCTGAGCGTACACATCTTCAGGCAAAACCTGATCACCGGAAACACCAAGCAACATAAGTCCAAGGCCATCGCTGTTTTCCGGAATCTGTCCCTGATAAACCGGCAAGTCTTTTCCTTTGTACAAGGTTTTTATCTTTTCCTGAACTTCAGATTCCAGGCCATTTTCACGGATATAAAGTTCGCATTGCTGGTCGATGGCAGCATTCATAAAAAATGCCAGAACAATCGGTGCCGGACCGTTGATGGTCATCGATACCGATGTGGCCGGATGGCAAAGATTGAAACCAGAATACAACTTTTTGGCATCATCGACGGTGGCGATGCTCACACCGGAATTGCCGATTTTGCCATAAATATCCGGACGATGTGCCGGGTCTTCGCCATAAAGCGTAACCGAATCAAAAGCAGTTGAAAGGCGTTTGGCGGCCATCCCTTTGCTTACATAATGGAAGCGCTTGTTGGTTCTTTCCGGACCGCCCTCACCGGCAAACATTCGCGTTGGATCCTCGCCTTCGCGCTTTAATGGAAATACGCCAGCAGCGTATGGAAATTTTCCGGGTACATTTTCAGTGAAGCGCCAAGTGAGAATATCACCCCAGTCGCTAAACCTCGGCAAAGCCACCTTCGGAATCCGGGTTCCTGACAGCGTGGTTGAAAATAAATCCTGGCGAATTTCTTTGTCGCGGACCCTGAATACAAACTGATCGGCTTTATACTTTTCTACCAAATGCCGGTAATTCTGAATGACAGTCCTGCATTCTCCAGCAAGTTCATTTTCGGTTTTGGCATACAATTCCTGCAATACATGCAAGGTCTCCTGATTGCCAGCTTTTCGCACCGACTCAATGGTGCCGTGGATTTGATACAGACGACGCGCAATACCCGCCTGGGTTTCCACATATTCCTGATACATGCGGTTCATTTCCGCAATTTCAGCGAGGTAGCGGCTGCGGTCTGGAGGAATGATAAAACTTCGGCCCTCTTTCTCCGGCAGATCCAGATAAGCTGGATTTTCAGCACCGATTTTTTTGCCTGATTTCGCCTCAATCTTATCCATCAGAATAGAGAACAAGCGATTGACACCAGAGTCGTTGAACTGAGAAGCAATTGAGCCAATAATTGGAAGTTCCTCGTCTGACTTCTCCCAGAAATTATGGTTCCGGCGGTATTGCTTGCGCACATCCCGCAAGGCATCTTCAGAACCGCGTTTATCAAATTTATTGATGGAAATCACATCTGCAAAGTCCAGCATATCAATCTTTTCCAATTGCGTTGCTGCACCATATTCCGAAGTCATCACATAGAGTGAAACATCCGAATGCTCCGTAATTTCTGTATCCGACTGACCAATACCTGAAGTTTCCACAATGACCATATCGAAGCCTGCCGCCTTGCAAAGATCAATGGCGTCCTGTACATAGCGGCTCAGCGCCAGATTGCTCTGCCGGGTAGCCAAACTGCGCATATAAATGCGGGGATGGTTGATGGCATTCATGCGAATGCGGTCGCCCAAAAGAGCGCCGCCCGTTTTCCTTTTAGACGGATCTACAGAAATCAAGGCCAATTTGGCATCCTGATAGTGCAAAAGAAAGCGGCGCACCAGCTCGTCAATCAAACTCGATTTTCCTGAGCCTCCGGTTCCGGTAATTCCAAGAACAGGAACCGCTTTTACCAGTAGCTTTAATTTTCCGCGAAGTACATCTGCGAGTTCAGGTTCATTTTCAGCGATTGAAATTAAGCGACCAAGAACCCTGGAATCTTTTTCTTCCAGACAAGCGAGGGCATCATCAATCAATTTATTTTCTGAATCACCACCGGCATAATCCAAGATCGGAAGTGGCTTTCGGCTGGTTGGAAAATCACATTGCTGCAAAACATCATTGATCATTCCCTGAAGTCCCATCGCCATGCCATCATCCGGAGAATAAATGCGGGCAATGCCATAGGCATGAAGTTCGGCTATCTCGGTCGGAAGTATTGTTCCACCTCCGCCACCGAAAATCCGAATGTGGCCACAGCCTTGTTCTTGAAGCAGGTCGTACATGTATTTGAAATACTCCACATGTCCGCCCTGATAGCTGGTGATGGCAATTCCTTGGGCATCTTCCTGAATGGCACAATTCACAATTTCCTGCACAGAACGGTTGTGTCCGAGGTGGATAACCTCAGCACCGGTGCTTTGCATAATGCGGCGCATGATGTTGATTGCCGCATCGTGCCCGTCGAAAAGACTGGCAGAAGTTACAATCCGAACAGGAAACTGGGGCTGGTAAGGAGCAGGACTTGGGTAGGCCATATTTGGTTGCAGGTGTAAGGCCGCAAAACTAGCCAAATCAAAGGGAGTGCCCAAAAGCAAAATAGCCCATTCTGAAATTGGGGGTTTTTATTGGTTTTTGAGGATGTGGCGAAGCATAAGCACTCCAAATCTTGGCAGTTTTTTTAAATTGCAGATACGCAACCACGCAATTGCGTGGCCGGATTGAGTAGCCAGAGGCTAAAAAATAGTCCGAACGAGGCCGGAGCCTCGCCCGATAATAGGTGAAAATGGGGCGGGGCTCTGCCCCGTTCCACCTATTGGATGGCTTCCAGCCAAAACAATTAATACAATCAACTAGCAAAGAAATTAAGCCAAAACCCGACTGCCAAATAAAACGCCAGAGGCTAAAAAAATAAGTCGAACGAGGCTGGAGCCTCGCCCGATAATAGGTGAAAATGGGGCGGGGCTCTGCCCCGTTCCTGCTATTATGTGGCCTCCGGCCAATTTATGCACAAAAGCCTAAGGCTTAGCAGTAAACCGAAGCACTTGCTCTTCCTGATTTGCAATCAGGAAGCCAAAAGCTGTTTTCGGTGCTATTAGTTCGGGATTTCAAATCCCGAACAGCGGACAGAGGGACACGAAAGCTTGGCATTATACAATACCCGCGCCCCGGATGGCAACGAAAAGCCCACAAGGCGCGCAGCAACTGAGGACTTGTAGTGAACAGCCGGAAGTGGCGCCCAAATCCGACAGATTCAGAAATTCGAAATTTTCTCGAAACACCATTGAACACAAATTGCCATTGCATTGCATTCCATTTTTACCCACTTATCAGAAAGCATTCCGCTTCTGCAAACCAGAGGGTATATTTGCCAATCATTTATTTTTGCATTCCCATGAAATCATTTTTGAAATACACGCTCGCCACAATCCTTGGCCTTTTCCTTTTTTCAATCCTTAGTTTGCTGATTCTCATTGGAATTGGAGCAACAGCCGGAAGCGCAGGTAGTGTGGAAGTGAAAAAGAACAGCGTTTTACAAATCGACCTCGACAAACCGCTCACAGAACGCGAAAAAGAAAATCCATTTGAAGGACTTGATATTCCAGGTGCTGGAGAAGGGAGCATTGGCCTTTATGAACTGAAAGAGACAATTCGCAAGGCTGTCAAAGATGACAAAATCAAAGGCATTATGCTGGAAGGTGGTTTCGCCAGAATCGGCTGGGCCAGCAATGAGGAACTCCGGGAAGTGCTGAAAGAATTTAAAAAATCTGGCAAGTTCGTTTACAGCTATGGCGAGGTTTACTCCGAGGCTTCTTACTTTACTTCTTCCGTGGCTGACAGCATTTTCCTAAACCCGGAAGGCCTTGTAGAATTTAACGGACTCAATTCTGAAGTCACTTTTCTAAAAGGCATGCTCGACAAACTGGAAATCAAGCCTGAAGTGTTTCGTGTAGGAGAATTCAAATCTGCTGTTGAGCCATTTCTGCGCGAAAATATGAGTGATGCCAACCGCCTTCAAGCCACCTCTTTTATGAACAGTTTAAATGCACACCTTGTTTCCAGGGTTGCTGAAGGCCGCAAAATGTCGTTTGAAAAGGCAAAACTGTGTTCTGACAGCATGAAAGCCAGAAGCGCAAAGGATGCCGCCGAACTTGGACTTGTGAGCCGCACTGCTTATTACGACGAGGTGCTTTCAAGT
>CANETC010000130.1 GCA_947441055.1 Cytophagaceae bacterium | reverse complement strand
TAAAGTACTCAAGTACATCCAAGCCCTCCTTAAAGTTGGAAAGGATTGGGTTTTCAATGATTTCACCCACAGAACCTTGAAGATTCTTTTGTGGCTTTGCCATAAGTCCCCTCATTCCACCTAACTGGCGAATTTGTTCGCGGGAACCACGGGCACCGGAGTGCATCATCATATAAATGCTATTGAAACCTTGATTGTCGTTTTCAAGCTGACGCATCAATGTTTCAGTAATTTTAGAGTTCACACGGGTCCAGATATCAATTACCTGGTTGTAACGCTCGTTATCGGTGATCAGACCCATTTGATAATTGGCCCAAACACTTTCAACTTCCTCTTTGGCGGACGCTACAAGTCCGTCTTTCTCATCTGGAATTTTAATATCGTCAAGTCCGATGGACAATCCACCACGGAATGCAATGCGGAATCCAAGTGCTTTGATATCATCAAGGAACTTGGCAGTACGCTTCACGCCACACTCACGATAAACATCGGCGATGATTTTCTGAAGTTTTTTCTTGGTCAAAAGTTCGTTGATATAACCAACGCCCTCAGGAACACAAAGATTGAAAAGAACAAGACCTGCTACGGTTTCAATGATCTTAAATTCCAACTCACCGGCAGCATTTTTAACCAGCACACGAACTTTAATATAAGCGTGCTTATCGAGTTGGCGTTCGTTCATTGAAATCACAACCTCCTCCATTGAATAGAACACACGGCCCTCACCCAAAACAGATTCCTCTGGAGTACTACGACGACCTTTGGTGATGTAATAAAGTCCAAGAACCATGTCCTGTGATGGTACCGTAATTGGCGCACCATTGGCAGGGTTAAGGATGTTGTGCGAAGCAAGCATCAAAAGAGATGCTTCAAGAACTGCTTCATGCCCAAGTGGAACGTGAACAGCCATTTGGTCACCGTCAAAGTCAGCGTTGAATGCTGTACATACAAGCGGGTGAAGCTGAATGGCTTTTCCTTCGATCAATTTAGGCTGGAAGGCCTGAATACCAAGTCTGTGTAGAGTTGGAGCACGATTCAAAAGGACCGGATGGCCTTTCAATACATTTTCCAGAATATCCCAAACTACAGGATCTTTCCTGTCAACAATTTTCTTCGCAGATTTTACCGTTTTCACAATGCCCCTTTCGATGAGCGTGCGAATAATAAACGGCTTGAAAAGTTCGGCTGCCATTTCTTTTGGCAGACCGCACTCGTGAAGTTTTAATTCTGGTCCAACTACAATTACAGAACGACCTGAGTAATCTACACGCTTACCAAGCAAGTTTTGACGGAATCGTCCTTGCTTACCTTTCAGCATGTCGGAAAGCGACTTCAATGCACGATTTCCTTCTGCACGCACGGCATTCACCTTACGAGAGTTATCGAACAAGGAATCTACCGCTTCCTGAAGCATACGCTTCTCGTTACGAAGAATAACCTCTGGGGCTTTGATTTCTATAAGACGCTTAAGACGATTATTCCGAATAATTACACGGCGATAAAGGTCGTTCAAATCAGAAGTCGCAAAACGACCACCATCCAATGGCACCAATGGACGAAGTTCCGGTGGAATTACAGGAACCATTTTAATGATCATCCACTCTGGCTTGTTTTCAATGCGGGTACGGGCATCACGGAAAGCTTCTACAACTTTCAGGCGCTTAAGTGCCTCAGCTTTACGCTGCTGCGATGTATCGTTGGCCGCTGCATGGCGAAGACTGTAAGAAAGGTCATCAAGCTCTAGACGGGCAAGCAACATTTCAAGTGCCTCAGCACCCATCTTGGCGATAAACTTATTAGGGTCTTTATCATCCAGCATCTGGTTCTCTCTTGGAAGTTTTTCCAAAATGTCCAGATACTCATCTTCAGTCAAAAACTGCAAGTATTCAATTCCGTCTTCGGCTTTGATACCTGGCTGAATTACAGCAAAACGCTCATAATATATAATCTGGTCAAGCTTCTTGGTTGGAAGACCTAAGAGATAACCAATTTTGTTCGGAAGAGAACGGAAATACCAGATGTGCGCAACAGGTACAACCAGTTCGATGTGACCCATACGCTCACGACGAACTTTTTTCTCAGTCACCTCCACGCCACAACGGTCGCAGATAATGCCTTTATACCTAATTCTCTTATACTTACCACAATGACACTCCCAGTCCTTTACAGGTCCGAAAATCCTTTCACAGAAAAGACCATCCATTTCCGGCTTGTATGTCCGGTAATTGATGGTTTCTGGTTGTGTAACTTGTCCGTAAGAACTCTCAAGAATTGACTCCGGAGAGGCAAGACTGATGGTGATACGGGTAAAATCCTGATTGAGCTTCCTGTTTTTTCTAAATGCCATGTTGTTCGTTTAGAGACGATTAATGTTGAGCGAATTGACGATTCCGTGGAATAGAAAATTCCCTGAATTTTTTTTGGCGGAGATGAATGATTTTCTCAAATTCCTAGGTACCCCTGAAATAGCCTGCAAAAGTAGGTATTTGAATTTCTATTACAAAGATTGGGCCAGAAAAAAAACAAAATAATTCTAGACAACCTGAGACTTTAAAATTCCCAAAGAATTGAAATAAAATTTGGGGGCGTGTCCCCGCTTGAAGTCTCAGGATTCCTCAATCGAGATAAAAATTAAAGGAAAATTTCTTTTTTACTCAGGCTTAAGCGGGGCCGGGCACTTCGCTTCAATGATGGCACCTTCGGCGCCACGATTTCCGCTGCGGTCCCTCACGCAAATCCAGGTAAAATCAGAGATTTCCCCTGAGCGCCTGTTCTCTTTCTATCGATTCAAACAAGGCTTTGAAATTGCCCTTGCCAAAAGACTGAGCACCTCTGCGCTGGATGATTTCATAAAACAAAGTCGGACGGTCCTCAACTGGCTTGGTGAAAATCTGCAAGAGGTAACCTTCATCGTCCCGATCAACCAGAATATTTAGGTTTTGTATAGCCCGGAAATCTTCCTGAACATCCCCTACCCTTTCTTTCAAATCTTCATAATAAGTGGCAGGAACATGGAGAAACTCAACGCCGCGCCGTTTCAATTCCGCAACCGTATAAAGGATATCATCTGTAGCTACGGCAATATGCTGAACTCCAGGTCCCTGATAAAAATCTAAATATTCCTCAATCTGGGATTTCTTCTTGCCTTCAGCAGGTTCGTTGATCGGAAATTTCACATAGCCATTTCCATTTGAAACCACCTTGGACATCAATGCAGAATACTCGGTGGAAATGTCCTTGTCATCAAATGTAAGCAACAACTTAAAGCCGAGTACATTTTCATAAAATTCCACCCATTGGTTCATTTCTCCCCAACCCACATTGCCCACGCAATGGTCAACGTGCTTCAGGCCAACAGGTTCAGAAATGGCTGGTTTATCCACAGCCTTAAAACCTGGCATAAATGCGCCATTGTAATTTTTCCTTTCCACAAAAGTGTGAATGGTTTCGCCATAAGTTTCAATTGAGGCTACGACTACTTCTCCATGCTCATCGCTTAAAATGGTCGGAGCCTGAACTGGTTTCGCTCCACGCTTGGTGGTTTCCTCAAAACTTTTTCTAGCATCATCAACCCAAAGAGCGAGAACTTTAACTCCATCTCCATGTTTTTTTACATGTTCTGAAACGGCTGAATCCGGTTTCAGAGAAGTTGTTAAAACCAGGCGGATTTTACCTTGTTCCAATACATATGAGGCACGGTCGCGCACACCAGTCTCAGGTCCGCAATAGGCGGTTACCCGATAACCAAAAGCTGATTGATAATAATAAGCCGATTGTTTGGCATTGCCTACATAAAATTCCAGGTGGTCCGTACCCAAAAGAGGAAGGAAATCGGTTTCAGTAGCAGTTGTTGATTGATTGGCGGCGATTGACATGATGAAGGTAAATCTTGAACCGCAAATTTAGGAAAACCCGCTTGGCTACAATTTTTTTCATCCGCACAAGACAAATTATTTTGAATTTCCCCATCATAAGCCAACCTTTGGCACAAGAAAAAAAGAGCCGAAATGAACTTCAAGAAATTCAACACAGACCTGATTGACCTGGCTGAAAAAAGGATTCAACTAAATCAGATTGATTACGCAGATGAGCGCTATGACGAAATCGAAGATGAGCTACACGCTGCTGAAGATGCTTTTCTTGAAGAATACGGTGATTACATGGAGGAAATTCTTGAAGATGTTCATGAGCGTGTATGCAGCGGAACCGATGTCCTGATTCCCACAGCTTACATTGCCAAAAACTACATCCGCAAAGGAGAAACTTTGGACGGCGATCCGCTTTATGAAATAACAACCAAAGAAGGAGTGATTGTGGAAGCAGACAATTACCCTGATAAAACAGCCAGACTTGTACTTATTCCTGCACCAGCCCGCCTGATTCTTACAGTTGGAGGAAAAGCGAAAGAGGTTGTTTGGGAATCCGGAAAATAATCCGGCACATTCTCTTTTAATTATTGAATCAGGCTCTTTTCACGGATGCCCTGAAAAGTCTGTCGTTTATCGCCCTTCCAATTCCGTGATTGGGCATTTTCTCTGCCCAGATTTCATCAACCGACATAGAATCCAATTTGTGCAAGGCTGAAAATAAATTTCTCCCAGCCTCTTTCAAATCTCCTGATGGTGAAAGCACAATTTGATTTTCATGAGAAACCTCTGGTAAAAGAGCATTAAAACGAAGCCAGCCAATATTTTCCTGCTTGGTTTTCAATTCACCTTCCATCAAATACAAAGGCTTTCGCGGGGCGTAATGACTCAGCATACTTCCTGGAACCACGGTTTCTGTGGATTCAATTCCATCCAAATCCAGCGACACAAACAGCTGTAACTCTTCCTGAGAAATGCCTCCCTGCCTTAGAATTCGAATTTTACCATTGTCTTCTATTTTTACAATCGTAGATTCCAGACCAATTCCACAATCCCCGCCATCCAAAATATACGGGATTTTAGCCCCAAGTCCCGATTGAACATGTACGGCCGAAGTAGGCGAAATCCCGCCAAAGGGATTTGCTGATGGCGCTGCAATCGGTTCCCCAAGTCCGCGAAGAAGTTCCAATGCAAGCGGATGCGCAGGAATCCGGATGGCAACCAAGGGAGAATTGTTTGTAACCAGATTGGAAACCAGCTTTGATTTTGGAAGCAAAATTGTAAGGGGACCTGGACTAAAAGATTCCATCAGCTTTCTGGCCATTTCCGGAAAATCAGTGACCAAAGGCACAACATCATCAACGGATGCAACATGTACAATCAACGGATCCGTGAATGGCCTTTGCTTTGCCTCAAATATTTTTCGAACTGCCGTATCTGAAGAAATGCATGCAGCAAGACCATAAACCGTCTCGGTTGGAATTGCCACAATTTCCCCAGCTTTTAAAAGGGCGATGGCCCGGCCAACATCCCTTCCTATTTCTGCCATATTACAAAAGTTCAAATTCTTCACCCCAGGCAGGAACTGCTGTTTGCTTGTAGCCTGCCCAATCCAGCGTTTTTTGAAAGTCCTCCATTACATCTTCTTCACCATGCACGAGGAACAACCTTTTTAATTGCGCAGGATTTTGCTGTTCTACAAAAGCCATCAAGCCGCGAAGGTCTGCATGGCCGCTAAAAATATCGGTTTTTAAAATCCTTGCTCTTACTTCCAGTTTCCGGCCTTTAATCACAACCTCGGTTGAGCCATTCATAATTTCATGGCCAGCAGTTCCTTCGGCACTGAAACCAATCATAAAAATGGTACAATATGGATTCTCCAGGTTTTTCTGCACATGATTTTCTATTCGTCCACCATGAATCATCCCAGAAGAAGAAATGATGATGCAAGGTTGATAATAATTTGAAATTGCCTTGCTGCCTTCCAAATCAGGCACATAAGTTAAGCTTTCAAAATCAAACAAGCCATCGTTGTCTTCGTAAAATTCCTTTGCTTCCTCATTCAGATGACTTCGAAATTTCTCATATATCTGAGAACTTTTATGGGCCATTGGGCTGTCTGTGAAAACCCTTATACCGGGAAATTTCTTTGCAAACTGAAGCCTATTTAAAGTATACAATAAGGACTGGGTCCGGCCTACACTAAACGAAGGAATAATAAGTCGTCCTGGAATATCCACCAGAGAAGTTTTGATTACATCCTCCAGCACCTTTTCGGGCGGCTCCTGCGTTTGGTGGTTGCGGTTTCCGTAAGTGGATTCGCAAACCAGATAATCCACTGTCGGAAAATTATCAGGGTCTTTTAAAAGTGGGTAATTTTTACGGCCGATGTCGCCTGAGAAACCAATTTTCACCCATTGGCCATTTTCCCGGGCTTCAACAAAAATACTGGCGGCACCCAAAAGATGGCCCGTATTGTAAAAAGTAACATAGAGGTTTTCATGAACCTTGAACCTTCGGTTGTAGGCAATGCAAACAAAACGCTCCATGGTTTCCTTCACATGACTTTCCAGGTACAAATCAGAAGTTAAGCGTTTCAGGACTTTGGGATTGATTTTCTTTCCCCGTCCATGAATGCCATTCAGTTTAATTTTATGTATTCTGGCGGAATCAGCCATCAAAAGACCAGCCAGTTCCATGGTTGGTTGGGTGCAAAGAATCTGACCTTCATACCCTTCCTTGACCAAATTCGGAATATTACCGCTATGGTCAACATGGGCATGGGTAAGCAAAACGAGGTTTATTTCTGTAGACTCAAATGGAAAAATAAATCCTTTGTCACGACTGAATTCCGGAATTTCATTTTCATTTCGTTCCTTGTCAAAATCAAGGCCACAATCAATAAGCACTTTATAGTCCCCATCCAAGGTGAGCAAATACATGCTTCCTGTTACTTGCCGTGCCGCCCCCCAGAATCCGAGTTTCATTACTTACTATAAAAAAAAGGAAGCAAAAGTACAAAAAAAATAGGCCGAAATTCCAGACATTATTAATCTTGCGGACATAAATAAACTATTAGGATTATGAACATCAATTCTTTAAAAAACATACTGTTTCTGGACATTGAAACAGTATCGCAGAAAGCAAATCTGGACGAACTGGACGGTCGATTCAAAGCCCTTTGGGAAAAGAAATCAGCGACATTCCGAAACAACAATTCCCCCGAGCTTAATTACGAGGAAAAAGCCGCCATTTCTGCCGAGTTTGGCAAAATCATTTGCATCGGAACTGGCTATTTTTCGGAACAGGATGGCGAATTGATTTTCCGCACGCGATCCATTACAAACGATTCTGAAAAAACACTTCTTGAAGAATTTTCGGAAATGCTGAACAAGCTGAATCCGCAAAAAAATTGGCGGCTCTGTGCGCACAATGGGAAAGAATTCGACTTCCCCTACTTATGCCGCCGTATGCTGATTTCGAACCTCCCACTCCCACTCCCATTGCAAATAATGGGAAGGAAACCCTGGGAAACTGCCCATCTGATTGATACGATGGAAATGTGGAAATTTGGCGATGTTAAAGCATACACCTCACTTGAACTTATGGCCGCAAGTCTTGGAGTGCCAAGTAGTAAAGATGACATTGATGGCTCGCAGGTGGGACGGGTTTTTTACGAAAGCGGAGACATCGGCAGAATTGCAAAGTATTGTCAGAAAGATGTTTCAGTGATGGCTCAGGTTTATATGCGCTTGTTAGGGATGGAACTCATCGAACCATCTCAAATTATTCACCAGCGCTCCTGAATCAAAGTATATCGCCAGCCTGAGGCCGCAGCAAAATTTCCTCTACATCACAGAAAGGGGACATTGACCAGGCTGAAAAAACAGCTTCTGCCACATCCTCAGGCTTCATAAATCTTTCCGATGGCAAACCAGAAGCAGACCATGAATCGGTGAAAGTGGCCCCTGGAAGTATGGCTGTAACCCGAATTTTAGTCGGCTTTAGTTCTTCCCGAAGGACTTTATTCATGCCCAAAAGGCCAAACTTTGAAATACAATAGGACCCACCATTCGGATAACCAATAATGCTGGCAGTGGAGCACATATTAAAAATATGGGCCATTTCGGCCTTGTGCAGAAGTGGCAAAACCATTCTGCTGCAGTGGTAAGCTGAGGCAAGATTGATTGCCATGGTTTTTTCAAAAACCCCCTCCTCCTCTGACTCAATATTTCCGGGAAAGAAAATCCCGGCATTATTTACCAAAACCTCAATTGAAGGAGAAATTCGCTCGATATTTTTTACCCAATCG
>CANETC010000129.1 GCA_947441055.1 Cytophagaceae bacterium | reverse complement strand
ATCAGGAGGCCGCCAAAACCATTAAATATGGCGGAGTTTCCGAGCAGGAAGCAATGAAAATGGTTACATTAAATCCAGCAAAACTCCTGCACCTGGATCAGAAAATGGGCAGTTTGAAGGTTGGGAAAGATGCGGATCTTGTCATCTGGACTGACAACCCGCTGTCAGTTTCTGCCAGAGCAGAAAAAACTTTCGTGGATGGTGAAAAAATGTTTGACCTGATGGAGGAGAAAGAAATGGATGTCATGATTCAGGCAGAAAGGCAGCGTATCATTCAGAAAATCCTCCAATTGAAGCAGGGAGGCCACCCAACAGTAAGTCCGCAAGCCAAGCAGCAACATCTCTGGCATTGCGAAGATTTGGGAGAAGAGTAGGTCATATTATCTGCCATTGGCAGGTTTTTGGCATGGCTTTGGCAAAATGATATTTTAAGGCAAATGAATTTAAAGGGAAGTAAAATAATTGTAACCGGAGGTTCTTCGGGCGTTGGAAAATCCACGGCAAGAATGCTGGTGGAGCATGGCGCTGAAGTCCTGATTACAGGCCGCAACAGCAGCCGCCTTGAAAAAGCCGCAAATGCCATTGGCTGCGCTTGGATTGAAGCCGATGTGGCGAGTGCCGATGCGGTTGAAAAGACCTTTCAATGGGTGAAAGACAATTGGAACAATCGTCTGGATGTCCTGATCAACAATGCTGGTCTTGGAGAGTTTGCCCCGGTTGAAGACACCCCAATGGAAAGTTACCACAGGGTTTTTTCGGTTAATTTTTTCGGACCCGTCATGATGGTGAAAAAGGCCTTGCCTTTGATGCAGCGCCGTGGTTCCGGCAGCATCGTGAATCTGGCATCAACTTCCTCCATGAAGGGATTTCCCAATGGCTCTGCGTATGCGGCTTCTAAGTTTGCCCTGCGTGGATTTACCCAAAGCCTGGTGGAAGAAGTTCGCAACCAGAACATTCGCGTATTTCAGGTTAATCCTTCTGAAGTAAGCACCGCATTCGGAAATCCGGAGCGCGAGGAAAGAAAAGAAACGGAAAATAAGCTTGGTCCCGACCAAATTGCTCAAACAATTGTTTCGATTCTGCAGTTACCTGAAAAAGCCTTTATTCCAGAACTTTCTGTATGGGCTACAAATTCAAAGTTTTAGTAACCAATTAAATTTTTAAATACTTTACAAAATGAAAAAAACGAGCACTTTGTTATCTCTTGCCATCGCAACAATTTTATCCACAGGTGTAGCCATCGCAGGTGGCCCAGGACCTTTTAAAGTGAATACTGCCAAGTCAAACCTAAAGTGGACAGCTTCTAAGGTTACCGGCAAACATGAAGGTACTGTGAAACTTGCTTCAGGTTCACTTAATTCCGACGGTAAGCAACTTACAGGTGGTACATTCGACATCGACATGAGCACCATTAAGTGTACTGACATTGCAGATGCTGAAACTGCTGGCAAATTTGTTGGTCACCTTAAGTCTGAAGATTTTTTCGGTGTTGAAAAGCACAAAACTGCCCATTTCGTAATCAGCAAGGTTACACCAAAAGCAGGCAATGAAGTAGAAGTTAGCGGCAAAATGACCATCAAGGGAATTACCAAGGACATCACTTTTCCAGCTACTGTAGTTCATTCTGCAAAAGCCATCAGCACAAAGGCAAAAATCACCATCGACCGTACAGATTTTGATGTGCGCTTTGGTTCAGGAAAGTTTTTTACAGACCTGGGCGATAAAATCATCAATGATGAATTTATCATCGACATTGACCTTGAGACAGGAGCGTAATTAAAACCGCAATAAAATTTAGAAGGTCGCCCCGAACAAGGCGGCCTTTTTTTATAATATTTCCTTTCAAATTTGTGCCATGGAAACCCTTCACATTAACGCTGCTGACCGGGCAGGAAAATACCTGGAACTTCTTCCTCAGTTGCGTGGCTTACTCGTTGGGGAAAGCGATTTGATTGCCAACCTGGCGAATACGGCTGCCGCCATTCATCAGACTTTCGGATTCCATTGGGTTGGTTTTTATCTGGTGAAAGATTCGGAGCTGGTTTTGGGTCCTTTTCAAGGTCCGGTGGCTTGTACGCGCATTGGCTTTGGAAAAGGTGTTTGCGGTACGGCCTGGAAGGAAAATCAAACCCAGCTGGTGCCGGATGTGGATTTGTTTCCCGGCCACATTGCCTGTTCTTCCCTTTCCCGCTCAGAAATTGTGGTGCCCTTGCGGAATACGAAAGCTGAGGTGATTGCAGTGCTGGATGTGGACAGCAGCTTGCTAAATGATTTTTCTGAAGAAGACCGCGGGTATCTGGAAGAAATCTGCGCCTTGATCACTCAGAATTTATAAGCGGCTTATGATTCCGTGATGTTGCAGGAGTCCGGCCAGACCATCCGGAGAAAAGATGGCTCCTTTCATCTGGTTGCGCTCGGGTATCATAATCAGGTTTCGCGTTTCCCTGAAATCGGCCTTTTCCAGCTGGCAATTTTCCAGCACAGCATCTGTAAAATCGGAGCCTTTAAAACGGGTCTCCCGTAAATCGCAGTCGGTAAATTCTGCTTCAATCAGGCTGCAATTTTCAAATTCAGCCTTTTTTAATTTCAGTCCGTAAAAAGAGGAACTTCTCAGGTTGCATCCTTTAAAATTGACTTCCAGACCCAATTTATTGCAATCCTGAAACATGAGACCCATCAACCGGCAATTTTCAAAAACAACATTGCGAAATGCGGTTTGATGTACTTTGGCCAGACTCAGGTTGCAATCTGTAAATCTGCAATCAATAAAAACGGAGCCATCAAGCTTAAAATTCTCCATGTCGCATGACTGGAATTGGCAATCCTCATATTCGCCTCCCGGAAATTGCCTGTTGAGGAAATCCTGTTTTCCAAACAGTCTTCCGCTTTCGTAATGCATGAAAATCAGGCTTGTTTTTTTCTTTTCAGCTCAAAATTCTTGCCGAGGTAAACCCTTCGCACGGTTTCATCGGCAGCCAGATCTTCCGGCGTTCCGCTCTTCAGGATTTTTCCTTCGAAAAGCAGGTATGCCCGGTCGGTGATGCTCAAAGTCTCATCCACATTGTGGTCTGTAATGAGGATTCCAATATTTTTTTCTTTGAGTTTTGACACAATGCCCTGAATTTCTTCCACTGCAATGGGATCAACTCCGGCAAATGGTTCGTCTAGTAAAACAAAGCTTGGATCTACGGCGAGGGCACGGGCAATTTCGGTTCGTCTCCTTTCACCTCCTGAAAGCACTTTGCCAAGATTTTTCCGCACATGCGTTAGGCTGAATTCTTCAAGCAGACTTTCCATTTTTTCGACTTGCTCTTTCCTGCTCAGGTTTGTCATTTCCAGCACCCCAAGAATGTTTTCTTCTACGGATAAGGTCCGGAAAACAGAAGCTTCCTGTGCGAGGTAACCCACACCTTTTTGCGCCCGTCGAAACATCGGCAGGTCGGTGATTTCGGTTTCATCGAGGAAAATTTTTCCTTGGTTTGGTTTGATCAAACCCACAATCATATAAAAGGAAGTGGTTTTGCCGGCGCCGTTTGGGCCCAGTAACCCGACAATTTCTCCCTGATTTACCTCAACGGAAACATCGTTTACCACCAGACGGCTTTTGTATTTCTTAAAGAGGTGTTCGGCGCGGAGTTGCATGGGTTGCTTTTATCAATCTTCAAAACAAGCGAAAACAGACCCAAATAAAAAGCCGGAACAATAGCCCCGGCTTTTTAACATGTAAAAACCACAATGAAACAAATAATCAAATACTTTATTTCTATTTAACGAATTTGAGGTAGGCTTTGTTTTTCTGAAGTGTGAATATGACATGTATTTTATCAATAAATGAACAATTCATTAAAGGATAATCAGTTATAAAAAATTCTCAGCAGAATTCAAGTTTGGTTAAAGATGAACCGGAAAGTTCAAATCCCCTTTTTTCATTTTCATAGGTTCTTTCAATTTATTGAAACCACAAATTCCTGTAGAAATACTACTCTTTGGATTGGCAGTCTTAAATTGCGGCTGTGGAGTCACTGATCCGTTTACTGCCAGATGTGCTGGCCAACCAGATAGCAGCCGGGGAGGTTGTGCAAAGGCCGGCGTCTGTAGTAAAAGAACTTTTGGAAAATGCGGTGGATGCCGGAGCGAGCGACATCATTCTTCGGGTAAAGGAAGGTGGCAAGACATTCATTCAGGTGGTGGATAACGGCCGTGGAATGGGTGAAATGGATGCCAGGCTTTGTTTTGAGCGGCATGCCACTTCTAAAATCCGGGAGTTTGGCGATATGCAAAAGCTGCTGACCTATGGTTTTCGGGGTGAAGCCCTGGCCTCCATTGCGGCAGTTTCCCAGCTCGAACTTCGTACTCGGAAAACCGACTCAGAAACCGGAATACTTGTACGGATTGAAGGTTCGGAATGCAAGGCTCAGGAAGTGATTGCGGCCGAAAAGGGAAGTTCGTTTACTGTGCGCAACCTTTTTTACAATGTGCCTGCAAGGAGAAATTTTCTGAAAAGCAATCAAGTAGAATATGCCCATGTAGCCGAAGAATTCAACCGGGTTGCCCTGGCCTATCCTGCAATTTCATTCAGTTTCTACCATGGTGATGCCTTGATTCAGAAAGCGGGTACGGGTAATCTGGCCCGCCGGATTTGTTCTGTCTTTGGCGAATCCTACCGGGAAAATCTCTTGCCGGTATCTGAGGAAACCGACTTTTTGAAAATCACCGGTTATGTTGGAAAACCTGGATTGTCGCGGAAAACCCGGGGCGAGCAGTACTTTTTTGCCAATAACCGCTTTATCCGAAATGGGTATTTGCATCATGCTGTTTCTACGGCATTTGAAGGACTTTTGTCGCAGGCGGTCTTTCCATTTTATGTGCTTTTCCTGAAAATCGGTCCAGAGAAGATCGACATCAATGTGCATCCAACAAAAACCGAAATCAAGTTTGAAAATGAACGCTTCGTGTATTCGGTGATTCAAGCTGCTGTAAGAAAAGCTTTGCAACAATCTATGTTGGTTCCTGCGCTTGATTTTGAGCCTGTTTCGCCTTGGCTTGCGAGCTTAACTTCGGGCACTTCTGCTCCTAACGCTCCGGCTCAGTCTTCTGCTCCGATTTCATCTGGCGCTGGTTTTCAACCTAAATGGCAAAATCAGTTTCCGGTGATGCAAGGCTGGGAAAAGGCTTATACCAGCACAGACAAAGACCAGAGAATCCATGATTTTGAATCTGGTCCCAGACCAGAAATAGAGATAACTGCAGTTCAGGAGAAACCGCGACCATTCAATCTACACGGAAAATACCTGCTTTATCAGGTCAAATCCGGCCTTATGTTGTTGGATATGGCAAGGGCCTGGGAAAGAATTCTGTATGAGGATTTGCTTGAAAAGTCTGAATCCGGAAAAGCGGTATCTCAGCAGCTTTTGTTTCCGGTAAATCTGGATTTTTCAGAAACGGATTTTCGACTTGTGGAGGAAATGGGGGAAGAAATACGCGCACTTGGAATCGATTGGGCGCCTTTTGGTCAGCGGAGTATTGTAGTGAGCGGATTGCCCTCTACACTTTCGCACCTTGAGCCGGTAAAGTTGTTTCAGGATTTTCTGGAGCAGTTTCGCTGGAATACCGGCAAATTAAAAATTCCAAGGTCTCAGGCCATTCAGCGGGCTCTGGCAAAAAAGAGCAGCTTGGCGCAGAATTTTCAGCAATGGTCAGAATCCGAAATGCTTGATCTGGTAAACCGCCTGTTTGCCTGTAAAATGAACAGTCAGAGTCCTGATGGGGAACCAATCAGCCGGATAATCGGGATGGAAGAAGTCGGTTTGCTGCTGAGATAAATACCCAGGAATATCTGGCATTGATCTGTGTAAATAACGGCTTTGGTCATATCTCTTTTGGAACTGATATTTGAACGCCATGAAAAAAGAAAACCTCATCCTTTTGCTGCTTCTGTTGATTTTGATCTTGCTGGGCCATCAATCGATAATGCTGAACAGATTTCTCACAAGCCGGGCGCAGGAAAATCCGATAGCCACGACCGAAACAGAACCACAAATTCAGGCTGAGAAAAAGGCAAATCCATACGCGAATGCCGACCTGAAAACTGAGGTTTTTCCCAATTCGGACGGAACCTATGGATACCAAGTTCTGCTGAACGGAAGTCCGATGGTCCGTCAGTCCAATATTCCGGGAGTGCCGGGAAATGCCGGTTTTCGGGATGAAGCAAAAGCCAAAAAAACGGCGGAACTTGTACTGCTGAAAATCCGGAAAAACATTATGCCGCCGGCCATTACAACGGAAGAACTTGACAGTCTAGAAATTTTGTAATTATATTGTCCGACCAAAATAAAACGCTGAATATGAAAAGGTTTATCTGCCTGAGCATTTTCATTCCTGCATTTTTCCTGCAAGCAAAAGCTCAGGGACTCTGGACACAAAAAGCCGATTTCGGCGGTGCGGCCCGGTCGGGGGCTGTCGGATTTTCAATTGGTAATAAAGGCTATATGGGAACGGGTGGTTCCGGGAATACCAAATTCAATGATTTCTGGGAATATAATCCCGAAACCAATGCCTGGACGCAGAAAGCCAATGTCACTTTCGACGGCCGGAGCAATGCCACCAGTTTTACCCTGGAAGGAAAAGGCTATATCGTTGGAGGATTAACCACCTCTTATACAAAGAATATGCTTGAATATGATCCGGCCACGAATCAATGGACTTACAAAGCCAATTTTCTGGGTGCAGCCAGGGGGGATGGTGTTTCCTTCAACATTGGCGGAGGTGTACTTTTCGGTACCGGCTATGCCGGAACCTCCGGCTACAGAAAAGATTTCTATCTCTACAGTCCAGAGCCCTTCA
The DNA here is from genome assembly GCA_947441055.1 of Cytophagaceae bacterium. Taxonomy (GTDB): domain Bacteria; phylum Bacteroidota; class Bacteroidia; order Cytophagales; family Flexibacteraceae; genus CAMDMI01. The sequence goes on along the minus strand of CANETC010000129.1, from coordinate 1,349 downwards.
ATTCCTGGTCTCAGTTGGCCCCACTGCCGGCTGTGGAAAGGATGGATGCCGTGGGTTTTACCATCGATGGCAAAGGCTATGTGGGTACCGGAGACGCAGGAGGAAATCAGCTGAATGACTGGTGGGAATATACGCTGCCGGATAACATCTGGACCCAGAAAGCCAACTTTACCGGAGTACAGCGGTATGAGGCTGCAGGATTTGTAATCGGAAGCAAAGGCTATGTGGCCTGCGGTTATTACTCCGGGAATCTTAATGATTGTTTTGAGTACAATCCCGCTACCAATACCTGGAGGGAAGTCGCCACTTTTCCGGGCGGAGCCAGGAGGTCGGCGGTTGGATTCTCCATCGGAAACTTTGGTTACATCGGCACCGGATACAATGGCACTGCTCTGACCAAAGACTTCTGGCAATATGATCCGAGAGATCCGGAAATCGGCATTCTGCAAAATAATACGCCCATTGCCGATAATACCGGTTCTTACAATTTCGGAAGTCAAGATCTGAATACTTCAAGCCCGGCAATCTTCACCATTGAAAATACCGGAGACCGGGAGCTTAAGCTTAGTTCCAGTCCGAGGGTAACACTCACCGGCGCTGCCTATACGCTGGTAAACGATGCTCCTGCCATTATTCCGCCCGGAGGCTCAGCTACTTTTACTGTTAGTTTCAATCCTCAGACTTGCGGCGCCCTGAACGGCAGCATCAGCATATCGAATGATGATGCCAGTGAGAATCCCTACAATTTCACCCTGTTGGGAATCGGGCTGGATAATATTCCTCCGACACTTCCGGTTTTGCCTGTTCTTCGGGGTCAATGTCTGGTAAATGTGCTGGCACCCACCACCACCGATAACTGCTCCGGAACGGTAACAGGCACCACTACAAATCCACTTAACTATACATCTCAGGGAACCTTTACCGTAAACTGGAGTTTCAAAGATGCCCGCAACAATACCACCACGGCCCAGCAGACAGTTATCGTGGACGATACCATCAGTCCCAATGTGGTTTGCGGAGGAAATCAGGTCATAAATCTTTCTGCAGGACAGACTTTTTATACGGTACAGGGTGTGGAATTTGATCCACAGAACGGCGGTGACAACTGCAGTTTGGCAGGAGTAAGCAACAGTTTCAACAACCAGGCTAGTCTGGCCGGGGCACAATTGCCACCGGGAACCAATAACATCGTCTGGCAGGTGACTGACATCGGTGGTAATACAGCAAACTGCAGTCTGGTGGTAACAGTAAATACCACAACGGCGATTGCCAGTCCTCAGGAGGCAGGTATCAGCATTTACCCCAATCCGGTATTCGACCAACTCCGGCTCGATTTACCCGAACCAACT
>CANETC010000128.1 GCA_947441055.1 Cytophagaceae bacterium | reverse complement strand
GGATGTGGTTTGCCACATTTTCCAGAAGGAAAAGCGTACATTCTACGATCTGGAAGAATTCTGGGGTGATGCCAAAATCAAGTACATTGAAATCAGTCAGTAGAAAAAACACAACTCTACCCAATACAAGATAATTAGAACATGTCAGACACCAACACCGAACAACCCAAACCGGATCCTAAAAAAAATCCACTTAAACGCAATAATCCCGGAGGTCCGGGTCAGCGACCGAATTACCAGCTTTGGGTAATTTCGGCGGTATTGCTCCTCATTTTTGTAATCAGTCTGCTCAACCGCCAGGGAAGTGTGGTGGTGATTTCCCCAAATAGTTTTGAGGAAATGATGCTCAGCCACGATGTTAAAAGGGTAATGATCATACCCAATGAAAAAATGGTGGAGGTCACCCTCAAAGAGGAAGCCCTCAAAAACGAGAAGTATAAAAAACTCTTTGGAGTTGGAGACAAAAGCAATCCGTTCAGCATGAATGGAGGTCCGCATTTTCGCTTCAACATCATCTCTGCTGAAAACTTCAAGGAAGATGTTCAAAGGATTGAAAAGGACATTCCAAAGGAATTTCATCCCAACCTCGAAATAGAAGACCGACAGAATTTTGGAACGCTATTCCTGAATTATGGCTTTGTAATCGCCCTGATTGCCGGCTTCTGGATTCTCCTCCGCAGAATGACTGGCGGCGGTCCGGGTGGACAAATTTTCAATATTGGAAAATCCCGTGCAGCCCTTTTCGACGCTGAAAACCAAGTGAAAATCACCTTCGCCGATGTTGCAGGTCTTGAAGAAGCGAAGGAAGAAATCAAAGAAATTGTGGACTTCCTGAAAAGTCCTGAAAAATTCACTAGGCTGGGTGGCAAAATCCCCAAAGGCGCCTTGCTTGTGGGCTCTCCAGGAACAGGTAAAACACTGCTTGCAAAAGCAGTTGCCGGCGAAGCCAATGTTCCGTTTTTTAGTCTTTCTGGTTCTGATTTTGTGGAAATGTTTGTGGGAGTAGGTGCAGCGCGTGTGCGCGACCTCTTCAAACAAGCCAAAGAAAAAGCGCCTTGTATCATTTTTATCGACGAGATTGATGCCATCGGCCGCAGCCGCGGAAAAGGCCCAATGCCCGGTGCAAACGACGAAAGAGAAAATACCCTCAATTCCCTTCTGGTGGAAATGGATGGTTTTGCCACCGACTCTGGTGTAATCATTCTTGCCGCAACCAACCGCCCGGACATCCTCGATTCAGCATTGCTGCGTCCAGGTCGCTTCGACAGGCAAATTTCCATCGACAAGCCCGACATCGTTGGCCGCGATGCGATTTTCAAGGTTCACCTTAAGCCACTGAAACTTGCGGCAGATGTAGACAGCAAAAAGCTGGCTGCCCAGACTCCAGGTTTTGCCGGGGCTGAAATTGCCAATGTTTGCAACGAAGCTGCCTTGATTGCCGCCAGACAAAACAAAGACGCAGTAGATCAGAAAGATTTCAACGATGCCATTGACAGGGTTATTGGCGGACTCGAAAAGAAAAACAAACTCATTTCTCCGGAAGAAAAGAAAATTGTTGCTTACCACGAAGCTGGTCACGCTGTGGCAGGCTGGTTCCTTGAACACACAGATCCATTGGTGAAAGTGAGCATCGTTCCGAGAGGTGTTGCCGCATTGGGTTATGCGCAGTACCTGCCAAAGGAGCAGTTCCTCATCACCACCGAACAGATGATGGATGAAATGTGCATGACACTTGGAGGAAGAGCCGCAGAGCATCTGGTGTTTGGTAAAATTTCAACCGGCGCGTTGAGCGATTTGGAGAGAATTACCAAAACCGCCTACAGCATGGTGTCCATTTATGGCATGAATGATAAAATCGGTAATGTCTCTTTTTACGACAGCAAGCAATCCGAATATTCATTCAATAAGCCGTATTCCGAAACCACTGCCACCATCATCGATCAGGAGGTAAAACGCATCATTGATCTGGCCTACAACCGGGTTTTGCAATTGTTGCACGACAAGCGTGAAAGTCTTGAGAAAATTGCCCAGGCATTGCTTTCAAAGGAAGTCCTTTTCCAAAGTGATCTTGAGCAACTTATTGGACCAAGGCCTTTTGAACAGGCAACGCATTACCAGGATTTTACCAACAGTACCGGTCAGTATGAGAAAAAACCTGAACCTGTAGAAGCAGGAAAGGAGGAAAATCCAACTGCATCCGGAACTGCGGAAGCCACCGAAAACGAAAACTAGAATTATGGCAAAGAGCGCAAGGGACAACATCCTGGCAGGCGTAAAGTCTGCGCTCTCTCGCCTTCCAGAACAATTTCCGCAAAAGCCGGATTTGGTTTCTTCGCTGTATGTGAAGGAAAAAGGCAAGGACCCTGTGCTTGTCTTCGCTGAAAATTTCGTAGCCAGAAAGTCGGTGTTCCTTTACTCCGAAAGCATGGAGGAATTCCATCAGCAAATCACAGAATATATTGCCAAGCGCCGCTTTCAGCATGTTCATATCTGGGAAAGCGAACTCGCAGACGAACTCAAAAACTGCCACATTAATTTCTCGGTAAACGACCGGAATTTTCAACAAGTAGACTGCGGAATTACACTCTGCGAATGTTTGATTGAGCGTACCGGAAGCATCCTGGTAAGTTCCAGGCAAAGTGCCGGCAGACGGCTAAGCATTTACCCGCCGGTTCATATTGTGGTGGCAAGTGTGAGCCAGATTGTGCCGGATATTAAAGACGGCTTAGGATTTATCCGCAAGAAATATGGAAGCAAACTTCCTTCTATGATTTCTATGGTAACAGGCGCCAGTCGCACGGCTGACATCGAGAAAACGCTGGTGATGGGTGCCCATGGTCCCCGCGAACTGGTTCTCTTCCTGATCGATGATGCAAAAGCTTGACCTGAAACTTGCCGCAGGAGAGGCTGCATATTTTGCCTCCGATTTTCACCTCGGTGCGCCCGATGAAGCAAGCAGCCTAGAAAGAGAAAAGAAAATTGTGCGCTGGCTGGATTCGATTTCCACAGATTGCCGTTACCTTTTTCTCGTTGGCGATTTATTCGATTTCTGGTTTGAATATAAGCATGTGGTTCCGAGGGGTTATATCCGTTTCCTTGGAAAACTTGCCGAGCTTTCTGACAATGGGGTTGAGATTTTCCTTTTTACCGGCAACCACGACATGTGGATGTTCGGCTATCTGGAAAAGCAACTCAATACCAGGGTTTTTCGCGAACCCATTCAGGTAGATTTCGGGAAAACGAAGGTTCTTGTTGGACATGGCGACGGACTTGGTCCCGGAGACAATACCTACAAATTCCTAAAGCGGATTTTCGAAAATCGCCTTTGCCAGCGTTTGTTTGGAATGCTTCATCCTGGCATTGGTTTCGGCATTGCCCGTGCCTGGAGTGGACACAGCCGGGTGGCCAACAACAAAGACGAAACCTTCCTTGGTGAGCGCGAATTTCTGTGGGTTTACAGCAAAGAGAAGCAGGCTGAAAGCCACCACGATTATTACATATTCGGTCACAGGCATTTGCCCTTGGACCTTCCCGTAGGCGAAGGCAGCCGCTACCTCAATCCGGGAGAATGGTTGAACCATTGCCGCTTCATTCGTTTTGATGGCCTGCAAATGGAAATGAAAGAATGGGAGCCGGTAACACCGAATTCCGCTCAATGAAAATTCAGCATTTTTTAATTGGAATTTGCTTTTTCCTTAATGGCCTTGGAAAAATGTATGCACAGCAAATCCAGCCTTTGCTCACTGGTGTGGACCACATCAGTGTCAGCCGTCAGGGAAATATTTTTGCCGCACTATCAAAAGGAGATGTGCTGATGTTGGACAGCAGCGGAAAAATTGTGCAGCGCTTTTCCCCCAGAAAACCAGCCCGCATTCACTTGCTGGAAGCCTGGAACGGACTCAGGATTCTTGCTTTTTCCAGGGATTTTCAGTCATACTTTTTGCTCGATCGCTTTCTCCTTTCCGACGGGCCCGTTTCCCTTGAAAACGACAATGGCGGATACATTCGCCTGCTTGCTCCCTCACAGGATGGAAATCTTTGGGTATTTGACGAGGCCACTTTTCAGCTTAAAAAAATCAATCCGGCCAACGGAAATACCATTTTCTCCACACCGCTCGATCTTGTCCTCTCGGGCAAACCCCACGAATTATCCTTTATGCGCGAATACCAAAACCAACTCTACATCGCAGATAAGTTGGGGCAAATTCTGGTGTTCGACCAGACCGGCACCTTCCGGAAAAAACTACCCCTGGAAAACTGCAGCTGGTTTGGTTTTGAGGGGGAGGAGCTGTATGCAATTCAGGGTGACAGTCTGGTGTATTTTCATCCATTTCTTCTCAGCATGCGAAAAAAATCGCTTCCTGAGGAATTAAAGTCTGCATCTGAACTGATCATACTTCCCGGAAAAACTTATTGTTTGAAAGGTGGGGAATTACGGGTTTTGGATTTGAGATAATCCACCCGGCAAGACTTATATTTGTCTTGTGCACAACCAACTCCACCTGATTTCATCTGAATGGTTTGAAGGCTTTGCCTCCAGCGAAAAAACGGAGTGCCTTTCTGGATTTAAAGCTGCGAACATATCGCCTGCGTTTTCTCAGGAGGATTTTGAGTATTACCTGATTGCTTCATCTCTGTATTCGTCCAAGATTGAAGGCAATTCCCTTGATGTCAATAGTTATTATCGAAACAAGGACCTGCCGCTATCCCCGAAAAGAAAGGAAGTTGAGGAAATAGAAAATCTTATGGCGGCCTATCATTTCGCTGCAGACAATGACTTAACAATGAAAGGTTTCCTGCACTGTCATAAAATCCTTTCTCCTACTTTGTTGCCTGCAAAGGAACAAGGTCATCTGAGAAAGGATCAGGTGGGAATCCGCGATGCACAAAGCATGCGGCCAGTGTATCTGGCTGTGGAACCGGAATTTGTTGAAAGGGAATTGAAGGCGCTTTTTCTTGATATTCAATCATTGCTGGACAGTGAATTATCAGAGAAGGAAATATTCTACAATGCCTCCATGATTCATTTGTGGACTGCGATGATTCATCCTTTTATGGATGGAAATGGCAGAGCGGCACGCTTGCTGGAAAAATGGTTTCTGGCTTCAAAACTTGGGAAATCGGCCTGGGCACTTAATTCGGAGAAATATTATTGGGACAATCGTCCGGCCTATTATCAGAATATTTCTTTGGGTTTCAATTACTATGCCCTTCACTGGGAAAGGTGCCTGCCTTTCCTGCTGATGCTGCCGGAGGCGGTGAAAGATGCGCAGTCGAAATAGCATAATGGCACATATACACCACCGTGGTTGCGACATCATATAGGTTTAAATTATTGATTTTAAATTGATTGTAGGGGCGAATTGCAATTCGCCCCTACTCACCATCAATAAGGTCGACCTCGTCACCAGGCGTAGTAGGCCGGGAATCGCGCAATTTTTCCGAATCGGTCACAGTGGAGATGTAAAATTCCTGTACAGCGTAGAGACGCAACCACGCCAAATCGTGGCAGGAATCTTGCGTCTCTACATTACGATGCCAGCACAATTTAACATATTTAAAATCAATGGATTAATGAATGTACCGATCCATGTACCTGCCGCATCTCAGGCGGGGCGGCGCTGGAACCGCGGCAATTTTCAGGATTGGGCGAACACACAGGTTCGCCCCTACAGTTTTTACGATCCCTACGCGATTTTTTTGTTTTGGATTACCATGTAATTCAGACAGAACCCAATCAATACCCCAGCAACTCCTGCAGCTTCATGCCGATTTTTGACTGCGGCAAAAATTCCTTTTCCAGCGTCGGTGCAAAAGGAACTGCAGTATCCATGGAACCAAGGCGCATAACCGGCGCATCGAGATAACGGAAAAACTCCTCCGAAATCCAGGCCGCAATTTCAGCGCCGATGCCACCGGTGATGGTGTCTTCATGCAGCACCATGACACGGTTGGTTTTCATTACAGATTCGGCAATGGCCTCTTTGTCATAAGGCAAAAGTGTCCGGAGATCAATGATTTCAACATCCAGGCCCTCCTTTTCTACTTCCTTTTGTGCCCAGTGAACAGCCGCGCCATAGGTAATGATGCTGGCTTTTTTTCCCTCACGAACGATGCGCGCCTTCCCGAATGGAATGGTATAATATTCGGCCGGAACCTGCGAAGTAACCGAGCGATAGAGCGCTTTGTGCTCAAAGAAAATGATTGGATTGGGGTCTTCAAAGGACATGGCAAGCAAGCCTTTGGCATCAAACGGGGTTGATGGATAGGCAATTTTCAGACCTGGGGTATGGAAAAACCAGGCCTCATTGCTTTGGGAGTGGAATGGTCCAGCTGCAACACCCGCACCAGTCGGCATTCGTACAACCACATCGGCATTCTGGCCCCAGCGGTAATGACTCTTCGCCAGATTGTTTACAATCTGATTGAATCCACAGGTGACAAAATCAGCAAACTGCATTTCCACCATGGCTTTCATTCCTTTGATGGAAAGTCCGAGACCTGTTCCAATGATGGCGGATTCGCAAAGCGGCGTATTCCGCACGCGGTCGCGGCCAAACTTTTCAACAAACCCTTCTGTAACTTTAAAAACACCGCCATAATCTGCAATGTCCTGACCCATCAAAACCAGCTCAGGATATTTTTCCATGCTTTGAAACAATCCCTGTTGCACGGCATCCACCAAACGAAGTTCGGCACCTTGATTTCGGGGAGGCTCTTCCTTACTTCCTTCAAAAGGCAGGTACATATCGGCCGTTTCTTCTTGAACATCTGGCTGGGGCAATGGCTCCGCAAATGCTTCTTCCAGAGCCACATCCATTTCTTTTTTGATTTCAGCGCGGTACTGCTTTTTCAGGTTTTCCGTTAGAATACCTTCTTCCATGAGCCAGGATTCAAAAGTATCGAGCGGATCCTTCTTTTTCCATTCTTCAAAAAGATGCTTGGGCACATACTTGGTGCCACTGGCTTCTTCGTGTCCACGCATGCGGAAAGTCATCGCTTCCAAAAGCAATGGACGCGGATTTTTACGAATATCGGCAGCCCATTTCTTCACAGCATGGTACACTTCCAGCAGGTTGTTGCCATCCACCAGCGCAGTATCGATTCCATAACCAGGACCTTTATCTACAAAATTCTTAAAACGGAATTGCTCGCTGGATGGCGTGCTGAGTCCATAGCCATTGTTTTCTACCACAAAAATGACCGGCAATTGCCAAACCGCTGCCACATTGATGGACTCGTGGAAATCACCTTCAGAACTTCCGCCATCGCCGGTAAACACGACAGTTACTTTATTCTCTTTTTTGAGTTTGGATGCCAGCGCAATTCCATCGGCAACACCCATCTGAGGTCCCAAATGGGAAATCATCCCTACAATGTGGTGCTCGTTTGTGCCGAAGTGGAAAGACCGGTCACGGCCCTTCGTAAATCCGCCCTTCTTCCCTTCCCATTGTTTGAAAAGTTGCGCGAGCGGAATATCACGACCGGTGAAAATGGCCAGGTTTCGGTGCATTGGCAGGATGTATTCATCCTTTTCAAGGGCCTGCACCACGCCTACTGAAATGGCTTCCTGACCAATTCCGGAAAACCACTTGCTGATGCGGTTTTGACGGAGGAGAATCAGCATTTTTTCCTCAATCATTCGGGGTTTGAGGATGGCCTGATACAGATTCAGGAGTTCGTTGTCCTTAAGTTTTTCTCGTTTAAATCGTAAGGCGGGAGCGGTCTTGGTCATATCAAATTGGTGTATTCTTCCGGACATTTCGCCTTGCCGGAAAGGCTGCAAATCTGCAAATCAAATTGCAAGGCTCAAACTTCTTATTCTACAAAGGACATTACAACCTGCTTTCGGCTGTAACGAAGCATCCAAAGTGCGACTGTATCGCCCTTCAGGCCTTTTACAGGGGAGCTTGAAGTGGAATTATGGCATTTCTGACATGCGGCATCAGAAAGAATTAAGGCCTTCGAAAAAAGAAATTCCTTGCCACCATCCTTTTGCAAATTGGGTGTCACAGGAAGGGAATTGTTGTGGTTATACAAATAGGCATCCATGAGCTGAACTTCCTTTTCATTTTTCAACCTTGTGCGGGCCTGATCTGAAAAAGGCAATCTTTGGATGCTGGTGGAAAATTTATTCTTCATCATAGCAGCTGTCCGGTTCCAGGCGGGAAGGCAAGTGCTGTCTTTAGATTTACCCAGCTCGGACAAAAAATCGATTTGCG
>CANETC010000127.1 GCA_947441055.1 Cytophagaceae bacterium | reverse complement strand
CATCAATATTCCTTTTGTCTACATCGGATACAGGAGCATGGGCAGGGAATTCGCAGTAAAAACTGCCATCGGAATTTTGGGTCTTGCGCTGGTAACAGGACTGGTCCCCTACCCTACCATTACTGCCGATAAATTACTGGTTTCAGTTTTCGGTGGATTTTTTCTGGGTGCAGGAATTGGACTTTCTATGCGTGGAGGAGGCGTTTTGGATGGAACCGAAGTTCTGGCCGTTCAGTTGAGCCGACCATTGGGCATTTCAATTGGCGATGTGGTTATGATCATCAACATTTTTATTTTCTCAATTGCTGCCTAGCTGCTTTCCATTGAAACGGCCATGTACTCAATCCTCACATATTTTTCAGCAAGTAAAACAGTGGACTTCCTGATAGAAGGAATTGAAGAATATACTGGAGTTACCATTATTTCAGTGAAATCAGATGAAATTCGAACAGCAGTAACCGAAAAACTTGGAAGGGGCGTTACAATCTATAAAGGAGAAAGAGGATACTTTGGCGGGAATTTTGAAAACCGGGAACTCAACATTTTATACACCGTGGTTACCCGATTGGAAATTAACAGGCTCAACCAGGAAATTGAGAAAATAGATCCATCCGCATTTGTGGTAATGAGCAGCATAAAAGATACAAGAGGCGGAATGATCCGAAAGCGCCCACTACACAAGTAGTCTTTTACGCCGATACAACTTCAGGCCCTCTACCCACAAAACTCCCGGAATTGCAACCAGAAAACAAAAAGCGACCTCCTTCCCTGAAATCTTGTAAAAACTAAAAATATCCCGAACTGCAGGAACATAAATTGCGATAAAAAGCAGTCCAACTGTCAGAGACAACATGAACCAAAGCAAGCGGTTGGGAACGAATAAGGTTTTCCAAAACGACAATAAAAACGACCGGTTTGCAAGGGTTAGCAACAAATTGGAAAAAACCAGCACAGTGAAAGAACGGGTGCGAATTTGCTCGGCACTTGCGCCTGACACCATGTCGCTGTGATAAAGCCACAGGATAACGAAAGAAATGGCAATGCCCTGTAGCAAACTGCGGCCCAACTCCCTGCCTGTAAAAAATGTATCCCCCGGTTTTCTGGGTTGATGGCGCATATTTCCCTCTTCCGAAGGTTCGTTTTCGAAGGCGATTGAACAAGTGGGTCCCATTACAAGTTCCAGGAAAATGACATGCACAGGGGTAAACAACTCTGTGAATTCCCAGCCAAGAAGCAAGGGCAATGTGACAGTTAGAATAATGGGCACATGGATCGAAACAATGTAGGAAACCGCTTTTTTAAGGTTCTGATAAATTTTCCTTCCCAAGGAAACCGCATCCAGCATGCCTTTCAAATCATCGTTTACAAGAACCAAAGAAGCTGCCTGCCTGGCCATTTCTGTACCTCTGTTTCCCATTGCAACCCCGATGTTGGCGGCCTTTAGTGCCGGCCCGTCGTTTACTCCGTCTCCCGTCATAGCCACCACTTCTCCCAAAGATTTCAATGCATTCACCACACGGAGCTTTGCTTCCGGGAACATTCGGGCAAAAACATTGACACCAGAAACCTTTGAAGCAAGCTCGCTGTCAGACATTTCCATCACATGATCTCCTGTTAAGACTTCCTGGGGCGAAACAATTCCAACCATTCCAGCGATTGAAGAAGCAGTTGCCGGAAAATCCCCGGTGATCATTTTGACACGAATTCCTGCATCATAAAATCCCTGAACCACAGTAGCTGCATTTTCTTTGGGCGGGTTAAAAAGGCAGATTAATCCGGCAAACTTCCAGTTGAAATCTTCCTGATTGGCTGGAAAATCTGCACCCTCAAAAATGGCAGTAGCAACAGCCAGCACTCGGTGGCCATCCTCTGTAAACCCTGCCGTCTGCCGGCGGATGGCTTCAGCCTTTTCACCGTCCAAACGACAGACCTCCAAAATCTTTTCCATTCCGCCCTTAGCCGCAACTTCCAGCCTGCCCAATGCATCGCGGCAAACATGCGTCATCATCGGGGGCTTTCCCGAAAGCGGATATTCCATCACAAGGTCCTGATGCAGATTATCAAAATACTTTTTGCAAGCATCTTCAATGGCCTTTTCCATGGCATCAAAAGGCTTGGGCTCAGAAGAAATACGGGCCGCACGAAGCAATGCCAGAATTTCTGGACCGGGGTTGGAATCGGTTTCTGGTCTGAAACTAAATTCGGGCGTGGCCAGACAAGAAAGGCTCATTCCTTCCGTGGTGAGGGTGCCGGTTTTATCCGCACAAACGACAGTAGCAGAACCCAAACTTTCTACAGTCCTTGGCTCTCTGGCCAGAACATTGAAAGCCGACAAGCGAAGTGCACCAAGCGCCATGAAACTGGCAAATGCCACAGGAATTTCCTCCGGAATTAAGGCCATTGCGACAGTAAGTCCGCGCAAAAGCGAGTTTATGAAATCGCGGGATTCATAATAATGTACCCCAAGAATTATCAGAAAAGCGAGGAGACCTACCCAAGCCATGGATTTGACAAAATTGTCTATCTGCCCCTGAAGAATGGTCTTTTCCTTGGTCATATTCTCCATAGACTTACCCAGCTTTCCCAAAACCGTGCGGGTACCCGTGGCGGTAACTTCAAAATACACGGAACCACTACTGACCAAACTTCCTGCATATACAGGATCTCCGGTGTTTTTGGCGACTGGCACAGATTCTCCTGTTATGGCCGCTTCGTTGATTCCGAGGTCATATGCCCTGATGATGCTTCCATCGCAGGGAAAATTCATGCCTTCTTCTATGAGAACAAGATCTCCACGAACAATCTCTGCGGCAGGCAATGGATGCAGACTTCCATCCCTTAAAACATCCACCCGAGGCTGAGTGAGTTTTCCCAACTCGCGAAGTGCATTATCACTTTTTACAGTTTGAAAAAAAGAAATTGAGGCCACAACCATGATGGCTGCCAGCAGCATATTGCCTTCATTGAATTTCCCAAGAATAAAATACAGAACAGCGGCCGCAATGAGCAGCATTACCATGGGTTCTGTGAGAATTCCAAATGCAAGACCTACAAGACTGCGCCGGCCCGGTTCGAATAAAACATTTGGTCCATCCTCTTTTAATTTAAGTTCGGCTTGTGCCTGTGTAAGGCCTTGATGTCCGTTGTATAGGTTCATTTGGGATTGAATCTGAAATCCGGAATTTGCCGGAATCGTGCCAATCTAATTAATAAATCCACTTTTTGAAAAGAGCAAATTCAGGTCTGATTTTCTGGATTTTCAATCCATTGAAAAAAGCAATGGAATCATTTTAGGATTCTCATCTTTGTCCGATGCTCCAATGGTCAAAAGGAAAAAGCTATATGCTGGCATCCGCGTGTTTTTACGCTGTGCTCAATGTATGCGTGAAACAGCTTTCCTACATTCCGGCAATGGAATTGATTTTTTTCCGTGCCGCCATTTCCTTTGTCTTGTGCGCATGGGGAATCCAAAGGGCAGGTGTATACTTTTTTGGTAAAAACCATAAGTGGCTTCTGATTCGCGGCAGCACCGGAATTGTAGCATTGTGGTTGTATTTCAACACAATACAAAAAATGCCACTGGCATCTGCGGTTGCAATTCAATACACTTCCCCAATATTTGCAGCCCTGTTTGCCGTTTTTATTCTGGGTGAAAAAATGAGTTATTGGAAATGGCTTTTCTTTTTGCTTTCGATGGCAGGGGTTTTTCTCATCAAAGGTTTTGATACCAGAGTTTCCTTTGAATTGCTCTTTTCGGGTATTTTTTCGGCCTCCCTTTCGGGACTTGCATACAATGCGGTTCGGAAACTGAATGTGAGCGAACATCCACTCGTCATAATCCTTTATTTTCCAATGATGGCATTGCCAATCGCCGGAACTTTTTCCTATTTCAATTGGATTGATCCGCATGGATTGGATTGGATTTTGGTTCTGTTGATGGGATTGGCCACGCAGGCTGGTCAATATTGTATGACCCGCGCCATTCAACTGGAAAAACTTGAAAGCGTTACATTCCTCAATTATGCTGGGATTTTATTCGCCCTTGTTTTGGGATTTTTAATTTATAACGAAGGCTTCGACTGGATTTCCGGAACTGGAATTGCCATGGTTGGCGGTGGAATTCTTCTGAACCTTATTGAGAAAAAACCGGTTATTAGAGGAGAACCTACAAAATCATGACTGGTATAGAATTTTTGGCTTTCAGCCCAGAGGAAAAAAAGAAAGAAGCAGGATTTGAGCAATTACTCGACATCTTCCTTCAACTGCTGGGAATGGCGGGAGGAGATGCCGCACAGGCAATGTCCTGGCTTACATCCCTTGACAATCAGCACAAACTTACCGGCAAAGGATACGGAATAGGAGATTTTTATGAGGATCTAAAACGCAAAGGCTATCTGGAAGAAAAACCAGGTGAGGGAGCTGTGATTCCCTCAGCCAAAGCGGGACAGGCCATTCGAAAAAAATCCTTAGAAGACATTTTTGGCAAACTTAAAAAAGCTGCACCAGGCAATCATTCCATCAGAAAAGGTGGAAATGAAGGTGATGATTTCGTAGGAACAAGGGCTTTTTCTTTTGGAGATTCTCCTGAGGAAATTGAGTTTTCTGAATCCTTGCGCAACGCACAAATTCGGAATGGCAGCGGAGATTTTAGTTTGTGGGAGAAAGACCTCGTCATCAAAGAAAGGGAACACAAATCCCAAACTTCCACGGTGTTGATGATAGACATTTCCCACTCCATGATTTTGTATGGCGAAGACAGAATTACACCTGCGAAAAAGGTGGCTATGGCGCTGGCGGAATTTATCACAACCCGATTTCCAAAAGACACATTAGACATTTTGGTTTTTGGAAATGATGCATGGGAAATTCCTTTGAAGGATCTTCCATGGCTGGAGGTTGGTCCTTACCACACCAATACAGTGGCCGGACTTGAGCTGGCAATGGATTTGTTGCGGAGAAGAAAAAATGCCAACAAGCAAATCCTGATGATTACAGACGGCAAGCCAACCTGTCTCAAAGAAGGTGCCCGTTATTACAAAAACAGCTTTGGTCTGGACCAAAAAATTCTGAAGCGCACCCTTCAGCTTGCCGGACAATGCCGCCGCTTAAAAATTCCTGTTACTACTTTTATGATTGCACGCGACCCTTGGTTGCAGGATTTTGTGAGGGATTTTACTGAGGCCAATCAAGGTCGCGCCTATTTCTCCGGCCTGGATGAACTTGGGAGTTTTGTTCTGGAAGATTTCCAAAAGAACCGAAGGAAAAAAGTTTAAGGAAAAGCAATCCTCCTTATGTCATTAAATTCCTTAAATGCGGACTTTCACCAATCAGAAGGCTTGATTTCTAGTCTTGAAATTTTTTCCTATTTCCCTTCGGGAACATAACTAAGCCGCACCCAATTGTCGTGGTCCCAGCTTTCACGGGCAATTTCTTTGAGGAGACCAGCATCAATCTGATCGATGGCGGTAAAAATCTCTGCCAAACTTTCTACCCGACCCTGATCAAGCATGCTTTTCCCGAGCATCAGCATAAACATTTGATTTCCTTCTTCTGCCATCGCCAATTGGGCCTTCAATTGTTCCCGGGCTTGGCGAAGCCGGGTAGGACTCAGAGGCTCATTGATCAGATGTCGAATTTCTTTTTCAACCAGACCAATGGCTTTGGATAAATTCTTTGGTTCTGTGCCAAGGTAAACTGAGAAAACCCCGGTATCAAGATAGGCTGAATATCCAGACTCTACAGAGTAAACCAATCCATACCTTTCGCGGATGCTCATGTTGAGCCGGCTTGTTAGCGCTGGCCCACCGAGGATATTATTCAAAAGAAAAAATGGAAGCCGATTCTGATTGCCCATCGGATAGGCCCTGCAACCCATCATCAGATGAGCCTGCTGAATGGACTTTCGGCAAACCAATTCCTGTGCTTTCAAAGGCTCCGGTGCCAGCCTGATTTTCTCCACCTTAAGCATAGGCATCGCCGATAAAAAAGGGCCAGCCCTTTTAATCGCAGTTTTTAAATCGAATGGCACCACACAAGAGAAAACCAGCCGGTCTGAACTCACATTGTCCCGATAAAATTTCAGAAAATCTTCCCGGGTAAAGGATGGAACGCTGGTTTCAGTTCCAAGAATATTATTTCCAAGGGGATGCCCTGGAAACATTAAAGCATCAAACTCATCCTGAATGGCATCATCCGGCGTGTCGAGATACATCGACATTTCCTCCAGAATCACATTTTTTTCTTTTTCAATTTCTTTCTCAGGAAAAATAGAATTGAAAGTAATGTCGCTGAGAATGTCAACCGCCTTGCTGAAATGTGTAGCCAGAACGGATGCGTGAAAGGCAATTTTTTCTTTGGTGGTATAGGCATTGATTTCTCCGCCTAAAATTTCCAGGCCATTGAGAATGTGGAAAGACTTTCGCCGGTTTGTACCCTTAAAAGCCATGTGTTCCCAAAAATGTGCGATGCCTTCCTGACCAGGTTTTTCATCCCGACTGCCGGTATCAAGCACAAATCCACAATGGGCAATGCGGGTATTGCTCACCTGTCGGTGAACCATTCGGAGCCCATTAGGGAAAGTAAACTCCTGATAATCTGCGTTCTGTGTTTCTTTATTCAAAAAAATCTGGGAAATGATTGTGCGAAGATACAGTCCTGACGCTTGCCTCGGTAATAATGCCGCGAAGCTTTGTAGATTTGTGCCAAGAACATTGCCATGAAAATCCGGTCAATTCTCATATTCTTCCTAATTGCACTTGCCCAGGTAAGCCAGGGTCAGATTATCAATCCAACACATTGGAATTTTTCTTCAACAGGAAAATCCATGAAAGCGGGAACTCAAACCGAACTTATTTTCAAAGTAAAAATAGATGGCACATGGCATCTCTATTCCAATGATTTCGATCCCAAACTTGGTCCAAAAGTTACCGTATTCAATTTCAACAAAACCAAGGACTTCGAACTTATTGGACCCGCCAAACCAATTGGCGCAGAAGAAATATACGACGATGTTTTCGAAGGAAAAGTTCGACTATTTCATCGTACAGCAGAATTCAGGCAAAAAGTAAAAATCCTTGCACCCTGCACAATTACAGGAAGTTATGAGTCGCAGGCTTGTTCGGATGATATAGGCAAATGTGTAGACCAAGAAGGTGATTTTAGTTTTGGACCCTTCGAAGTTACGGGTTCCGGCGAATCCTCTGCTACGACGACAGCAGGTGAAGTTCAGAATTCAGAAAAACTAACAGAAGATTCTGCTTTTGCCCAAAAAATCGCAGACAGTTCTGCAGTAGGAATACCTGCAAGCGCCGACTTAAAATCTGACACAACAACACTTTCTTCATCAAACCCCGAAATCGAAAAAACCAAACCAGAAGAAGAAAGCCTCTGGGCATTTTTTCTCGCTGCTTTTGTATCCGGTCTTGTAGCCCTGCTTACACCCTGCGTGTTCCCAATGATTCCGATGACGGTTACATTTTTCACCCGGCAAAGCAAAAGCCGTTCAGAAGGAATAGGCAAAGCCAGCCTTTATGGAATCAGCATCATCCTGCTTTATGTTCTTATCGGAACCGCTGTGGCAAGGATTAATGGACCGGAATTTGCAAACTTTGTTTCAACCCATTGGGCACCAAATGTTTTCTTCTTTCTGATCTTCCTGATTTTTGGATTGTCCTTCCTCGGCCTTTTTGAAATCGTACTTCCTTCTTCCCTAGTGAACATGGCAGACCGTGAAAGTGACAAGGGTGGGATTTACGGAATTTTCTTCATGGCATTCACCATTGTGCTGGTAAGTTTTTCTTGTACCGGACCCATTGTAGGATCGATTCTGGTTCAATCTGCCGGAGGTGCGGTTTTGAAACCCATCGTGGGAATGCTTGGATATTCTCTGGCTTTCGCCATGCCTTTCAGCCTTTTTGCCATTTTCCCTCAATGGCTTTCCGGCCTTCCAAAATCAGGTGGCTGGCTCAATTCTGTGAAGGTTGTACTTGGCTTTCTCGAACTGGCCTTTGCCCTGAAATTCCTCTCGATTGCAGACTTAGCCTACCATTGGCATCTACTGGATCGGGAAGTTTACCTAGCCGCCTGGATTGTAATTTTCACACTGATGGGCTTTTATCTTTTGGGTAAAATCCGCTTGCCACACGACAGTGTAATGGAGAAAATTCCAGTGATGCGTTTGGCTCTGGCCATCGTGGTTTTAAGTTTTGTGGTGTACATGATTCCGGGAATGTGGGGGGCGCCGCTG
>CANETC010000126.1 GCA_947441055.1 Cytophagaceae bacterium | reverse complement strand
TCCTTTCTTTACTTCCGAAAAACCGGGAAGCCTGAATTGTGGAAGCTGAATCCAATCCAGATAAGATGGGATGTTGGTTCCCCAGATTTTTTGGTGTGAAAGCGGGACCTGCAAAATGGTTTTCGGCGTGCGGGCCCCATAATGCAATTTGCTCACAAAAAGATAATCACCCACCAGCAAGGATTTTTCCATTGAAGGTGTTGGAATCGTAAATGGTTCAAAGAAAAACCAGCGCACCAAACTTGCCACAACCATGGCAAACAGGAGCGCATCAAACCATTCGCGGACATAATTTTTATTTTGAATCGGATCCGGATTATTGTTTTCCGGTATTGACCAGTTTTCAGTTTTGCTTTCCATTCCTCTTTGCTTGATTTGCATCACGGAAACAACCGCGACAATTTTCTATTTTTAGGGAGTCACAACTATGTGCGCAAAAGTAGACAAAGACGCTGATTCCAAAACTCATTCTTTTCCATATGCAACATTACGAATCTAGTATTTCCACCCTTGCAGATTGTAAGGCAATTGCAGATCTGGGAAGCAATACTTTTCACCTCTTGGTTGGTCGTTTCCGGGATGGAAAAAAAGAAACCATTCTTCACCGAAAAGAAGCTGTTGGAATTGGCCTGAACGGAATGGCGCTGAAATTAATTCTTCCAGATGCATTGGAAAGGGCCGTAAAAACCCTTCAGGATTTTGCGGAAGATTTGGAAAAACTTGGAATAAGTCCAGCCGAGGTGGATGTATTTGCAACCTCCGCATTTCGCAATGCATTCAATGCCGAAGAAGTTCTTGAAGAAATAAAAAAACGAACCGGGTTTTGCCCAAAAATTATCAGTGGCGAAGAAGAAGCATCATTAATCTTTTTTGGGGTGATGGGTTCTGGCGCAATTTTTCAGGATGAAACTTCGCTCATTGTGGACATTGGAGGAGGAAGTGTAGAATTTATCCTTTGCAATGGAATTAATCCGGTCTGGAAACAAAGTTTTGAAACCGGTGGTTTGCGTCTCATGGAGCAATTTCACCAGGTGGATCCGATTCCTGAGAATTCATTGATTGAATTAAAAATGCATGCTTTGGACGCTTTACAACCCTTGTGGGAAAAAATCAGCAGCCTCAAAAATATTCAGATAATCGGCTGCTCCGGCTCCTTCGATACTTTGGTGGACATGCGAAATGTATCCATTGGTTTAGATAAAACCTCAGCTGAAAATGAGGCACTTCATTCCCTGAGCCGGGCAGAATTTATGGACTTGTATGGGGCTTTATCCCCGTTGTCTCACGAGGAAAGACTTGCTTTTCCCGGCATGATTCCCCTGAGAGCTGGAATGATGGTTGTGGCCATGGCGCTGATCCATTTGCTGTTGGAAAAATCAGAAGCCGATACAATTCGGGTTAGCACTTATTCCCTGAAAGAGGGCGCACTTTTCAAACATTTTTCAAATGCCTGATATACAAATTCAAGAATCTGGTTCGGGCGAAATTCAAGCCATCATCGAGCTGGCCTGGAAAATCTGGCCACTTTGGTATGAGCCTATCATTGGACCAGAGCAGGTGGTTTTTATGCTGGACCAGATTTATAATTCAGATGCGATTTCGGATCAGATAGATAAAGGTCAGGCATTTTACCTTGTGTCCTTAAAAGAAAAAAAGGTCGGATTCTTCTCAATTAATCCTGGCAAGGATTCTACCTGCAGACTGGAAAAACTTTACCTTTTGCCCGATTTTAAAGGAAATGGAATTGGCAAATTGATGTTGTTGCAGGCCGAAAATCTGGCTGCCAGCAGTTCAAACAAAATGCAATTGAATGTGAACCGATTCAATCCATCTCTTGAATTTTACCTGAACCAAGGCTACAAAATCGTGAGCGAAGTTGACATTCCTTTCGGGCCATTTTTTCTGAATGACTTTGTGCTTGAAAAGGAAATTCAAATTGCCCAATAAATTACCATTGATGAAAGTACTGGTTACGGGCGGAAGCGGGATTGTAGGAAGATTCATCATTCATAACTTGCTTGAAAAGGGTTTTGAAGTGCATGCGCTTTGCCGAAACCCTGAAAAGGCCTCGCTCAAATTCAAGGCTGATATTGAAAATCTCAAATGGATCAAAGGGGATATTCTGGATGTATTTTCTCTTGAAGAAGCACTGAAAGAAATGGATTTCGTAATCCATGCGGCAGGGCTGG
Organism: Cytophagaceae bacterium; assembly: GCA_947441055.1. Classification (GTDB taxonomy): domain Bacteria; phylum Bacteroidota; class Bacteroidia; order Cytophagales; family Flexibacteraceae; genus CAMDMI01. The sequence goes on along the minus strand of CANETC010000126.1, from coordinate 6,075 downwards.
TGTCCTTTGACCCAAAAGACCGGGACTTGCTGATTAAAATAAATTGGGAAGGCACTGCAAATGTGGTGAATGCCTGCCTCAACAATTCCGGAATAAAGAAACTTGTTCATATTTCTTCGGTTTCCTGCCTATCTCCAAGCAAACCCATGCCCTCCGAAATAGATGAAAGGCAAGGATTTAATCCAGACAGAAACAGTTCCGACTATTCTGTTTCCAAGTATGCAGCTGAAATGGAGGTTTGCCGCGGAGTGGAGGAAGGCCTTTCAGCGGTGATGGTAAACCCAAGCATAGTTTTGGCGCCGGGAAAAGAAGGAGAAAGCAGCGCAGCCCTTGCGGCTTACGCCATGAAACCCAGATTTTTCCAACCTCCGGGATGGCTTAATTATGTGGATTCCAGAGACCTGGCCGAAATTGTAGTCCGCTTACTTCAGGAAGGACCAAGTGAAGGCAACCGAATGGTGGTTAGCGCAGGCCATATTCCTTACCCAGATTTTTTCTCCAAAATTGCCAACAAAGTTGGAATTCGACCTCCCCTATTTATTACCGGTCCCATCCTTACTGGAATGGCTTGGAGGTTTGCCAGATTGATTTCTATCATCACAGGAAAAAAACCGCTACTCACCAGATTCACCGCTGCATCTGCATCAAAAAAGTTCATTTACAAGGGAATAGCGCTTGAGAATGCACTAGGGAAATTCCAATACAGAAGCCTTGAGGAAAGCCTGACATGGATAATTAAGGAGAAGGGCTGATTTTCTCCCCGCCATTGATTAAATTTGACCACCGGATAGGAAAGTCCTAAACCGAAGTTGCGTAAGCATGACAGGAAAGTTTCAAGAAGACAGTGAAGGAAAGGAATGGGTTGACCGCTATGAAAATATGCTGGCCAGCAAATCGCCCGTTTTCCTGGATCTGGATGCTTGGGAATATGTCATTTTCCACTACGTAAAATCAGAGCAACCGACAAAGGCGAGAGTGGCCTGCGAAATGGCGATGGAAACCTATCCATTTTCGGCAGACCTGCTTTTGGACTATGCCCATGTGCTGGCCAATTGCGGCGAAAATGCCACTGCAATGGAGGTTATCACCAAGGCAGAGGCTTTTTTTCCCAACGACATAGACCTCATAGTTTTAAAATGTACTTTATTAAACTTTGAGGGCATGTACCCCGACTCAATTCAATACATTAGGGAATGCCTTGAAACTGAAATTGAGCAAAAGGAAAGACTCTTCCACATTCTGGGAAGTACTTTTTCACAAATGGGCAAAATCGAAGAGGCGATTCAATGGTTGAGAAAAGCTCTTTCTGTTGACCCTGGCTACCTTGAATGTCTGGAAGAATTCACGGTTTGTTTGCACGAAGCAGACATGCTTGAAGAAGTGGTTCCATTCTATCGCAAAGCGCTGGATATAAATGCTTTCGATGCAGAACTTTGGCTCAGTTTTGCGAATGTACTCAACTCAGTGGAGGATTTTGAAGAAGCCCTTGACGCTGTGGATTACTGCATTGCTTTAGAGGAAGAAATGCACGTCGCATATTTCCAAAGAGGCAATACACTCATGAATCTGGAAAGGTTTGCGGATGCCGCAGTGGAATATGAAAATGCCATTCAATTGTACGACAAGCAGGCGCAGTATTTCGTAGGACTTGGTGCCGCTTTGGAGGCCTTGGAAAAATTTGATCAGGCAATCCACTGGTTTCGTAAATCAGTAAAAGTTAATCCAGAGCAGGATGATGGCTATTTTGGAATAGGCTCTTGCCTGCTACGAATGGAGAAATATGCGGAGAGCATCCATTTTTTCAACAAGGCAATTCAGCACGACGACGAAAATCCAGATTACTGGATCAGCAAGGCCATCGCCGAATACGGACTTGGCAATCTTATTTCAGCCGAGGATGCCTTCACAAAAGTGTATGAACTCGAACCTGAGAATGTCGTGCTTTGGCTGGATTGGTCAAACCTCTACTTCGAGCAAGGGGATACAGACAAAGCAGTTTCGATGATGGATGAGGCCATTGCCCTCATGCCGGAGGAGGCGCTGCTTTACTACAGGTCAGCAGCTTATCACTTTTCGACTGGAATGTTTAAGGAAGCCATGCTTTACCTTGAAAACGGCATTTTACTCGATTACGACAGCCATGCTGTTCTATACGATTTCTTCGAAGACATTAAAACACAAAAAACCCTGTACAAAATTGTTCAGGACCTCCGAAATAAAGGAAATAAGGGATGAATTACGAGATTAGCAGACTTCCGGAAAGGAGCATAAAACCAAGAAATTCAGGAATTACAATGGCAATGGACAAAGGACTCAGCCTTCGTGAGGCAGAGGATTTTATGTCTGTTTGCTCCGACCATGTGGACATCGTAAAATTGGGATGGGCAACATCCTTTGTTACCCCGAAACTCAAAGAGAAAATTGAAATTTACCATTCGGCTGGCATTCCGGTTTATTTAGGTGGAACCCTTCTGGAAGCATTTATTATCCGCAATCAATTTGAAGATTACCTCAGGATTCTGGACAAATTCGATTTGAAATATGCAGAAGTCAGCGACGGTTCAATTGAACTCGAGCACGACGAAAAATGCAATTACATCAAGCGACTTTCAGAAAGTGTAACTGTCCTTTCAGAGGTCGGTTCAAAAGATGCTGAGAAAATCATTCCTCCCTATAAATGGATTCAGCTTATGAATAAGGAGTTGGAAGCAGGCGCATGGAAAGTGATCGGAGAAGCACGCGAAGGAGGAAATGTTGGTTTGTTCCGCTCATCTGGGGAGGTTCGCGAAGGACTGGTTGACGAAATCCTAACCCAAATTCCATTTGAGAAAATTATTTGGGAGGCCCCACAGAAATCTCAGCAGGTTTGGTTCATCAAATTGCTTGGCACAAACGTTAATCTGGGCAACATCGCACCCAATGAAGTAATTCCACTGGAAACCATTCGACTAGGCTTGAGAGGAGATACTTTTACTTCTTTCCTTTAATCAATCGAATTAGAATTCCTGAATCTGCCGGGAAATGAAAAACAGCCTCTACTTATCCGGGCTTATTCCGGACACATTGCCGGAATTATCAGTTTCAAATTCAGAGGTATGGAATTCTGAAACGCATCTTGTGAAAGGAGAACACATTCTGGTTGCAGCTCCCTCAGGCAAAGGAAAAACCTCCTTTATTTCAATCCTTTACGGCCTCAGAAAGGATTTTAAAGGGACTTATTACATCAACGAAACCAACAGCAAGGAAATAAGTCCGGCAGAATGGTCTAAAATCAGATCCAGCGAAATCAGCATAGTATTTCAGGATTTGAGGCTGTTTTCAGAATATACTGTGGCCGAAAATCTGCTAATAAAAGGTCGGCTGAATGAATCGGAATATATAAAGGAAGAATCCTTCAGCATGTGCCAAGCCCTCGGAATTGGAAGTTTGTTCGAAAAAAAATGCGGGCAACTTTCTTTTGGTGAGCGACAAAGGGTTGCCATTATTCGCGCATTGCTTCAAAATGCCTCTTACTTTATTATGGATGAGCCATTCAGCCATCTGGATCAAAAAAATACGGAGCTGGCCCTTGAACTTATTCTTAAAAAGACGGGCGAACAAAAGGCTGGGCTTTTCATTACCAGCCTTGGAAGTGATTATGGTTGGAATTATGACCGAATTTTGAATCTTTAATTCGATCGCCAGGGAACCATCATGGTAAACTCAGGAATGTTTACCGGAAACTCCTGATTGTCCACGATTCTGCGCATTGTGTAAGTCCCAACCATTTTTCCTATCCCAGATTTCAAATTACAGCCACTCACATATTCATGGCTTTCGCCCGGCTCCAATATTGGTTGTTGCCCAACTACACCTTCTCCTTCAACTTCCCTGGTTTCACCAAAAGAATCTGAAATAAGCCAATACCGTCGGATAAGCTGGACTGTGTAATCTGAATTGTTTTCAATCACAACCCGATAAGTAAATACATAATGTGCCTGCGAAGGATTTGAATAATCAGGCTGATACTCAGTGCTGACCATTACTTTTACGCCATCTGTGATGCGGGCTACCATTGATTGTTTTTTGTTAGGCCAATTAAATGACCAAATCGCTAATTAACAAAGAAATGAAAGTTTCTTATTGTATCAATAAGACCAATCGCAAAATTTAAATTGAATTGAAGCAAACCAAATGCTAAAAACAGACATTGAAGAAAGCTGGAGCATTGAATTAAAGGATGTTACAGATTCGGATTGGTATGAAAAATTAGAGTTATTCATCCTTAAGGAATACAATGAAAAAACTATTTTTCCACCTGAAAATCAGATTTTTAGTGCCTTTAAATACAGTCCTTGGAATCAAACCAAGGTCGTGATTTTGGGTCAAGACCCCTATATAAACCCCGGTCAGGCGCATGGATTAAGTTTTTCGGTGCCCGATGGAATGCAAAAGCCTCCATCTCTTCAGAACATTTTTAAACAAATCCGGCTCGAAACAGGCCAGCCGATTCCTGAATCTGGCAACCTTACGCATTGGGCAAGCCAGGGAATTTTATTGCTAAACTCCGTCCTCACAGTTCAAAGTGGCCTGTCAAATTCACACCAAGGAATGGGTTGGGAAAAATTCACAGATCAGGTAATCCACCTTCTTTCCGAAAAAAAAGATAATCTGGTATTTCTGCTTTGGGGAAGCCATGCCAGAAAAAAAGCGGTGCTCATCAATTCTACGAAGCATTTAATACTTGAATCGGCCCACCCTTCGCCTTTGAGTGTGCGAAGAGGCTTCTCCGGAAACGGCCATTTCAGCAAATGCAATCAGTTCCTTGAATCGAAAGGACTTAAACCGATTATTTGGTAATTTGCGGCATGATCAGGCAAAGACTTATTCCATTCCTGATGCTGATTTTCAGCATCCTTCCAAGTTCCTGCGAACAGTTACAAGAACTTGGACTTACCAATGATGAAATTGTGGGTGGCCTAAAGGAGGCCCTCAATTTGGGGGCTCAATCGGCTGGTGCAAGATTGGGTGTGACCGATGGTTTTTTAGGCGATCAGGCAGTCAAAATTCTGCTGCCCGCAAATGCAAAGACAATGATTGAAAAGGCCTACGCAATTCCGGGCGCTGAAATCATTCTAAAACCATATCTCGAATCGGTTGTTGAAAAAATGAACCGCGGCGCTGAAAAAGCAGCAAGCAAGGCCGCTCCGATTTTTGCAAATGCCATCACCTCCATGTCATTTTCTGATGCCATGAATATTTTAAAAGGTGATGATACTGCCGCAACCGGATACCTTCGAACAACCACTTATAATCCGCTTAAAACGGAATTCGCCCCGGAAATTACTGCTGCCATGGATGAAGTAGGCGCAGCATCTGCATGGAACTCCCTTTTTACTGAATACAATTCCTATGTAAACCCAATTACCCAGGCAACACTTGGTTTAGAAACCGTCAATCCGAATCTGGGCGAATATGCAACAGAAAAAGCCTTGAATGGCCTATTTCTCAAAGTGGCAGATGAGGAAAAACTCATCCGGACAGATCCGGTAAAACGCACAACAGACCTTCTGAAAAAGGTTTTTAAAGAACAAGATTAAAACCCCAACATGATCAGGGTAGGCATTATTTTCGGAGGAAGGTCCCGTGAAAGGGAAATCTCCTTCGCTGGTGGTCGCACTGTGTACGACAACCTCGACAAGGCACTTTTTGAGCCAGTTCCAATTTTTGTTGATTCACTTGGGAATCTTTGTTTGCTCGACTGGCAATACATTTACAAGGGTACAATCCGGGATTTCTATCCAGGGCCGTCGGTGAATGATGGAGAAAACCCTTGGCAGATTTATGCAGATTCTCTCGGAAACCGGGATGAGGATTTCTTGCACAAGCTCTTGTCAGGCGTGGGCAAACCTGTGAGTTTCGATGAATTGCCTAAACTGATTGATTTTGCATTTCTTACCCTGCACGGACCTTATGGAGAAGATGGTGGAATCCAGGGTATTCTCGAATGGCTCGGCCTCCCATATTCCGGATGCGGAATTTATCCCTCTGCATTTGGCATAAACAAAATCCGACAGAGGAAACAACTGGCCGGCC
>CANETC010000125.1 GCA_947441055.1 Cytophagaceae bacterium | reverse complement strand
TTTTGTATTTTTCAATTTCTTATGCTGTGGCAATTCAGGCCGCATTTTTTGCTTCACAATATTTTGAAAATCAATATCGTGATCGACTTTCTATTTCAGATTCCGCCGGTTTTTTTCGTTTTCACCCTTTAGCAGTTTTGGTTTTAACTGCCATATTATTCTCCATTATTGGGATTCCTCCATTTGCAGGTTTTACAGGAAAGTTGCTCGTAATGTCCGGCCTACCTGCAGGATTAAATTTGCTTCCATCTGGCATGGTCGCTTTGCTGTTTTTGGTGGGGATTGTCAACACAGTCTTGGCGGCTGGGTATTTTTTAAAAATACCTTATTCTATGATTTTCAAGCCATCTCTACTTGAGTCGCATCCACTTCGATCTTCCAGCGCCACTCTTTTCTTGCTATTGATGGGATTGGTTTTTTTGATTGCAGCCTTCTTATTCCCGGCTTTCTTTTTTTCTCAGGATTTCTGAAATGAGAAAAGGAACTACAAATCTTTTATTGGTCGACAACCAGGATTCATTCACATATAACATCAGGGATTATCTCTCTAGATTAGGCGCTCAGGTTCAGGTTCTTGACAGAGATTCAGTTTCTTTAAGCCACATTGAAAACTCAGATGGAGTTGTTTTTTCGCCCGGTCCCGGAAATCCGGAGCGCCTGACCAGTCTTTTAAATTTGATTGGTCAAGCCGTGTCAAGAAAGCCTGTTTTGGGTATTTGCCTTGGTCATCAGGCCCTGGCCTATTATTTTGGAGCGGAAATCCGGCAAGCAAATCCAATGCATGGTAAGATTTCAAAAGTTCATAAAGTGAATGATTCCTACTTGCTGAACCAAATTCCAGATTCTTTTTCTGTGGTTCGGTACCATTCGCTGTATGTAGATTCAATACCAGACGATTTGATTCCAATCCTTCAAACCGATGACTCTATTTTGATGGCTTTTCAATATCAAAATTTGCCTGTATTTGGGATTCAATTTCATCCAGAAGCCCATCTTTCTGAATTTGGCTTGGATATGCTTAGAAATTGGCTAAATATGTGTTAAAAATCACAGAGCATTTTTTTTCGGAGCAATGTAAATTTGTCGTTATTGCCGGCAATAGAAAACGAATTAGGAAACTTGGCTTCAGAATTAAAAATCAGCGGCAAATTCCGTTACCTCGATGAGGGAAACGGTGAGATCGTAGTAATGCTACATGGCTTGTTTGGAGCCTTGAGCAATTGGGAACCTACAATTATGGCCTTAAAAGGTCAATATAGAGTTCTTGTACCAGTGCTCCCAATTTATGAAATGCCCTTATTGTCTGCCACAATTGAAGGCTTGAAAAAATATGTGGAGAGTTTTATTGAGGAGCTAAAACTTGAAAAATTTCATGTGATGGGCAATTCTCTTGGAGGTCACATTGCATTGGTGTTTACCGTTGCTCATCCTGAAAAAGTTCAATCATTAATTCTGACAGGAAGTTCAGGACTTTTTGAGAATTCCATGGGAGGCTCATTTCCGAAAAGGGGAAGCTATGATTATGTAAAAGAAAAGGTCGGTTACACTTTTTTTGATCCAGCCACAGCCTCGGAGGATTTGATTCAGGAAGTGTTTGAAGTTACCAAAAGCGTTTCAAAATGTATGGCCATTGTGGCAATTGCCAAATCTGCACAGCGCCAGAATCTTGCCCATGAACTGCATAAGATAAAAGCGCCCACGCTATTGATTTGGGGACTAAATGATACCATTACTCCTCCTCATGTTGCACATGAATTTAATAAGCTGATTGTTGGTTCAGAACTTCGTTTTATTGACCGTTGTTGCCATGCGCCAATGATGGAAAGGCCCAATGAATTTAATGAGATTCTCTACCAATTTTTGAGCAGGAATTAAAACATGATTGTTTCTGAATATACAAAACATGGAATTTCCGTCCTGGCACCAGAAACACTTCTTGAGGATGTTTTCCTCGAAGATTTTTCGGATGGTCTGATGTATGCTCCAGTTGTTCAGGATGGATCATTTCTTGGATTTCTCTTTCTCGAAGACCTTGACATTCAAAAGGAAACCCTCAAAACTGTTGGGCAGTGTCAATTGGAAAAAGCCATTCATTTTTTAAAGGGTTCTCAGCATATTTTCGAAGCATTACCCATTTTTCAAACAGTTGGATTACCGGTTTTGCCGGTTTTGGAGGAAGATGGTGGATTGGATGGTATTCTTCGCTTGGAAAGCTTGATGGCTGTTTTCTCAGAGTCCTATGCATTCCAGACAACTGGTGCAGTTTTGGTGCTCAGTATGCCTGCCATACAATATTCATTATCAGAAATTTCGAGACTTGTGGAAGCCAATCAGGCAAAGGTTCTATCTGTTTTGGTGGAATCAGATCCAATTCTGAACCAGAATTTTCTTGTTCATTTAAAGATTAATCAACCGGACTTAAGCAGGGTAGTGGCGACTTTAGAGCGGTTCGAATATAATGTGCTCGAAGTACACCAGTCGATTGAAGCAAGCTCGATAGATAAGGAGCGATTTGATCAGCTAATGCGTTACCTAGGAATTTGATTTCGCATGAAAATAGGTTTTCACGCACTTCATAACCATAGAATTCCTTTTCAGGCAGTACGCGATCTGGGTACTAGACTCCATTTGGAAGGGTTTCAAATTTGCTTGTCAGCCAAATTGTTAAAGCCTTATGCAGAGCGCCTGGACTTTGAATTTCCGTATTCAGTTTTCACTGCACCTAGTGAAGTTCTAGGGATTTCGGCAATGTTAAGTCTTGGCGGAGATGGGACGCTTCTGGATACCTTGCTTTTTACCCTTCAAAATAAAATCCCACTACTTGGTGTAAATTTTGGAAGAATGGGTTTTCTCCCTTGTATTCCAGATTCAAGCATAATGGAATTAGCTTCTCTTTTGAAGCAGGAAATAATACCAGTGGAAGAAAGGGCGGTTCTTGAAATAGAATCAGGTGGATATTTAAACCCATTTTCAGAATTTCCTTTTGCCTTGAATGAGGTAGCCATTATAAAAAAGGAAACCGCCTCCATGATTACCATCAAAACAAATGTAGATGGTGTTTTTTTAAATGAATATTGGGGTGACGGTCTCATAATTTCCAGTCCCACAGGTTCTACTGGATATTCCTTGAGCTGCGGAGGTCCGATACTTTGGCCTGATAGTGAGGCAATTGTATTGACACCTGTAAGTCCACACAATCTATCAATGCGGCCAATTGTGCTAAGTGATAAAATGGAAATAACATTGATTCCAAAAGGGAGATCATCTAAAATTTTAGTTTCAATGGATTCGAGATCGAAATCGATTCCAGTAAATCAGGCCATTAATATTCGCAAAAGTTCTGAAAAAGCACTGTTCATAAAAATTTCTCCCAATGGATTTCCAAATACGCTTCGAGAAAAATTGTTGTGGGGAAAGGACATTCGCAATTAATAAAATCGTCATTTTTTTTTTATGTTTTAAATAAATTATAGATTTGCGAGTCAGCTAAAGCATTTTCAAACAGCCCATGAGGTTTTTATATAATAAAATATTTTTTCATCTGTTAATGGTGGTCCTTCTTTTGGGCAGTTCTACTGTTTTTGGTCAGTTTGGCCGAGCAGCAAAGCGTGCGGCCTTAAAGACCAGGAACAAACAGATTTCCCGTTTTACGGTGAGGACGGATTTTAGTAAATCTAAAAAGTACATCTCCTTCGGAGGAGGAGCTGGGATTTCGAATTATTTTGGAGACCTAGCCCCAAATAATACCAGGACAAGTACAAATATGGGTTATACCCGTACCTATATGACAGGCTATTATTTGCAGAGGGTACACCCGAATGTCACAATTCGCGCAGCAGTTTCCTGGATGCAATTAAGAGGAGATGATTATTCAGTACTTTCAGCTTCTAGTCCAGATGGTGGAGACTTAGGTCGTTTCAGACGGAATCTCAGCTTTAGAAATAACATCTTTGAGACATCTGCTGTTGGAATTTTTGAATTGTTCCCAACCGATCGCGGATATCTTCGTAGGACATTTGTAAATCCATATGCTCTCTTGGGTCTTAGTGTTTTCACCCACAATCCTTCAACAAAAACACCAGTTCCAACCAAGCCAGGTGATCCTAAAAGTGAGTGGGTTAATCTAAGACCTCTTGGCACAGAAGGCCAGTTTACCGGTGTGGCAGGTACACCAAAGCCATATTCACTTCTGCAGTTGGGAGTACCAATTGGCCTTGGCGTTCGGTATCGTCTTTTGGATAAATGGGATTTAAGTCTTGAATTGGGCTATCGCTTCGTGTTTACAGACTATATTGATGATGTAAGTGGTAAATATCCTTCTGAGGAAGTTTACCAGGAAATGTATAACCAAGGGAACTACGCAGGCATTTCAATGTCGAATCGTTCTGCTGAGTTGTATGCAGCAGTAGAAGTTCAGAGAAGAACTGATGCGTTGAAAGTTATTGCGAGGGCATTCCCAGTGAAAGACCGGGCAAGTATTTCCGGTAGGTTGGATGAGAAAAATAAGGAATATTTTGTGCAGGATGCTGAGAAAATCGCAGCTATTGTTGATCCTCAGGTTTACAGTGCTAAAGATGTTAACTATCATCGCTATTATCTTGCCGATGAATCCAAACCTGATGAGCCTTCAAATCGTCGCTATTGGACGCGTTTAAATGGTGATGAGAGTGGTGCTGCTCCTAGAGGAAATAAGCGAAGAGATTATTGGTTGGTAACAGCCCTTCATCTTTCGTACATACTGGAGATCAAACAGAAGCCACCAAAATTCCGTTAATATTTTACACTTCCCTGCGTTACTACCGGGATGTTACTCAATTCTCAATCTTTCAGGAGGCTCGGATGCCTCCTTTTTTTTCAACTGCTCCTTCTTTTATCGAGAGCAAATGCGCAGCGCTTTGAATTTGGTGCTGGTGCTGGAATTCTCCATTATCGCGGCGACTTGAATCCTTCGGTAATTCCCAATAAACCTGTATTTGGTTTGGAGTTAATTGGGCGATATAATATAAGTATGGCAGTAGTACTTAGGGGTAACATTTTGTTGGCTCCATCTGTTTCCGGTTCGAATCTCAATTCGCCGGATGCAAACATTAGAAAGCTTCAAAATCCTGCTGAGTTTAATACCTTTATCGGAGAGCTGGGTGCCTTCGCAGAATATAATTTTTTTAACTACCGGAATCCCAAGAATCGTTTTGTTTTCGGTTCTCCTTATCTTTTTGGCGGCCCCGCCTGTTTTGTTTTTCAGCCTACCCAAAATCTACTAGAACCTAAAAATGCAAGAAATCTTGCGAATGGTTCTCAAATTGGTGTTCAGCCGGCCATGGTCCTTGGTTTGGGTTACAAACACCAGTTGGGTCAATATTTTAATCTGGGTTTCGAAGCCTCTGGTCGGTTTCTGTTTACAGACCATTTAGATGGGGTCAGTAATCGGGAGATTAGCAAACTAAAAACAGCGGATATTGATGGAAATGAGGTAATTAAGGATGTTGCAGGTGTACAAAGGGGAAATCCAGCAGATAATGATTTTTACCTGTACATTGGGGCGACATTTACTTATACCATCAAGGAGATAATTTGCCCATTTAAATATCAAACTAAAAAAGAAGAAAAGTAATTCGTATGATTTTTGGTGATTTACTTAAATTTTCAAGGTTGATGGCAATTGCAGCCATTGGCTTTTGCTCTTTGGCTACCTTAATTGCTTACTTTTCAATTGATATTTTGGAAGGAATTACCAAACCACTCATGGTTTTTGGAATTTTTGTCTGGGTACTATCTGTAATTTGGTTTCTATGGGGTTGGTTGAGGAATGCAAATGATGAATCTAATGAAAGCAAAGGTGTTAACGCTACATCCTATATTCTGGCTTTTTTGCCACTTTGTTATTGTTTTCTGATGGCAACGGATGATGCTAGAACCAAAATTTCCGTCACTATTACCAATGAGGGAAAGCCTGTTCACTCTGTAAAGGTTTATGGTACTGGTAGTATTTTCCTTAACCAAGACACATTAAAACTTCCTGGAATGGCAAATGGAGATGTTGCAAAATTTAAAATAAAAGCCAGCATAGATCCACAACACAAAATGGAAGGGGAGATAATGCTTGAGTGTTTTTTAGGAGCTGAAAAAAGGATCCGACGAATTGCCGGACCTTTTAGTAATTCCGGAACATGGGAATTGAAGCAAGATTGGACAGTGGGTTTTAAAGAAGAAAAATAAACGGGATTATTCTTCCCCGTCTTCCTCTCTTCGTTTTTTTCTATCCCGTTCAGATTTTACAGATTTAATAAACTGACCCCATGCAAATGGGTTAAACAATTGTGAACTTCCCTGGAGGAAGTTCTGGTTTACGATGTTGTTGGTCTGCTCTCTGGAGAAATAATGGTGATTCAGGCCGGCATCCATTCCAAGGTTGAAACGCATTCTTTCGAGTAACCTCGGATTTAGATTTTGCCTCATACGGTTCATGTCTGTTTCTGGAAGGCGCAAGGATAGAAAAGCCCGTTTGAAATCTTCCTCTGTTGGGAATGGTAAAATTTCAACTTCCGGAAGAATGGTGGTGTCCGCCTGAAGATATAAAATGACGGAAATACTCTCTCGCCCATCATCGGGAATTACATAACGCTGCGAACGAAATCCTTGGGATTTAACGATGCAAGTATCTCCAATCAGGAGTGGAAATGAGAAAAACCCAAATTCATTTGAATAGGCACCTCTGCTGGTTTTTGGAACAAAAACAGATGCATATGCCACACCATAAGATTGTTCACCTGAAACAACCAAACCCGAAAACTGAATGACCTTCCTTTGTGCCGCTACTTCCTGTAGGCAAAAGAAAATTGCACATAGAGTTAAAAAACGCCGCAGGTTTCTAATCATTCGATTTTTCAAGGAATCCAACTGTAAGGGTAATTCTGATCAAGAAATTCATAAGCCTGCTTGCTTGGGAATAGTGGCCTGAAAGTATCAATCATCACGGCCAATTCTTTTGTTTCTTTTGCTCCAAGGCCTGCCTCAACCGTTCCTGGATGAGGTCCATGTGGAAGGCCCCCGGGATGCAATGTAAATGAACCGGTATCAATTCCCCTTCGGCTCATAAAATTCCCTTCAACATAATACAATACTTCATCAGAATCGATGTTGCTGTGGTTGTATGGAACCGGAATACTTAGCGGATGGTAATCAAACAATCGCGGCACAAAAGAACATATCACAAAATCCTTTGCCTGAAATGTTTGATGAACAGGCGGTGGTTGATGAATTCTGCCGGTTATTGGCTCGAAATCATGAATTGATAAAGCATATGGATAAAGACAGCCATCCCAACCAACCACATCAAAAGGAGAATGTTTGTAAATAAAATCGTGAATGGCTCCGGATTTTTTAACTCGAACCAGGTACCTGCCGGGTTCTTTTTCAAGTACTACTTCAGAAGGTGTACGGATATCCCTTTCGCAATAAGGAGAATGCTCAAGCAATTGGCCCATCTCATTCCGGTATCTGTTTACAGTTTCAACCGGGCTTGAAGATTCGGTTATCAGGAACCGGCTCTTCCCTAGATTGGGTTTTATCCTGTAAATCGTGGTTCTCGGTATTACAAGATAATCTCCAGGTTTATATGCAAGTTTTCCAAACTGAGATTCAAGAATGCCGCTTCCATAATGGACAAAAATTACCTCGTCGGCCTCCCCATTTTTATAATAATAAGGCATCGACAAATCTTCAGATTGCAAAATGTATAGAATCACATCTGAGTTTCCAAGCATTGGTAGCCTGGAGTTTAGAAAGTCAGTGCCAGTATCACCCATCTGACTGGTTTTTAGGTGCGTTTGCTTAAGCCCGTATTCCTTGTCAAATTCCATTTTTACTGGACTTACCTGGCCCATTTCAATCACCATTGTTGGTGAAAAACAATGGTACAGGTTGGAATAAATTCCACTGAAACCGATAGAACTAACAAGTTCTTCATGGTATAAGGTTCCATCTTCCTGACGAAATTGAGTGTGTCTTTTAGGTGGGATTTCCCCAAGTTTGGTGTAATAGGGCATGGCGTAATTTTTTCTTCCCTGTTTTTGTGATCTATTTTTTTGATTTGGTCTCCGTTTAGAAAACCAATTTTTATACAAGCATTCTCAGCCTAAATTTTGAACTTGTTAACTTCGATACAAAATCGCTTGCCAATATAAGGTTTTAACAAATGTCAGATAAATTGGCCTTAGTCTGTTCCGCGTTTTTGGATACGCAATAACAACGCTTTTATTTTTACAATTGAAACAGATTCAGGCATTACCCGGCCCAATTGCCCGAATAAAAGTCGCAGT
>CANETC010000124.1 GCA_947441055.1 Cytophagaceae bacterium | reverse complement strand
GGCTTTTTACTTTTGGGAGAATAAACCGCAATTTTAGGTGGTTTTTGAAGGTGCATAATTTCCATGTTGGCATCGGGCGCCTGAATTTCTGACTGAATCTGGCCGTATGCCGGGTCTGAAATAATCTGGTAGCTCACGCCCCGCACAACACATTCGTTTTCAATTTGGGGAAGGGCCGCACAGGCGAAACTTCCACCACGGTAATTGAGAAGCCAGTCAACCTCAACATCTTTTGTCAATGTCCAATAAGCGATGCCATACGCTTTAAGGTGGTTTTTTTGCGTTTCATCCATGGGGATAAAGAGGGTATTGGCCTTCAGGATTGAAATCCAGAAATAGGCCAGTAAAACCAGCAGGGACTTGGGTTGTGGCAGAAATCGCATTGGTATCTTGGTTTATCCTGAGCGCAATTTCGGAATTAACGGCCAAATGCGGCAGATGTTTTTTGGCATTGAAAGTCTGCTTGAGAAAACAATTTCAAAGCAATTTCTCTTTACTTTCAACTTTGATTATGCGCATAATTCTCATCGGCCTGCCAGGCAGCGGAAAAACCAGTTTAGGAAAGCATTTGGCAAATCGGATGAATCTGCCTTTTCTGGATCTGGACGAAGAATTGGAGCGTGAATACGGAAAAAGTATTCCCGAAATGTTTCGTGAAGAAGGGGAGGATGTTTTTCGATTGATGGAGCAAGCTTGTTTGCAGCGAACTCTGGCTAAAGGCATAGATATGGTTTTGGCCACTGGGGGAGGAACGCCCTGTTTTTTCGATAATTTGATTTGGCTGATGGAAGCCGGAACGCTTGTTTTTCTGAATCCGCCAATCGAAGTAATTGCAGAAAGGTGCCTTGGAATTGAAGAAAATACACGGCCGCTGCTTTCCGGGGAAGGAAATTTGTCGGATAAACTTAGGGCACTTTACAAGGCACGAATTCCTTTTTACCAAAAAGCAGAAATTACATATGCCGGTTCTGATGCCAATGAATTAATGGCTTTGGTGCAAAACCGAAACTAGGTTCCGCTTTCAGCATCGTCCTTGTACCGGCTTATTGCTTTCAGGATGGATTTTGCTAGTTTGTCCTGACCTTCTTTGTTGGCAAGCGTTTTTTCTTCCTTGTGGTGGGTGAGGTATCCGAGTTCTATCAAAACTGCAGGCATCGCCGTTTTCCAAAGCACAAGAAATCCAGCCTGTTTCACTCCCCGGCTGTTTTTGCCATCAAGTGATTCAAAATGGTTTTCTACCTTTTGCGCAAGAGAAAGTGAACGATCGAGATAAGCATTCTGGACATTGGCGAAGAATATATGCGCCATCGGGGAAGAAGGATCGAAACCACCATATTTTTTCAGGTAATTGTCTTCTCTCAAGACCACTGCATTTTCCCGCTTTGCTACATTGAGGTTTCCATCAGAAGTATGTAGGCCCATCGCATAAGTTTCAGATCCACAGGCATGGGCCGGACCAGAATTGCAGTGAATGGAAATAAAAAGGTCGGCTTTGTTGCGGTTTGCGATGGCTGCCCGCTCGTGCAGCTCAATAAATTCGTCGGTTTTGCGTGTATAGATAATCTTGAGTTCCGGGTATTTTTCCTTTAAAAGTTTGCCAAGTTTGAGCACAACAGACAAGGCAACATCTTTTTCTTTTGCTTTTTTTCCGTGGGTGCCCGGGTCTTTTCCTCCATGTCCAGCATCCAACACCACTGTCCGGAGTCTGAAATCGGGCATTTTTGGCGCAGGACTGAAGCCCAAAACCGGCAGGAGGAGGAGAAGTAGAGAAGGAAGTAATGATTTGGTTGTCATTGGTCAGCGAAACCGTAATTTCGCCCCAAATTTGCAAAAAGCATCTCATTGTAAAACACCCTTGCACAGACTGTTCCTATTTCTTCTGCTTTTTTTTCTATCCGCTATGCATTCCAATGCGCAGCAGAGGAAAAAGGTGAGTAAAAATCCAAAGGGAAAAGGTCTGTCCACCAAATCGGCTACTAAAAAAACAAATCCCAAATCGCCCTCTAAAACCCTGCTTAAGGCCGATTCTGTGGCCACTTTGCCGGTGGTGAAGGTTCTTACAGATGTTGTGGATACGGGTATGGTGGCTGTTTCTGACACATCTGCCCAGGCTTTGAATGATTTGGTAAAATACCAGGCAGATGATTCGGTGGTGTATGACGCGGCAGCTTCAAAAGTTCGGCTTTATGGAAAAGCCAGAGTGGATTATACCGATCTTAACTTGACTGCTTCTTTTATTGAGGTTGATTTGTCGCGCAGTACGGCTTTTGCAAAAGGGACTTTAGATTCAACAGGGAGACTTCGGGGAAGGCCGGTTTTTACACAAGGCGCGGATAAATACGAAGCCGAGGCCATGACCTACAATTTCAAAAGCAAGCGGGCCAAAATCCAGGGCGTGGTTACCCAGCAGGGCGAAGGGTATATCCACGGAGAGTCGGTGAAAAAAACGGCCGACAATGAAATGTACATTCGGGATGCGCGCTATACCACTTGCAATCTGGAGCACCCCCATTTTCATATTCAAGCCAGTAAAATCAAAGTTATTCCTGGAAAAAAACTGATCACAGGGCCTTTCAATCTGCATTTTATGGATTTGCCCACTCCACTGGGTTTTGGTTTTGGAATTTTTCCAACCCCGAAAACGGCAACATCAGGGCTGATTGTACCCACTTACGGGGAAGCCGTTGACCGCGGTTTTTTTCTAAGAAACGGGGGTTATTACTGGCACATCAGCGATTATGTAGATGCCCGTATTTTGGGCGATATCTATTCCAAAGGCAGTTACGGCTTTTCTGTAATTTCTTCTTACAAAAAACGGTATTCCTTTGGTGGCAATGTGGATATGCGCTACAGCTACAGGCAGGCCGGCGACGACAACCTTACGCCCGTTGGAAAGGACTTCTGGCTGCAGTGGACCCACACGCCGGAGACAAGGGGAACTTCTTCTTTTTCGGCTTCCGTGAATCTTGGAACTTCGTCTTACAACCAGCGTAACTCCTTCTCCACCAACAATTATCTTTCCTCTTCCTTTTCTTCCAATGTGGCATATTCCAAAACCTTTCGGGGAACGCCCTTTAGCATGGGAATAAATGCCAGACAGCAGCAAAATGTGGTAACCAAACAAGTGGATATGGAACTTCCTTCCTTCAACCTGAACATGAACCGGATATATCCTTTCCGTGGCAAATCGGGAAGTGGTAAAACTTGGTATGAGAAGATCAGTCTGGCCTACAACATGGCAGCTCAAAACAGCATAAGCAATGCCCCGACCGGGGCAATTTCCTTATCCGGCGCCAAAATTCTGGAAGAGGCCAATCCCCTTCGTGACAGCCTGCTTCCAATTTCAAAGGAGAATTTCCAGCCATTGCTTGATCGGATGCGCAATGGCATGCGGCATTCCATTCCGGTTTCAACCTCATTCAATATGTTGAAATACCTACAGGTTTCACCCTCATTCAACTATGAAGAATACTGGTATTTGCAACGCCTTGATTATAATTGGCTTGAAAGTGCCAGAGCGGTGGATGTGGATACCATCCGGAAGTTTTCGCGGGCTTATAATTACAGCGGAAGTGTTTCCATGCAAACCCGACTTTATGGAATTTTCTTTGTCCGGAAAGCTGGAATTGAGGCCATCCGACATATCATGAATCCAAGCATCAGCCTGAGTTACCGGCCTGATTTCTCTGACCCGAAATATGGTATGGCAAAAGATGTGCAGGTGGATTCAACAGGTCGAACCGCAAGGCTGAGTCCTTTTGCCGGTGCTGTTTTCGGCGGGTCTCCTTCCCGGGGCAAAAGTGGTGCGGTGAGTTTTTCATTGGTTAATACCATAGAAATGAAGGTGCGCAACCGAAAGGACACCACAGGAAAAGAGGCTTTTCGGAAAATTAATTTGTTGGATAATCTTAGTGCTTCCACTTCTTACAACCTTGCTGCCGATAGTTTTCAGCTTTCGCCCATCAGCCTGTCTGCGAGAACTACTTTATTCAACAAACTGAACCTTAACATAACTGGGGTTTTTGATCCTTATTCTTATCAGGCGGCCATTCGAAATGAGACCGGTCAAATTATTCGGGCTCAGCGAAAAACACCGGTTTATTCATGGAAAAACAACCAGAGTTTGGGTCAGATTTCCAGTTTAAATCTGGCTGCCAGTACCAGTCTTAACCCCAAAGCCAGGGAAAAGAAAAGCCTTAATCGTAAAAATCTGAGTATGCAGGAAGAGCGGGAACTCGATTTCATTAATGCAAATCCGGATTTGTATGTGGATTTTTCAATTCCCTGGAACATGAATGTGTCATACAACCTGACGTATTCAAAAATTGGGTATGAGAAATCTTCCATCATGCAGTCGATGAACATAAGCGGTGATGTAAAAATCACTTCCAAATGGAAACTGGGTGTTTCTTCCGGTTATGATTTTGTAAACAAGAAGCTGGTGTATCCCAACATCAATGTTTACAGGGATTTACATTGCTGGGAAATGCGATTTAACTGGGTTCCATCCGGAAACCGAGGTTCCTATTCCATCGATATCAATGTAAAAGCATCCGTTTTACAGGACCTAAAATTAAGCCGGAGGAGAAGTTGGTTCGACCGATAGAAAAAATCAAATGACAATGGAACAGGATTTTTTTGTTCATCAATCATCCTATGTGGATGAAGGCGTGGTTCTGGGAAAGGGCTGCAAAGTCTGGCATTTTTGCCATTTGATGGGGCCATCTGAATTGGGTGAAAACTGTAATCTTGGCCAGAATGTGGTGGTTTCTCCACATGTAAAACTCGGCCGAAATGTAAAGATTCAGAACAATGTATCGGTTTATACGGGCGTGGAATGTGAGGATGATGTTTTCCTTGGGCCGGGCATGGTATTTACCAATGTTTATAATCCCCGTGCCGCCATTAACCGAAAAGAAGAATACCAGCGGACGCTTGTTAAAACCGGAGCCACAATTGGCGCCAATGCCACCATTGTTTGTGGAATTGAAATTGGAAGGTTTGCTTTTGTTGGTGCAGGTTCCGTGGTTACCCGTTCTGTTCTTGATTTTGCCTTGGTTGTTGGCAATCCTGCCAGACAAATTGGTTGGATGAGCCGGAATGGCCAAAGACTTATTCTGAATGAAGATGGAAAGGCAATTTGCACTGAAAGCGGAATCGCCTACAGCCTTTCCGGATCAGTTTTAATTGAAGATTTAGCAACTGGATAGTTCAATTTTTGACCTTTTGAAAATCGAATCATGAGTCTGAATACAAATCGGAAAACCATAATTTCAGTCATCGGACTTGGGTATGTCGGATTGCCAATTGCTCTTGCTTTTAGCAAAAAATATCCTGTCGTTGGTTTCGACATCAATGAAGGAAGAATAGCGCGGATGAAGTCTGGGCAGGATCCAAGTGGTGAAATTGATTTTGCCGATTTCCCAGATGCGGACATTCAGTTTACGGCCAATGCCGAAGATTTAAGGAAAGCCAATTTTCATATTGTGGCAGTTCCAACGCCCATTGATGAGCATACCATGCCAGACCTTGGGCCACTGCTGGCGGCAACCCTTACGGTGGCTGAAGCATTAAAGCATGGTGATTTTGTGGTATTTGAAAGTACCACATATCCGGGATGCACGGAGGAGGATTGTGTTCCAATTCTGGAGCAGGTTTCCGGTTTGAAGTTAGGCCGGGATTTTAAAGTTGGCTTTTCTCCTGAGCGAATAAATCCGGGTGACAAGGAGCATACCTTGAAAAATGTGGTGAAGGTGGTTTCGGGAAACGATTCGGATGCCCTTGAAACCATTTCGGAGGTTTACGGCAGCATCGTGGAAGCAGGCCTTTTCAAGGCCAGTTCAATCAAAGTAGCTGAGGCCGCAAAAATCATTGAAAACACGCAGCGTGATATCAACATTGCCCTCATGAATGAGGTCAGCATGATTTGTGATAAGCTGTCCATCAATACGTATGAAGTGCTCGAAGCCGCTGGAACCAAGTGGAATTTTCTGAAATTTTCTCCCGGTCTGGTTGGCGGACATTGCATTGGTGTGGACCCATATTACCTCACTTATAAGGCAAAGGCTTTGGGCCATGATCCCAAGGTTATTTTGGCTGGCAGGTACATCAACGACCAGATGCCCGGGTACATTGCCAAGAAGGTGGTTCAAAAAATGGTCAAGCAGGGAAAAAGTCCGGCAGATGCGCGGGTATTAATGCTTGGTGTTACTTTCAAAGAAGGTGTGAGCGATGTACGGAATTCCAAGGTTGCCGAACTTGTGCATGAACTGATGGCGTATTCTCTTTCTGTGGATGTAGTCGACCCATTTGCCGATGCGGCAGAACTTCAGGAAGATTATGGAATCAGCCTAAAAAAGGAACCCTCCGGCGTGTATGATGCCATTGTTTTGGCGGTAGCCCACAAGCCATTTTTGTCTTTCACCAACGATACCCTTCGTGGCTGGGCCAACTTTCCCTCTCTCCTTGTGGATATAAAAGGGCGTTATGGCAAAAAGGCAGAGGGTTTTGAATACTGGTCTTTATAGTTGTTTCACTGAGCTTGTTTTTTCGCCACAAGGCGAAGAAAAGTGAAGGTTTCTTCTGCACATCGGCCCCATGTGAATTGGGAAGCCATGGCTGAAGATTCCTCGGCTTTTTCCCTGAATGTTTCTTTGTTGTTGATGTATTGCAACAGGACCGAATGGCAATCCGAGACCGAAGTTGGATCAAAGTAAAGTCCGGCTTCTCCAAGAATTTCAGGCATTGGCCCAAAATTGGAGCAGATTACCGGCAGGCCGCTGCGCATGGCTTCTACCAGAATATTGGGCATATTTTCGCAAGTGGAAGCAAAAATGAAGGCATCGGCCTGCTTGTAGAAATCATGAATTTCTGAATGCGGTACCATCCCGTGGTAATGAACGAATTCTTTCGATGCGTCCAAGGCCGGTTGAAGGTTCTTTAGATAAGCCGAATGTGCAGGACCAACCAGGTCGAGTTCTACCTCGGGGTGGGTTTTTCGCAATTCTGCGAATGCTTCAATCAGAATGTCCTGGTGTTTGTAATAATTCAGGATTGACACATAAAGGAAGCGGATTTTTCCTGTTTCGGCCGAGGCTTCCAAAGGCTTTGAAAATCGATCAGCGACGCCATGGTAAACCACCGAATTTGGTTTTCTTTTTAAACTGGGATATTTATTTGAAATGAATTTTCTGGCATAATCTGAAATGAACAGGATTCCGGAAGAAAAATAAAAGGAGAGAAATTGTTTGATTTCAAGGATTTGGTAGCGGCTTCGGTCTTTAAAGGAAGGAAATCTGTTACGCTCTATGGATTCGAAAACCAGCATGTTTTGCGACATGCTCACATAAGGCAAGCCAAAAAGCCAGTTTCCTCCTGGTGAAAACAACAAATTGATTCCTTGTTTTTTTGCTTCAAATGGAAGAATGAAAACACGCCAAAGCATGTTGAAAAGGGCGCCCTTATCCAGCCAAGGGTGGCCTTTTTTTTGAATAAAATCTCTTTTTGGCAGGCTTTCGAGCACTTTTTTTCCAGCGAAGAGAACAAGCTTTTCTTCCTTTTCAGGTTGATAAGCCAGAATTAATTCCCGAAGGTGTGTAAGACCTCCGCCGGCTTTAATGTTGGATGCTTCTATTCCAAGAATCATGTTGTTAAAATTTTACGAACAAGACCCGACATTCGTTCAGCCATTTTTTCTGGAAGATAGGCGCCGCGAATGACAGATTCCTTGCAGGTTTCACGGATTTCTTCCCCTTTGGAATTGATTTTTTCATTCCAGATTATAATGCAATCTGCCAAAGATTCTGGATTGAATCCTTCAAAAAAATCTCCGTTTTGACCTGGTTCAATCAGCTCATATTCAGGGCTATGAACATGCTTTTGGTTGGTGGTAATTACCGGCAATCCGAATGAAAGTGCGTGCACGATTGAAAGGCCGACTTTTCCCGGAAGTACAAACAAATCGGACTGTTTAAAATGGGTAGCGGCAGCATTGCCATATACTTCGCCGAGAAACTCCACCGAGTCGGAAATGCCCAATTCTTTCACCCGATTTTCAGCATCCTTTAAGGCCGGACCATCTCCAACGAAACGACAAGTAAAAGGCTGCTTGCGCCTTCTGAGAATGCCCATGGCTTCAATTAAAATGTCAGCCCGTTTGTTGTTCGTAAACCGTCCTGAAAAAAGGATCCGAATTGCTTCGCCTTTCTTTCTGGCTTCGATGCTTTCGTTAAATCCATAATCTTCCTTGTTCAGGGAGTTGAAGAGCGGAATGACAGGTTTTGAAGGGAATTGTTTCAAAATGGAATCTGCGCCTCCTTGGTTGT
>CANETC010000123.1 GCA_947441055.1 Cytophagaceae bacterium | reverse complement strand
TAACCCAAATTAAAATTCTCACTTGTCATAAATCCGGCCGTTATTAATAATAGACACTTTTCCGGCGCGGGGAGGAAGAAAATTCGCGGAGGAGCTGTAGTCCTAGCGGAGGCCGATCGAATTTTCTTGGAACGCCTTTGGCGTCCTCTGAAGAATTTTTTGGTTTCTTTATCAAGTTGAGTGACGCAGTTTGCGTTACGAAATCCCGCAAGGCGGGGCAAAAAGGACAGATAAGATAAAAGCCATGATGTTTGTTAACAAGAACGGCGCTGCAAAGCCAGCATACTTTAGATTCGATTTTTCAATTCCCAATAACCAATTGATTATCAATGAAAATTACTTTAGTTGTATAGAAGGTTTCGTCGGCCGAAGGGTAGCGAAAGAATGAATGTGGATTCCGTGCAATCAGCGCAATCCGGTTCATCTGCGTTTCTGCATTTTTTGAATAGAATCTTATTTGGGCTGGAAGCAAACCAATAGTCCGGAACCACGCTGTAGCGTGGCCCCATATTCTATTAAATCGGGCGAGGTTCTACCTCGTTCGGCCTATTTTTTAGCCTCCGGCTTCTCAATCCTGCCGCACTTTTTGTGTGGTTCAGGCTATTTTTAGTCCATGCCATCGAAATCAGATAAAACTGGTTTGAATACTGACATTCTGTTTATTGGTTGGAAGCCAACCAATAGTCGGAACCACGCTGTAGCGTGGCCCCATTTAAATGGTAGAATATTTGTAGAGTCGCAATCACGATAAAGAGTGGGTACGTCTGTAACCAAATGAATTTTGCGGAAAAATTCCGTGTCATTAGCATAATCCGATTCATCTGAGATTCTGCCTTTTTTGTTCCTTCTCTCTTCGCCCTTGTTGGTGTTTTCCACCAACAAGACAAAAAAGGTTTTTTATTTATAATTGATTCTTTATTTCACATCAAAATCGGATTTCCAAACTCGGAAAATTAATAGTCCGCCTAAGAAATATTGCAGCAACCTCAGATTAGTCTGCAACCGAAAATTTCAGACTTTCAGAATATCCATTGGCCACCATCCGAACCAAATATAAACCCGCCTGTTTTGCTGGTATTACAGCCTCGCCCGAAGGAGAAACATTCCCTTCAAAAAGCAATCGGCCGGAAACATCCAATATTTGGTAATCGAGTCCTATTTCCATTGGATTGGAAATGGTCCAAGCCTTAGAACTCCGCTTAAGCAAAGGCTTTTTAGAAGATAACCCGTTTTGAATTCCGGTAACCACAGATCGCATCAACAAGACTCCACCATCACCTAAACAATACATTTTCCCATCCGGACCGGCTAAAAATTTGTTTAGTTTTTCAGAAGTAGCCACAGTTTCCTGAACCCAGTTCAGGCCTCCATCATCAGACATCATTATATTTCCATTGTTGCCACAAAGGAAAATTTTGCCTTCCTGGAAAATTCCAGAACAAAAATCTTCCTGAGAAGGAATTGTTTCCAATGTCCAATTTTGACCTGAATTGGTACTTTTAAGCAGTGTGCCCCCATTTCCTACAACCCAGAACAAAGAGGAAGTTTGCTTGAAAATAGAGTTTAGTCGCTGGCTAACCATGTTTGAGAAAACAGGAGAAAAATCATTATCCAAACCCTCGGTCCTCCAGATTCGTCCACTATCTCCAATGGCCAAAACGCCCCAGGTATTATATGTCTGTAAATCAGTAACAACACCATGAAATGGCAAAGAAATCTCCAGCCTTGGATTGGAATATGGTTGCTTACAGGCAAGGATTTTACCACTATCAAGTGGGTAGCCAAATCGCCAATTATCTACGCCAGATAAATTGAGGTCGACCAGTTTTGATGGCATTGAACCGGCCGGAGGCATAACTGGCAGGCTATCCGGTAAAAACACCTGGTTCGAAGTATCAACTCTGTAGATCTGACCATTGTTTGCCAAAGCACAATACACCATGCTGTCGGTTTTGTATCGTATTTTTACAACTGAAATCAGGTTTGCGCGTGACTGCAATTGGCCGGTAACAGAAACTGATTGAATGGTATTTCTAAAAACATATTTTGCACTATCGCCCACCAAAATGAGGGATTTTCCGATTACAGTACCATCCTTTAAATTATGGGAAGTATTTGTATTTACTAGAATCCACTGATAGGTCTGGGCATGTGAATTTAAAATAAATGCCGAAGCCAATAAACTGGCTAGAAAAAGGGATTTTAATGAAAACATTATTTGTGGTTTGTGTTATATGGGATAATAAATGTAAAACAAAAAATATTACAGCTAACTAATTAATTTAATACTTACATATGATTAAAATTATATCAATAAATGAAACTTGAATTAAAGAGCAGGTTAACCGAATTTTTGAAGTAGTTAAAACAACAAAAATGCCTCCTAACATCATCATTAGTGATAACTAGGAGGCACTTTTAATATAGCCAAAAAGTCTTGACTGAAAATTCAGGCCTAAATCGAATTGAAGAAAATTGCTTGAAATTAAACTCAGAAATTACTCCGCAATACAGCGAATTGAAATACCCGAAACGAACATTCTCTCCATAAAATGGTGATTTTCATTTCGCAAACGGCACAATCTTCTCCTCCGGGAAAATTTACCTGAAATATGGATTATATGCTTTAATCAAGCCTCGGCGTGGAGCCAGTTTTTCTTGGCCAGTAGTTCTTCTTTGGTTTCCCTCCAATCTGGATCATCCACACAGCAATCAACAGGACAAACCGCAGCACATTGTGGTTCCTCATGGAAGCCTGTACACTCCGTGCATTTATCACTTACTATATAGTAGAACTCATCTGAAACCGGCGTTTGCTTGTCTGTGCCGCTTGCACTGCTCCCATCAGGAAATTCTACCAAGGTTAATTTTGTACCTCCTCCCCAGGTCCATTCCATGCCTCCTTCATAAATTGCTGTATTCGGACACTCTGGTTCGCATGCACCACAATTGATGCATTCATCGGTAATCACTATTGCCATTATTGCTTGCTGTTTTTGGTACAACAAAATTAAGGCTAGAATGGTTATTTTCCTGTAAAAAAAGTTTTAAGCTGCGAGATTTGCAGCTACATTCAAGCACAAATGTGAAGCGATAACAAAATGAACGACTACTCAATTCCCCAAAGACCCCGCAGAAACCGTAAATCAGCCCACATACGGGAAGCAATTTCAGAAACATCGGTCCGCGCTTCCAACTTGCTTTACCCCATGTTCCTGCTTGATGGTCAAGAAAAAAAAGAAGAAATCTCCTCCATGCCGGGCATTTTCAGGCAAACGGAAGACCATGTTTTAAGGGAAGTTGAAGCCTGCATGAATCTGGGTGTTGGCATGTTCGCACTCTTTCCGGCTGTAGATGATTCGCTGAAAGATGAGTTTGCCAGTTACGGAAGCGCCAGAGACAATTTTTATTGCCGCAGCATCCGGGCCATTAAAAGCCGTTTTCCGGAGGCCATCATTATGACCGATGTTGCAATGGATCCTTACAGTTCGGATGGCCATGATGGTTTTGTTGAAAACGGAAAAATTCTAAACGACGAAACTCTGCCGATTCTGGCAAAAATGTCCTTGGCTCAGGCTGCAGCAGGCGCTGATATTTTGGGACCTTCAGACATGATGGATGGTCGGGTAGGATATTTGCGTGATGCCCTGGATGAAAATGGATTCACAGATGTTTCCATCATGTCATACACAGCCAAATATGCCTCTGCTTTTTACGGACCATTTCGGGATGCACTTTCTTCGGCCCCAAAATTTGGTGACAAAAAAACCTATCAGATGGATTTCAGGAATGTAAAAGAAGCCTTGCTCGAGGCCCGTTTGGATGAAGATGAAGGTGCAGATTTTTTAATGGTGAAGCCGGCCCTCTCCTACCTGGATGTAATCAGCGCACTTTCTCGAAATAGCAATTTACCCATTGCCGCCTATCAAGTAAGTGGAGAATATGCGATGATCAAAGCTGCTGCTGCAAATGGCTGGCTGGACGAATCCAGAATTGTTCATGAAACCCTAAGTTCCATTCACAGGGCTGGCGCATCCATCATCTTAAGCTATTATGCAAAACAGTATGCTGGCTACCTCGCTTCTATAAAAGCCTGAAGGTGAATTTATACCGCCACTTGTTCTTATTCGGAACAATTTTTTTTCTATTTTTTTCGAACCGGATATTTTCTCAGGAAAAGCAATTGAAGGGAAGAATTCTGGATGATGAAAATGGCCAGAAACTGGGCGGGGCGCAGGTTTATTTTCAGCGAGAAAAGATCGGATGCATCAGTGATTCGAACGGAATTTTTCAATTGAAAGTATCGGCGGATACTGGCCTGATCAGAATTTCGTATCCAGCTTATGAAGCAGTTTATCGCAGAATTGAAAAATGGCCTTCCTCAGGCCTTACCATCCGGCTTCAATCCAAAATACTTGGAGACGTTGTGATTCAGGCAGGCAATTCTCCGGGGGAAAAAGTAAGTCAAAACCAGATGTCTGTTGAAAATCTAAGTACGCGAGATGCAAAATTACTGCCCGCATTATTTGGGGAAGTTGACCTGATAAAGATACTTCAATTGAAACCTGGCGTGCAGGGCGGTGGAGAAGGATTTGCAGGCCTTTATGTGCGTGGTGGTGGTCCAGACCAGAATTTGTTTTTGGTGGATGGTGCAACGGTTTACAACCCAAACCACCTTTTCGGTTTTTTTTCGATGTTTAATCCAGATGCCGTTTCGGGCGTGAATTTGTATAAAGGCGCATTTCCTGGCAGATATTCTGGAAGACTTTCATCTGTGGTAGACATACGGATGAAAGAAGGAAACATGGAAAAGTGGTCTGTAAACGGCGGTCTTGGACTTATTTCAAGTCGGCTTAGCCTGGAAGGCCCCATCCTGAAGGACAAACTCAGCATATTGGTTTCTGCAAGGCGAACCTATTTCGATGTATTTACCCGGGCATACAACGAGACGAAAACCGGCAAACCCAATTTCAACCCGATTCCGGATTATTACTTTCAGGATTTCAACACCCGGATTACTTGGAAACCTAGTAAAAAAGACCAGATCAGTTTTACTGGATACATTGGAAGGGATGTTTTTAAATTCAGCAGAAACCGATTTGCAGTACAATTCGACTGGGGAAATACACTCGGAACCTTGCGATGGCGGCGGGAAATTTCTCCAAATCTGAGTCTCAATTCCAGCCTGATTGTAAGCGATTACAACTATCAGATAAACAACAAAAGCGACAATTTTACTTTCGGAATTCAATCAGGCATACGAGATTACAGCATAAAGTCTTCCCTAAGGTGGACGCCATCCAGACTTAGCCGCTGGGAAACGGGAGCTTCAATTACACAACACAAACTTAAAATTGGACGAGCCTCTGCCTCCAGCAGCGACGGCAAATTTCGATTTGAATCTGGCAGTAGCCCCACTGTTTATTCGGCCAATGCCTTCATTTCGAACGAAACAGATTTTAGCGACAAATGGCAACTTAATACGGGTTTGGTTTTTTCCAGCTTTCTCAATGAAGGAAAATATTTCGCCGGTTTAGAACCGAGGATTTCTGTAAAATTCCAACCCAATGAGAAACTAAGTTTTAAGGTGAATTTCGCCAGAATGTACCAATACATGCACCTGGCTTCCAATTCAGGAGCCTCACTTCCTACCGACCTTTGGTACCCAAGCAATACAGTGGTGAAACCCGAAATTGGAGACCAAATTGCCACGGGATATTCCATTTCACTTCTCGACAATCGACTGTTTTTCAGCAATGAATTTTATTACAAGCGCATGCAGAGGCAAATAGATTTGAAGGATGGAGCCAGCTTTTTTATCAACAATCAACTCGACACGGTTTTTGTTTTCGGCAATGGCTGGGCATACGGCAGCGAGTGGTATCTGGAAAAAAAGAATGGCCGCCTGACCGGATGGCTAGGCTATACTTTGTCCTGGACCTGGCGACAATTTTCAGATGTGAATTTTGGAGAAAAATTTCATCCCCGATATGATCGCCGCCACGATATTTCTCTGGTACTGATGTACAAATTATCGAAAAGACTGCAACTGTCTACCACCTGGGTTTATGGAGGCGGCAATGCTGTTTCACTTCCCGAAAGTCGTTTCTTTTTTCAGGACCTTCCAGGCACTGGCGACGAGTCCAACTTTTTTACCGTTGTGCCATTGGTAAAAAGACGCAATACTTTTCGAATGGCCGCTTACCACCGTTGGGACATTGGCCTTGTCTGGAAATTAAAACCCAAACGCGGCGAATCGGATCTGACCTTTTCAATTTACAACGCCTACAACCGACTCAATCCATTTTTCATTTACTTTGAAACTCAAACCGAAAACGAAGATGGAAGCGGTGCCATTCGAGGCTTTCGGGCAAGGCAAGTTTCTTTGTTTCCAGTAATCCCATCCGTCACATGGAACTTCAGATTTTAAAACGGTTTTTCTTAGGACTTTTTTCTTTGTTTCTGATTTTCAGTGCTCAGGCACAGGAAATTAAGCGAAAAAAACTCAAGAAAACTCTGCTGCCGGTTCCCACCATTGGCAGCAGCCCCGAAACTGGCTTTTATGCAGGAGCCGTTGCCACTTTAGACATGGTTCCGGCCGATGACAGTACCGCAAGACATAGCCTTATTTCTGCCGAAGCCTTTTACACAGAACGCAAACAATTCATCGCAAGCGCAAGCTGGGACATCACAAACAGCAACCGTGATTTCATTCTGTTTGGAGAAAATAGTTGGATGAAGTTCAGCGAATTCTTTTGGGGCATCGGTGGGAACACAGCCGAGGAGAATGAACTGCTATACGGCACTTATCGCCTCGAACTCGAAAATGGATTTTACAAAAGAATAGGAGAAAATAAATTTCTCGGCCTTGATCAGCAACTGCAGAGTATTTATTCCCTCCAATTGCCAGAAGCCAGTGAAAAAAACCAAAGCACACTCAAGCAAATTACTTCCGGAATAACCTCAGGCTTTGGCCTTGGATACATTTTTGATAGCCGAACTACGCTCTTAAATCCAAAACCAGGAGAATCTATGTTCATGGTACACGGATTGTATTTTGGCAAAGTTTTCGGCTCTGATTTTGAGTTCCCTCATGTTCATGCAGACGCCCGGATTTACCTACCTTTCCGCTGGAAAAGCATCCTTGCCCTGCAAGCCACAACTGAACTTTTCGGAAAAAATGCGCCCTATTTGATGAATGCCCAACTCGGCGGTTCCATGATGATGCGTGGATTTTAGCAGGGGAGATTCCGGGACAACAACCAGGTGACTGCCCAAGCAGAACTTCGGATGCCCATCTGGAGGTGGATAGGCGCAACTACCTTTGCCTCGACGGGAGATGTTTTTTCTTTTCAAAACCGAGAGCGCAACGGCAAGCTAAAATCCGCAGCCGGTTTGGGCCTTCGTATCCGCGTTGATAAAAAAGAAAAAACGAATCTTCGCTTCGACTATGCCATCACCAGCGACAGAAATACTGGCTTCTACATTTCCTTCGGAGAAGCATTTTAATTTCAGCCTACTGCCAAAGTTCTACTCACTTACATCCGGATTTGTGGCGGAAGTCAGGTGAATTAAATAAAAAGGTCTGATTCAGTTTACACCAAACCAGACCATCAATATTCTTATTTTTATCAGCGCGGGTTGGTCGCAAAAACAGTGGCTTCTGTGAGGAAACCAACATCCCGCATTTGCAGCATGGCCAGAATTACATGTGCAATTTCTGTGGAATCCAGCTTAGTCGGATTGAAGTTGCGCGCTCCTTGTCCGGAATTGATGTAAAAATCGGTTTGAACTTCTGAAGGATTTACCAGCATCACCCGAATGTTGTGCTTGCGCAATTCAGCGCGCCAGCATTCTGTCATGCCTTTCAAGGCAAACTTGCTTGCCACATATCCTGTTCCCATCGCAAAGCCGCTTAGTCCGGCAGTGCTGGAAATGTTGATGATGTTTCCGGACTCCTGAGGAATAAAAACCTTGCATGCCTCTCTGGCCATGAGCATAGCACCACGCACATTGGTGGCCCACATGGCATCAAATTTTTGGAGGTCAATAGACTCAAGACTTGAAAAATGTCCGTATCCAGCATTGTTCACAAGTACATTAAGTCCGCCCATAGAAGCCACCGCCTCCTGAACCGAACGAATTGCATCTGCTTCAACTGACACATCCGCTAGAATTCTGGTAACGCCCAATTCTGTGGCAGCCTTAAATAGTTTTTCCGGATTGCGGCCAGTAATACATACTTGCGCTCCAGCTAGTTTTAGCCTGTGGGCTGTTTCATATCCAATTCCGGTGGAACCTCCGGTTACCAACACTTTTGCATCTTGCAGATTCATGGTG
>CANETC010000122.1 GCA_947441055.1 Cytophagaceae bacterium | reverse complement strand
TCGTTTTTTCTGATATCAAATCCTCCAAGGGTATTCATTTGATCGAAGACAATTTCCGCAACCAAATCTGCACCATCTCTCCAGCCTGCCCTTAGGTTGTATCCAAAAACTTCAGGCAGTGCAACCTGATTGCTGTAAATCATTTCAGTTGTGTAATATGCTGTTCGGTCAATATTTACATTGCTTCGGTGTACATAACTTGCCGAGGCAGTACCGTACCAGTGGCCTTTTTGGGCATCTATCATCAACCTTCCAAATGCATTTTTGCTATGCATTCCCAACGACAAGGGCAGGTAATCTGCCACATAATTGGTGAGCGGCATTGAGCCACCTCCCAAGGCCACCATGCTCACATCCAGACCCATAATCGTTTTTGATAAAAATTGGTACTTTAGTAACATTGTCAAATCCTGTATCCCTGATTGACCAATAAGCGTTCCCGCTGAAGCTTTGTTAGAAATCCATGGCGCCATGGCAATGATGTTTAAATTGTTGGTAATGCCGTAGTTGGCCATCGCCATTACACTTTGAGACGATACGGTTCCGATGTTGCCATTTTTTCTTAAAAAGGTTCCTTCCCAATATTGATTCCAGGAAGAATATCCATAGATAAATCCGCCGCATAAATTGCGTTTGGCCATCATCAAACCATCGACATCGGTTTGGGCAAATCCTGTTCCAGCCTTGGCAAAAAGGCACAGAAACAGGATATAACTGATTTTCTTCATAATCGTAGTAAATTAAGAAAAAAAAAAACATCCTTACTAATCATTAATGGACAGGATTCCGGATAAATTTTTACCTGATGTTGAAATCCAAATGCATGTCCAGGCCTTGTCCTTAAAACAGTTTGGTTTTGGACTTTCCCAAAGGGTTTAAAAACCGGAAAGACTTAATGAATAAACTGGCAAACAGTTTTGTCCCTCTGGTTTTGTTTTGGCAGAATTGCAGCCAGAAATTTATAGCGTTTTAAAGTGAAAAAATTCTTCCTGCCAGGTAGGTGAGAAATTCGATTACACCTTATGACCAGCACCATATTCATGCAATTTGATAGAAAGGATCTATCAGAAAAACAGCTTGTCTCTTTGTATCAGGGCTTTGTATTTCTTTGGTGAAAAACACCAAAGAAGGCGGCCAATTTTGTCTGCATCACGGATTGAGCGGATTGATGGATTTCGTGGATTTTTGCATCATTTAATCTCTGATAAGTAGGAATCTGCCTCGAGCTTCAATGCGGAAATACCATCAATTTTTCTGCGGTTCTTTGTTGCACTTTTTAAATTTTTTGAAAAAGAGCAACAGATTTTGTTGCACATTTTTATTTTTTTAGAAAAGTGCAACAAAGGGATTGACCTCCCATCGGGCCGCGCTTTTTGCGTGGTTAGGCCTATTTTTAGCCCATGCTATCGAGATCTGGTAAAGCTGGTTGAATATTGACATTCTGTTTATTTTGGCTGGAAGCCATACGATAATCGGAACCACGCTAGAGCGTGGCCCCATATTCTATTAAATCGGGCGAGGTTCTACCTCGTTCGGCCTATTTTTTAGCCTCCGGCTTCTCAATCCTGCCGCACTTTTTGCGTGGTTCGGCCTATTTTAAGCCCATGCTATCGAAATCAGGTAAAACTGGTTTGAATATTAAGATTCTGTTTATTTTGGCTGGAAGCCATACGATAATCGGAACACGGCGGAGCCACGCCCCATATTCTATTAAATCGGACCACTCCTTGGCGTGGTTCGGCCTATTTTTTGATACTGTTCAGAAAAGTGTGTAAGCTGAGAGAAAAAACTCCGACTTAATCTCTTATGGATTAAGCCTAAAACCTATTTCTCAGACGACTTATTCGTAATCGCTTGTGAGCTTAAACCTCGAAATTCGGCGATTTCCGGCATCGGCTACATACAGCATTCTATTTGACCAAGCCAGGGCTACTGGTCTGTTAAATTGTTTTGGTCCTGCTCCACGACCCCCGAAAGAAACATTGATCAATTTTCGGTTTGTGTATTGTGGAGGTGGGTTTGTGCCTTCATATCCGTTTTCCTGAAAAGCATAGACACTGTCTCTTGCTTCATCAGCCACGAAAATGTACTTCTGACTTGTACCTGCATAAATTACCGCCGAGGGTTTTGTAAACCTGAATGTTTCATACAAATAACCGTCCGCTGTGTTTTTTGCCGGTTGGGCCAAAGGTTTGAAATTGGTAAACTGCCCTTCAGGGGTAATCAAAACTTGCATATAGCGGACAGAAATCGCAAGGTCTGGCGTGAGGGAAGTATAGATAAAATCTTTCTTGGTTTCCATTCTTGCCCTTTGAGGTGGCTGCACAAGTGTTGTGAGTCCGAATGGAGCCAGCGATCGCTGTGCATCACCTTCTGTAATTCCACCTTGAAAAACATCATCTGCAGTGAAAGATAATACTGAACTCCTGCGGGTAATGAAAAGTTCTCCTGCAGATTCTTGAGGTCCATTTGAAGTGACATAATAAGAATTGTCATCCATAAAGCCGATGGCACTCAGTTTTGTGGCTTCAAGGCTCGTCTTGTTGTTCAGCTTTGCTGTTTCATTGATGCAAAATGGATACACCATCCGCTTCAATACTTTCGCATTTCCAAGTGCCAGAATGGTGCCGGACTCACTTGATTCCTTTTGGCCGATTTTATAAATCACAGGAACGTTAAAAGTGACATTGTTAAAAGTGGTGTCAATTCTTCCAAGTGCATATAAATCAAGACTTCGGTTTTGAATGACAAATTCCACACCATCGAGATTCATGCGACCAACTTCTCTGCCGGCTGCATCGTAAGCAATAATTGCTTTGGCTGAATCAACCGCATAAAGCAATTCGTCGTAACCTGTGCAAATGCTTGAAGGTGTGATTCCAGAACCAAAGTCCGGGTAGACTGGCACATATTCAACACTCTTGAGACTGTAATCAGGCTTTTCGATGTAGTCGGAAACTTTATTTTTCTCTCCGAAAAATGAACAGGCTGTGAGATTCGCCAGCAGGATTGTGAAAAGAAATTTAACAGTAGTTTTCATATCACTGTCCTGGTTTGATAAAGCCCAGGCTCAGGCCCAGGGTGTGGTAAACGCCAAGGTAGCTGTTTGGTACCACAGCGTATTCAATTACAAATGGAAACGCACCAATTCGGCTTCTGATTCCGACTCCAGCCGTAATGCCTTCTCCTTTTACATTTACTTTGTACCCAAGTCTGGCATGGAAAAGAGAATCAAAACTATAATGAAGACCAACCCGTATATTCTCGGCATTGTCATTCGGGTGGTTAAGCTGAGCTGCTGCAATCAACCTGTGTTTTTCATTTTTGAGTGCTGTCATCGATACCCCCATTGAAAACATGGTTGGTGCACCGTAAGCTTCTGTAGTAGGCTGGTCTCTATTGTAAGTTACCGCCAGGTCAGATCCTTTCAGGGTGGAGTTGCCTCCAAAATGCTGAAGACCAACGGCAAACGAAAGATCTTTCCAGTCGGTTTTATACAGGAAACCAAGATCAGCCGTTACAGCTGTTGCGCTGTATTGTGCCACTTGCTCCCGAACCAGGTTTAGGTTCATTCCGCAACTGAACATTTTAGACAAAGCCCTGGAATAACCAAGTCCAAATTTCATGGCATCGGCACTGTAAACGCTGCCATCTCCAAGTGGCTGAAATTCAGTCCGCCGCTTTTGGAATCCGGAAGACAAATAATTCATGGAAGCCATCCATACTCCCTTATCTTTTAAAGGAATTGCCAGGCCAAGAAAACTTTGAACCAGTCCTGTATTTGAGGTGTTGCTGGAAAGTGCCGCAACCGGATGGGTATTCGCCGCTGCTGAAGCTGGATT
The DNA here is from genome assembly GCA_947441055.1 of Cytophagaceae bacterium. Classification (GTDB taxonomy): domain Bacteria; phylum Bacteroidota; class Bacteroidia; order Cytophagales; family Flexibacteraceae; genus CAMDMI01. The sequence continues at coordinate 4,516 of CANETC010000122.1, read as the reverse complement.
TACGGTCATTGAAAAAGCATCACCTGGAAGTGCTACTGATGCGCCGGCCATTCCTGCGGACCTTGGGGAAAGGTCGTTTTTTAAAAAGGTGAGTGCGGATATTCCGGCTCTTTGTCCACCCAGATTCGGAAAAACCTGAGATTTTCCAATCCCAATTATTCCAAATGACAGGCTCAGGCTTAGCAACAATTTCATTTTCATTTCTTTCATGTTTTAGAAATTAATGCCAATGCCATAAATTATTTGCCTGGGTTGCAGATACCTTGCCGGATTTGAAGGTTGAAGTCCGGAAGTATTGGGGTCTGTAAAACGCGGATCTCGCTGTTCGAATGGGAGCGGGTCTCCATTTCGATAAGCTGTTCCGGTTACCGGATTCACAATTTGAGAGTTCTTGTTGTTGAAAATATTTTTGATCTCTACAGAAAGGTAGGCTTTCATTTTTCTGGCAATCACAAAGTCGCGGGTGATGCTGAGATCTGTCCAAAACCAGGATGACCCGATGTTAGAATTCTGGCTATTGGGCACCAATTCGTAAATGGTTCTGCCAAGTTCATTCACACCTGCAGCACGGTAAGGAGTGTAGCGAAGGCCTGATTTCCATGTCATGAACATAAAGAACCTAAAGTTCTTCATTGGTACATTCAGGAATCGTGCATTGGAATCAGGTGTGTAAATCAAACTTGATTTTAAATCCCATGGCCGATCCCAGGCTAAGTATTGTTCCTTCGTGGTGTTCACCTGACCACCTTGGCGGATTTGCAGAAGTGATTCTTTCGCTGAATTTGACTTGCCGGTTGCCACCTGGTATGCGGCATTAAAACTGGCCCTGATTTGTTTGGTAAAACGGTAGTTCAGGCCCAATTCCAATCCCCGCACGCGGGCATAGTCCTGGTTGATGCTGATTACCCTGTCAACAAATTCCTGGCCCAATCTTGGGTCAATGATTTCAGCGGTACGGTTTACAATAAAGTCGAACTGGTCTTTGTAAAATGCAGTGAAGGTTACAGAAAAGTCTTTTGTAACCTGTGATTTCACCCCAAGTTCGTAAGAAACAGCGACCTCTGGATTCAGGTTTGGATTTCCAGCATTTGCTCCAGATACTCGGTTCTGGTAATTGGTGTCAAGTCCGGCATACAAAAATCTTGGGTGGGGGAGACGCAGGGAATGGCCATAGTTGAAGTAAAGCACATTGTTTTCGGTAACGGGAAATGAAACCCGAACTTTTGGAAGGAACCTGGCTTTCCATCTCAGACCCAAAAATTGGGTACTTTGTTTTTTGTAATCTTCCCGGTTTGCTGCGGCAATAAAAGTATATGGATTGTCTACTGCTTGATCGGCGAATTTGCCCGGCGCCCAATATTCAAATCTGGCACCCACAACGGCGATAATTCCTTTGTATTTGATTTCATCCTGTGCGTAAATGGCGCCGTTTTGCGGCTTTACTGACCACACATCATTTGATTGCCCAATTCTGGAAGATGGAGTAAAGGTTCCATCGCTGAGGCGGATTGGCGCTCCTACCCATGGGCGGCTCACATCGATCCACTGCATTTCCTGTGCTTTGTGTTCAAAGCCAAAACTGGCAAAATGTATCTTATCGTCTGCCAGCCAAGTTGCTTTGGCCTTTACTGTATATTCCTCGTAATAGTGGTCATGCCAGAGGGTTGAAATCCCGCCATTGTTGTAAAATCCATCACCAGGCAATACATACAGCACAGAATCACTTTGGTAATTTGGGTTCTGATAAACATCCACTGGGTTGCTCACAATGGCATCAGGGTCATAAACTTTATCCAAACTTGGATCTCTGAAAGGCCTGCCATTGGCATCTGCCCGCAGTCTTGTGAAAAGCCGGCCTATGGTACCGTCCAATTTCCACTGTTTGTTTATGCTGTGGCGAATGTTGAGTGCAGTCAGGTTTGACCTGTGTGTATAAGTGGAGGCTTCATCCATTTGCTTGGCAAATGCATATTGAAATCCAGGGACCATTATCTGATCAAAACCTATAATCTGAAGTGTACGGGAATTTTGGTTGATTGATATGCTGTGCTGATTGGTCAAACTGATTCGCGTACCCTGATCCAGATTCCAGCTGATTTTGGTTGTCTGGCTCCATTTATTGTCCTGCCGAGGAGCCCATTTTGCTTGGTTATTTAACAAACTTGAATTAAGCTGTTTGGCATAAAATCCGAAATAATCACTGGTAAAACCAACATTGGCGGAAGTGAATAGCTTCAACTTGTTTTTGGTTCCGGGGATTGGTGTTCCAATGGAAAGTTCTGCCAAATCTGTGTTCCATGCACTTCCCTGAAGTTGGTTAAAACCCAGATTGTCTCTTTGCCAGCGACCTCCAATGCTCAGCTTATCACCGCCTTCTTTAATTCTGGTCACGATTACACCAGAATTAGAATTGTATTCGGCATCGCTTCCCCCTGTCATTACGGTAATATCCTGAACAGAACCAGAAGCAACCTCAGTTCCAAATCCTGTTCCAGCCAATGGATCTGCTGCGTTGAGTCCTTCAACCAGATATTGAGTTTCATAAACACGCCCACCTCGAATTTGCAGTCCATCGGGCGACTGGCTTACACCTGCCTGCATGGCGGTGATGTCCTGAACATTGCGGACATTCATTTCTTTGATGTCTCCTGCTGAGATACGCACCTCGCTTTTTCCACTCTCTAGATCTACCGTAGGTTTTTCACCGATTACTTCAACTGTTTCCAGCTGGTTTGTTTGTTCTTCTAGACTGGTTGTAAGCGTGATAGTCCCTTCTTTGGGAATCCGTATGCCATTGAATATTTTCTCTTTATAGCCTACATAGCTCACGCGAACAGAGTAATCACCAGCTTTGATTCCGGCAATTGTGTATTTGCCATTCATGTCTGTTGATGCTCCTTTGTAGGTTCCAATCAACAGCACAGTAGCCCCAATCAATCCTTCTTTTGTGCCTTTATCTGTAATCACTCCACTTAGGCTGCTTTGTGCCATGCCTTTCAAAGAGGAAAGCAACATGAGCACGGTAAGCAGAAAATAAGAGGCCGTTTTACCAGTTGAATTCCTCATTCAAAATCTTGTTGAAAGTTCGGCTGAGCGCTTGTCGGTTGGCACTCAGGTAGTAAAGTTCCATGCCAAAAAAGACGAGATTGGTTCGTCCGTTGTTTGGGTTTTTGGTTCTGAGGGCTATGCTTAAAGCATCCTGACCCGGATAACCGCCCAAACTGGATTTTGGGATAGCAAAAAGCGTATCCGCTCCGGGGGCAGGATAAAAAACATCCACTCCGGTAATAATTGAACCTGTGCTTAGAATCCGGAGGCTATCATATCCATTTTGTCTAGGAAGCACCAGTCCGTTTGGCTTAACCCGAATGGTATCGCTTCTCTTGTAAAAACTCTCTACGGGAAGCAAGGAAAAGGCTGCATTGTCTGCGGGAAGCTGGTTTTTCCCATCCGGGAATGTAGAGGAAATCAGCAGTTTACCATCAAATCGAAGGTATTGGTTTAAGGATGCTGCTGCTGGTGTGAGCAAAATTCGCGTAGTATCTGCTCCTACGGGTTGGTTGGTTGGAAGAATGTCTGAATACCAGAATACTTTCTTATACAATTTACAAAGCAGGAAAAAGGATGCATTCCAGAAACGGGGTTGGTTTGCGCCAACTCTGGTACCCGGTATTTCAGGAAAATTGATGTCTAAGCGGTCGAAATTTGAAATCGGTCCGAGCATTCCGGTATACAATGAGTCTCGGTTGCTGGTTTTTACAGCATCTACCAAAAGTAGGTCGCCTGTTTTTCTCCGGAAGAAATATTCCCGAGTAGAATCCAATCTCGATGAATTGGCTAAATCCTTAATTTTCAGGTAAAAACGGTTAAGTCCATTGAGTCTGAGTCCGGGTACTTTTACTCCGGCGATTGGGCTGGGTTCCTTGCTCAATGTTGCGAGATTTTCACCTGCATACAAAATAGCATTGGTGGTAGAAAGGGAAGTGGGATCCTCAGGAACGGCAGAAACAAAACTGATGTTTTTAGGAATGGATGTCCAGGCTCCATCGTTGATTTTCATATAAATCGAATCGATGTTTTCGGCACCATCCGGGTCTGCGAAGGTGTAAGGCAAAGACAAAACAGACCAGATGGAATCTGACTGAGGCAATCCATCTGTCAGAAAGGAAATGGAAGGCGTTGAGTTTTGAAGTGGGATTTTTAAAATGGCAGGTTCTCTGCTTCGGAGGCCTTTTTCATCTTCTGCTTCTACCACAAACCAAACGGTTGATGTATCGCTTGAACCTGCAAAGTTGAATAAAAAGGTGCTGTCTGTTTTGGTTTCGATTTTTGCCGAAGCCAATCTGGCCAGTGCATTTTCACGGGTATTTGACCATGCGGTACGAAACCCTTTTACATATCCATCGGCATCTTGACCCGACCAATACATGTGGATCCGGGTAAATAGTCTGACTGAATCGGGCAAATTGATTTTTTCAGTGGCAATCCTGACAATAGGAGCCTGGTTTTCCACAGT
>CANETC010000121.1 GCA_947441055.1 Cytophagaceae bacterium | reverse complement strand
AGTGGCTCTGCGGAAGGAGATGAACTCGAACTGCTAGGAATTTTAATTTCACAATACGAAAACGAGCATTTTCCAATTGATTTACCAGACCCCATTGAAGCGATAAAGTTCCGGATGGAGCAGCTTGATTACAACCAGAATGATCTTGCCCGGGTAATTGGTCTGAAAAGCCGGGTAAGCGAAATATTAAACCGCAAACGAAAACTAAGCCTGGACATGATCAGGAAATTGCATGAGGTTTTGCACATCCCTACCGATGTCTTGATTCAGGCGTATTAGAAAATAACTGTCTGTGCCGTCACGATTTGTGCGAGGCGAACAAGTCAAACACCACACTGTGACATTTTAGCGCTGTTTCCCGACAAATTGAATTGGTTTTTGTCGGGAAACCCTCATTCGCGTCAAAATGTGGTAAAATTTGTCGGGAATGACATAGATTTGTCGGGAATCATAAAAAAGTGTCGGGAATGAGCAAATCAAAGAACGAACTTCAGGAACAACTTGAAATCATTAGGAATTCTATTGGTCATTTTCCAAATGGAGCTCTCTTGTCAACCAGATGGAATCAAAGAAGCGGGATATTGAAAGATTGAAGGCAAATATTGCTTCGATTAAAAATTAGGGATTAATAAGGAAATTTTAGTTGTTCCCATCTTTAGGGATTTATTTTATGCGAATTAAGTGCTTTGAGTGACTTCAATTGCCTAAAACGGAATTAAAGCTCCCACCAATTGACCAATGCAACTCTTGAAACATTGTCTTTTTCTGGAATCCAATTCCAAAAAAGGACAGTTTTTTTAGAAAGCCCGGGGCCAGATTGATTTTCTTACCCAACATAATGCGGCTCAGCCCTTTCCAGACAATCCAGCATCTCATCCCAGAAAGCAGCGAATTCCACTTTCAGCGCTACCCTGCAGTTGGCTTTTCCTGAACTCCGGCCATAATAATCGCACACGGTTTGCCCTAGGCTAAGGACGCTGCTCCGCTCAATGTCAACCCGCATTTCTCGACAGGAAAAAGCCTCAGGGTTCAGCACGAAATACACAGCCAAGGGGTCGTGCAAAGGCGGATGATCAAATCCAAAAACCCGCTTATAGGTTTCGCTGAAAAAGAGCAGCAAATCGGTAATTTTCTTTCTGAAAGGGCTGTGCGTTCCAATACGATCCAACACTTCCTCATCCGCCAAAACGGTATGGGTTACTTCCAATGGAACCATGCTGAGATCGACCCCGCTTTCAAAAACAATGTGGGCCGCTTCAGGATCATTTTCGATGTTGAACTCCGCAACTGGTCCGGTGTTGCCAATGCCCATGGCGCCACCCATTAAGCTGATTTTTATGTGCTGGCAAATTTCGGGATGCATTGTCAGAAGCAAGGCGGCATTGGTAAGACTTCCTGTACAAACCAGCCAAACGGCCTCCCCGGTTTCTCTGGCGGTTTGAAGAATTGCCTCCTTCATGGCAGGCAACCAGGGCTGTTCCATTTCTGGCGGAGCCTGCAAGGGAAAAAGCGGGTTTCCATCTGGACCATCCAGTCCAGATTCTCCATGTATTTCGGCACAGAATGGCATGGGAGAAAGCAGCGCAGCGCCCTGACCTCGAAAGACAGGAATATTTCCTTTTCCGACAACAGATAAGATAGCCCGTGCATTGGCGGTGGTTTTTTCGACAGACTGATTTCCAGCCACTGTGCTAATGCCAAGCAAATTGATGGAGGGATGAAAAGCCGCAATCAGGATGGCCATGGCATCATCGTGTCCGGGATCGCAATCAAGCCAGATGTTCTTCATTGCAGCCAAACTACTGAAAAAATTGCAGGCAGTTTTTAGATGCCTGGATTCACAGAAACGGGAATATTATTTCCAGCAAATTCAATCCTTATAAGTACTTCTCTCCTACCTCCCGCTTCCGGATTTCCTTGGCTGGCACACCGTATAAAATCAATTGATCGCCACAGCTTTTCAATAAAACCGAAGCCGCACCAATGATGGTGTGACTGCCAATTGAAATACCGTGTTTGATTGTTGCGGAAATTGATATCGCAGAAAACGCGCCAATAGACACATTTCCACCGCATGTTGCATTCGGCGCCAGACTTGAAAAGGACAGCATTTCGCTGTCATGGTCAATGCTTGCTCTTGTATTGATGATGGTAAAATCTCCGATGAAAGAATTGCTGTTTACAATGGCACCCGCCATGATGGCAACTCCTTTTCCAATTTTTACCCCTTTCCCAATCTGGGCAGATGGATGAACTGCAGACGCAAATTCAATGTCTGGAATCTTGTCAATTATTCGGTTTACAACTTTGTTTCTTATCCAATTATCTCCAATCGCAATGAATAATTTCCAGTGCGGATTTTTGAAATGGAGGTCGTGCAAATCAGATTCCTTTCCGATGATTTTATAGCCCAGTGTTTCTTCGCCTATATTTCTAAAATCGTCAATTAAGCCTGCTATTTCATATTTCCCCTCCTTTTCAAAAATATCAATTATCACTTTTGAATGTCCGGAAGAACCAATAATTAAAACGGTTTCTTTGTTCATCATTTGAATTTTAAATGGGTTTTTAAGACGAGGTTTTTGCGAATTAAATTGTAGGCACCAGCATATCCAGAAATTCCTGTTCGGTAAGGATTTTCACTCCCAGTTTACTCGCTTTTTCCAATTTGGCCGGACCCATATTTTCACCTGCCAACAGGTAATTTACCTTGGCCGAAACCGAGGAAACGAGTTTGCCACCGTTGGCCTTGATTTTATCCTGAAGCTCCTCGCGGGAGAATTGAGAAAACACACCTGAAATCACAAAACTTAAACCTGCCAGCGCTTCACTTTCTGCTGCCGGTCCACCTGTCATGGCCAATTGAAGTCCAGCCTTTTCCAGCTTTTCCAAAAAAGCCTGGTTTTTTTGGTCGGCAAAATAGGCAAGAACCGAACGGGCAATTTTCTCCCCAATCTCAGGAGCCTGAATCAATTCCTCAAAACTGGCTTTGGCAATGTTATCCAAACTGCCGAAATGTTCAGCCAGTTTTTCTGCCACTGTTGCGCCCACAAATCGAATGCCGATGCCAAACAATACCTTGGGAAAAGGCACCGACTTTGATTTCTCAATGCCCGCCAAAAGGTTGCGAACCGATTTGTCGGCAAACCGGTCAAGGGCAATCAGCTGCTCATATTGAATCGAATACAAATCTCCGGCATTTGCCACCAATCCTTTTTCAACAAGAAGGTCAATGGTTTCGGCGCCCAGGCCATCAATGTTTAAAGCCTTGCGCTGAATAAAATGCTCCATGCGGCCTTTTACCTGCGGGGGACAAGCTTGTTCATTCGGACAATACCAGGCGGCCTCGCCTTCGGTCCGGACAAGCGCGGTTCCGCAAACCGGACAATCGTGCAGAAATTTCGTTTCCTGAGAAAATAAGCCTCTTTTGGCTGTGTCAACGCCGGTAATTTTGGGAATAATTTCTCCTCCCTTTTCCACAAAAACCCAGTCGCCAATCCGGATGTCGAGTCTGGCAATTTCATCGGCATTGTGTAATGAAGCGCGCTTCACCTTTGTTCCAGCAAGTTGAACTGGTCGAAGGTTGGCCACCGGGGTTACCGCGCCGGTGCGACCCACCTGATAGGAAATGGATTCCAAAACTGTGGTAGCCGACTCCGACTGATATTTGTACGAAATGGCCCAGCGTGGAATTTTGGCTGTAAAACCGAGTTCCTCCTGATGCAGAAGAGAATTCACCTTAATCACGATTCCATCAATGCCCATTGGCAGGTGAAAGCGTTGTTTGTCCCAATGATCGATGAAGGCAAAAACCTCATCCAAAGTTTGGCAAAGGCGCCAAGAATCCGAGACGGGAAGTCCCCAGCTTTCCATGGCCTGAAGGCTGGCCGAATGTGAATCTGACATCCGATTTTCGCCAAGCAAATAATAGAGAAAGCAATCCAGACGGCGGTGTGCAACAATGGAAGAATCCTGCATTTTCATTGTCCCGCTGGCTGCATTGCGGGGATTTGCCATGGTCGCTTCTCCGATGTCTTCCCGTTCAACATTGAGGGCGTCAAAAACCTTGAAAGGCATAAAAATCTCGCCCCGAACCTCAAATTTTTCCGGATAATTTCCGGGCTGTAATCGTAAAGGAATGGAACGAATGGTTTTGGTATTGGTGGTTACTTCATCACCCTGCACACCATCGCCCCGGGTAATGGCCTGAACCAGAATCCCTTTTTCATACACCAGACTGATGGCCACGCCGTCAATTTTTAGTTCGCATACATATTCAAATGCTTCGCCATTCAAACCCTTGCGAACCCGCTCATCGAACTCAGCCAATTCTTCTCTGGAATAGGTATTGCCAAGAGAAAGCATTGGATAACTGTGTTTTATTTGTCGGAATTCTTTTGTGATGCTGCCGCCCACGCGCTGGGTTGGTGAATCGGGCTGCGCCAATTCCGGATGCTGCGATTCCAGCTGCTGCAATTGCCGGAGCATGGCATCGAATTCAGCATCGCTCACTTCTGAAACTGAATCCTGGTAATAGCGGTGATTGAGATAATGAAGGCGCTCGGTGAGTTGGGAAATCTGCTGGCGAATGTCGGTCATGATGCCTCAAAAATAACCGACACGACTATTCCTGAGCTGTAAATTTTTAAGAAATCAACTGGCCCTCCAATTGACAATCAATTTTTCCAGGGCCATTGAATAGCCTTTCAATCCTTCCCCACTAATCTGCTGCAAACAAACCGCTTTTAAAAAACTATGGTGCCGGAATGGCTCTCTTGCATACACATCGCTGATGTGCACTTCCACCGCCGGGAGACCCGCGTCGACAAGGGCATCCGCCAACGAAATTGAAGTATGGCTTAAACCGCCGCCATTGATTACGATTCCATCCGCAGCGCCAGATTCTTGCTGTAAAAAGTCGATCAATGCACCCTCGTGGTTGGACTGAAAGTACTGTAAATTCAAGTCTGGAAAATCCTGTCGAAGTTCTTGCAGATAATCCTCAAATGAGCGGTTTCCATAAAGTTCCGGATTGCGAAATCCGAGTCGGTTTAGGTTGGGACCATTGATGATCAGCACTTTCATTGAAGGAAACTTATGCGTTTTCTAGTCCGGATTTTCCCTTTTTCAGGTAGTTTTCAAGAACGGCTCTGATGCTGCGGTAAGACGAAAATAAGGCCGGACTGGCTTCTGCCTCAGTCATCCACCTTATTTGCTCAATGCCTTCCTCTTTTTGGGGCTGCATATTTGCATCATCCAGACAGTTCATTGAATACCAGGCTGTTTTCTTAAGTGTTCGTTTGCCGTCCAGCAAATAACTATGCCAGGTGTTGCAAATCTTTTCCCCCAATTCAACCTTAATTCCGCACTCTTCCTCAACTTCTCTGATGGCTGCATCTTTCATGCTTTCGCCCTTTTCCAGTTTGCCCTTTGGCAAATCCCATTTTCCCAGCCTGTGAATCAGAAGGAAATTCTCTTCCTTCCGAACAAGTCCGCCAGCCGCTTCTATAATTCGAAATTGCTTTTTCACATATTCTTTCATCGCAGCCGGTTCATTGGATTGGCAAATAATTTCAATCTGACCTGCCAAACTCCCTTTTTCAATCCATTCCAAAAGGACCCGTATATCCGTAACACGGGCATCCTGTAAAAAAATACTTCCGGATAAAGCATTGGCCTCGGTTGACTTAAGGCTTGAAACCTGAAGATGGCCGGAGGAATCAAACTCTTTGCCGGCAGAAAGAATTCGTATGTAGTGGTCGTTGATGAAAAGTTTCATCGCTTAAATTCTGTGTACTGATTTTTCCAATGCCAAAGGAGGGAAAATCCGAGGAAAATCACGGCAATTCTATTTCCGATTTTGAAGATTTTATGAGATTGTGGTGGCGCATAGTGCGCTTGCCATCCAAGTCCCGAACGGTGGTAATGCTTAATGTTTGTGGATCATTGCCGGGTTGCAAAAGCTTTGTTTTGTCGGCGTCTTCTTTCATGGAGTGTTGATGAAAAGATAGAATTTCATCCTGACCTGGTTCCGGATTTTTATCCAGCCAGATGCGAAACCACTCTTCCTTCATGCGACGAGCTTCCGTGTCATACAAGGTTGAAGATGACCATATGTAAGGCAAATGCGGATCAAGATGGTTGAGGAAGGGTCTTTCTCCATCCCAGTGCAGTTCTATCAACTCCAGATTCTCATGGTTGCTGATGGCGATAAGTGTGAAGGGCTCAACACCTTCAAGGCTATTTTCAAGCAGAAATTTTTCCGGACCTCCAAAGGCAAGAACTTCAAGCAGAACCAAACCCCGGCTTTTTCGGTATGGAGGAATGGAAATGTGCTTTTCAAATGCGCCATTCAAAAGACAAAGATTCAGTCCTGTATCGGATGCAGCAATCCAGGATCCAAAACTGTCCTGATCTTGCGGGTAATAATGCTTTTCATCGCCAACCGGATACGCAGCAGGATCGAGGGTTTCCGCACGACTCAAATGCTCATCTCTGTTGGAAGTAAGCGTAAAGCCATCTAAACTGGGCAGGTAGGTAACGATGCACATTGGTTTCAATTCTATTTATCTGCGATCCAAATTGGAGTCGTGAAATCCAACCAAATGGATTTCAGAATGGATGAATTACACTTATCCTTTGATTGAAAAAAATGATTTAAACACAGGACTTGAAAAACCAAAATCAGGCAAAAAATTGCCGGATCAGCTGGGCAATGGCCAGCAGAATAAAAAACCAGCCAATTAGTTTTTCTGGGCTGTAGCGCTTGCTAAAAGCAAGCAGGCGTTCCTGGTTTTTTCGGGCAAGACGCACCAAAATCCACATAAGAAAAAATGCACCCGATGCCGTTCCTGCAATAAAAGCCAGATCTTGGGCCAGACTTTGGGGATACAAAGCAAGACTGCTTTTGTACCATAATAGAATCGAAATCCAGAAAAGCGGAAGTTGCGGATTAAAAAGTGCCAGCAACATGCCTTCATACACAGGATTACGCTCCTGCTGCGGGCTAGATTGGTCTGGAATTTCTGTGTTGGGTCGGGCAGAAAAAAGAAACTTAAGTCCCAGTAGAAAAAATATTGGCACCAATCCCCAGCGGATCCAGTTTTCGAGTCCATCAAAGCTTTGAAGCCAATCGGAGCCAAACAATGCAATGGCTGCATATGGCAGTTCTGTCAAGCTTCCGCCAAGTCCTAAAAGGATTGCGGCTCTGAAATTTCGGAGAAGGCAATACCGCAAAACCCCGCCATTGACCGGACCAAGCTGCAATGAGCCATAGGCCGAAATAATGGCTGTGATGAGAAAAAGAAATAAGGCGCGGAACAGGTCTTCCATTGGACTGCAACTACGAAAATGCGCCATTCAAAAAAAACATACCGCGTAATTTGTTTGGAATCCTATATTTGCCCCCGACTACGGGGTGCCTTGCAGGCTGAGATTAAACCCGTCGAACCTGATCCGGATAATGCCGGCGAAGGGAATGGTTGAAAACTTTGGTGTGGCATATGGTGCCTGCCGGTGTTCCGTGGTCAGCAATTTTTACCAGGAACATGAAAAAACAAATCAGTCTTTTTATTGGAATGTTGATTTCGGGCAGCGCTGCATTTGCCCAATTCAGCATCAGCGGAACCATTTCAGAAAAAAATGATGGCAAGTCCATCTCCATGGCGCAGCTTGGCTTGGAAGGCACTGCATTTGCCAGCATCAGCGAACAAAATGGACATTTTGAAATTCAGAATATTAAACCGGGTAGGTATTTTCTCAGGGCACAGTATCCGGGTTATTTTCCATTCAGAATGCCTGTTCTGGTTAAAGAAAACCTGAAAATTGACATCCGGATGGAAGTCCGAAATATGCTTCCGGAGGAAGTAATTGTAAGTGCCACGCGAAGTGGTTCTGCCGATCCCGGAACCCGAAGTCTGGTAAAAAAGGAAGACCTTGAAAAACTCAACCTTGGTCAGGATTTGCCCATCCTTTTGCAGCAGGAAACATCCGTGCTTGCGAGTTCGGATGCCGGTGGTGGCGTTGGCTACACAGGACTTTCTATTCGTGGAAGTGATGCCACCAGAATCAATGTAAACATGAACGGAATTCCGGTGAACGATGCCGAATCGCACGGTCTTTTCTGGGTAAACATGCCGGACTTTTCTTCTTCGGTCAACAGCATACAAATCCAGCGTGGCGTGGGTACTTCTTCCAACGGCGCTGCGGCTTTTGGTGCAAGTCTGAACATCCAGACCAACACCCTCCGGCCGGATGCATGGGCCGAAACCAGTCATTCTTATGGCTCATTCAATACGCTAAAAAACAACATTCAGATTGGCACAGGACTTATTGATGGGAAATGGTCTGCGGAGGCCAGGGTTTCCAAAATTTCTTCGGATGGTT
>CANETC010000120.1 GCA_947441055.1 Cytophagaceae bacterium | reverse complement strand
TTGTGGTTTTTGGTGGCGTTTCCCAGCATGCACAGACCGAAGGTCTCAAACGGGGCGTTGATGTTCTGGTGGCAACTCCAGGCCGATTGCTTGATCTGATCAATCAAGGATTTATAGACCTTGGTCGCATCCAACTTTTTGTTTTGGATGAAGCCGACCGAATGCTCGACATGGGTTTTGTTCACGATGTGAAGAAGGTAATTGCGAAATTGCCAAGACAACGCCAGAGTCTGTTTTTCTCGGCAACAATGCCCCCGGAAATTGTTGGATTGGCGAATAGCATCCTCCAAAATCCAGTTAAGGTTGAGGTGACTCCGGTTTCGTCAACCGCAGAAACAGTGGAGCAAATGGTTTTTCTTGTGGATAAAGTTGACAAGAAAAGTCTCCTGAATCATGTGCTTAAAGACAAGAGCATCCAGCGTGCCCTGGTATTTACGCGCACCAAACATGGCGCAGATAAAGTTGTTCGTGATTTGGAAAAAACCGGCGTCCGTGCTGCCGCTATTCACGGAAATAAATCTCAAAATGCCAGGCAAAAAGCCCTGAGTGATTTTAAGGCCAGCCAGATTCGGATTCTTGTTGCCACAGACATAGCCGCTCGCGGTATTGATGTGGACGACCTAAGTCATGTGATTAACTTCGAACTGCCCAATATCCCTGAAACTTATGTGCATCGCATTGGCCGAACAGGTAGAGCGGGTGCCAGTGGAAGGGCAATTTCTTTTTGTGATGAGGAAGAAAAAGAATTCTTGCGCGATATTCAGAAACTGATTGGAAGAAAAGTTCCAATTCAATCCGAGCATCCATACCCGCTGGAAAATCAGGAGGTAGAAAAACCACAGCGGCAACAAGCACCTGCCAAGAAAGCGGCAGCACCCGGCGTGAAAACTGTTCCGCCTAGCAGTTCCAACAGAACAGATAAAGCCAAGAGATGGTTTCGCGGAAGGAAGCCTTCTGTATAGGAATAATTCAGTAATTTTAAATAAAACAAAAGGCTGCCTAGAAATCTCAAGGCAGCCTTTTGTTTTTGATGTGATCAGGAAATAACCTCCAAAAGGGTCCTGAAAGTCATCATTTTATCACCAAACTTCTCCAATCCTTCTGCACGGAGTGATGGCGCATATTTTTCCTGATACCTCACATAATCCGTCATTTCATTGAAATAATATTGGACTGAATATGTAGTTCCATTGTTTTCAATTTCCGAAAGGACTTTTAGAATGCGGTGCGCCACAAAACAGCCTGTAGCCATAACTTCTTCCAGATGCTTGTTTTTCATCCAATCCATCCAATCATCGTGGATGCTGTCTTCCAGGTTTATGGTCACATTGTAAAGGAACATGTATTTTATTAAGGCTTTATGTTTACGATCTCATTGGTAATTACGGCCTGTGGAAACTGAGCCTGTAATTTTAAAAGTGTTGTCCAGGCATCAAGCCGAGAATAAAAATCTCCGAAGCGAACCTTGAAACTTGGTACCTGGTAAGTCATATAAACATCTGCTTTTGGAAATAAAACATAGGCATTCTCTTTTGCCTTGATGGCTTCGTCTCGCTCGTTGCCGGAATAAATCAGAATACGAAAACCCTGTATTCTACTGGCTTCCAGATTCTTAATTGCCGAAGAATCAAGCATTGCATTTACCCGGTCGGTTTGATCGAGGGTGCAATCCTTATACCCCATTGTTTGACTGAAAAGGAATGATGGAAAGCAAAATGAAGCTAAAATGGCAACCAAAAGGACGCGTTTCATAAAGACAAATGTAGCCCACTTTTTTCAATGACTATTGCAAATGGCCATGAAGATTTTGCGGGCAGAAGGTTAGTTTTTATCATATTTGAGGCTCTTTATTCGATATGAAATTGAACAAATTCACCATTAATTTGGTATTGGCAGTATTCCTGCTCCTGAATAATTATAAAAATGCAGAAGCAGCAAATATCCGCCGGCCTGAACTTGTAGATTATAATGTTGCCGGTGCTACTATTTGCAGCAATGCATTGCTCAAAATTAAATTCGAACACGAGCTTTTTAATCCAGGAAATATTTTCACTGTTGAAATTGCTTTGAATGGCAATTTTGGTGGAGGCGGTTTGATTACCATGGAGGGCCAGTTGAGCCAATCTGGAGGTTTGCAAACTTCGTTTCTAACAGTAGCCTTCCCTTCCAATATACAAGCTGGAACAAATTATCGTCTAAGGGTAAAAGGAAGTAACCCGGTTACTTATAGCAATCAGCTCAATGAATTTCCTTTTACCATTTCTAGACTAGTTGACTCCGACCCAGCTTTTTATCCAGAAGGATATTGGCGCGGATATTTTTATACCTGGATTCCGAGTATCAGCTCGACAATTCTTGATGCAACAAATGAAGATACCTTCAATCCTGACAGGTATTTTGGATATATTTCTGAATCGAGCATGAACTTCGATTTTAACTGGGGAAACAATACTGCAGCTCCCGGTTCCTTTGCCGACACCAATAATGTTTGTGGTAGCTATAAGGAGTTTTTTGCCATTCGGATGCGGAGAAAGTATCTGTTTGAAACTGGTTATTATTTATTTTCAGGCGGGGCCGATGACGGTTTTCGGGTGAGTATTGACGGAGGCGCAACCTGGATAATAAATGATTGGAGCGATCACCAATTTCGGGATGTCAGCAATGCTGGCAGCAATGGTTGTGGGGTTTACTTAACTGCCGGATACAGGGATGTGGTGGTAGAATATTATGAAAATAGGACCGATTCCAGATTCAAGTTCAATATGGTGAAGTCACTTTCTGAAGCTGAATTTACTGGTCTACTTCCCTCCTATTGCATTACTGCTCCAGCCAATATCCTAACGCCTATAAATCCCCAGCCGGGAATATTCAGTGGTCCCGGAATTTCTGGAAATCAATTTTTGCCACAATTGGCAGGAATAGGAACCCATACCATCCGCTATTTTCTACAAAGTACTGCTGGTGGATGCGGAGATACATCAACGCGGACTGTTCAGGTTTTTGGGATTCCCAATGGCGGATTTGAAAATTTGCCGGATACAATTTGTCCTTCCGCCGGCAACCTTAATTTAGTGCCATTCACTGCAGGCGGAGTTTTTTCCGGGCAAGGCATTATTCCACCGGGCAATATTTTTTCACCGGGAATTCTTCTCCCTAACAATACCTATCGAATAGAGTATTATGTTGAAACAGCTCCTTCATGTAGCAGCAGTACAGAACAGTTTGTTTACCTAAAACCACTTCAGCGACCCGGAAATCTTATTTCCCTTTTCAGAAAACCTTTTTATTGCAACAATGGGTCTGATATTTTGATCAACGGATTTCCTGGCACTAAATATTATCTGGATGGAATATTAACAGACAGAATTCCACCATCTCAAATTTCAGCAGGACTTCACAATTTGAAGGCTGTTTTTGAAGGTAACTTTCAAGCCTGCATAGACACAGCAACCGAAGTTTACAATTTTGAAATTGTACCTCTTCCGGTTCCATCACTTGGTCCTGACCAGGAAATCGAAAGAGGAATTTCCATTCGCTTGGAAAGTGGGTATCCAGAAAGTGACTGGACCAGCAGCAATTCAGACTTCGAACCTAGGACGGAAAGTATTTTGAAATTTTCCCCAAATGTCAATCAAACAATAAGTGTAACCGCATGGGATTCACAGCAAAGAAGATGTTTTGGTTCTGATCTTCTCAATATTACGATGCGGGATAAAGTTGAAATTCCTAACCTAATAATTCCAGAAAGCAGCGTTCCAGAAAATAAGGATTGGGTAATCAAGGGTGCATATGAAGGAATGAAGGTTCGATTGTTTAATCGATGGGGCAAATTGGTTTATTCTGGAATTGTCGAAAATCAAATTGCCTGGAAAAGGAATGATGATTTTGTGGCTGGCCAATATTTCTACGAACTTCTGCTTTCTGATGGAAGCCGGCGTTGGACAGGTTGGATGAACATCTCAGCTGAGAATTGAGACAAGTTGGTTTTTGATTTGATTATGGCGAAGAATTAAAAGTTCTTTTATTAATTGATTTGTGTAGAAAGATGACTTCTACACAATGGTCAGAAAACTACTCTTTACCTTTTTACTTTTTACATCAACTTACCCGGCTTTTGGGCAAGCTGTTGCGCGAGCGCGTGAATCACTTAATTACTTTGAACACCATACTTTCCCGCTTTGTCGGGAAAGCATGGAAGCCACAATTTCGGATTTTTGCACGCAGGAATTGAACGCGGACAGTTCATCGGGCAAATCGCTTATCCACAAACTAAAAAAGGAATCAAGCCATTTTAAAAACCACAAGGTCCCGAATGCGCATGAATCACTTCCCACAGAATATACCCGATTCCTGCATGCCCTCATCGATTATACTTCAAAGTGCTCCAATCTTAAATCGGAAATTCAGGCTGATTCTATTCTAATTGTCAGAGCCAAAATCCTTGAATGCCACAAATCAGTATTAAACGCTGCCACAAGGCTTGAAGAAGAAGTAGCGATTTATCGCATTGAAAACCGACTAACAAGAACTGAGGACGGAAGCCGGATTGCCATATTTTTCAGAGAGGCCCAAAAAAGACTTGAATACCTTCATGGAATTCAGTCTTATCTGGTTCCGGTCATCAAAATGGAAACTGCCTGCCTTGAAAGTATTCTGAAAGACTCCATTCATATCTCTGAAAAACGCCGGTCTGAATTTTCTAAACTGGTTGAAATCAACAATATCAACTTGAAAAACCATCCAGCTTGCTGTGGTGATTATCTTGTGAAAAGTGCCGCATTAAATAGCTTAAGGCTATTTGCCAAAGAAGCTAGAAATGAAATTGTCCACATCGAAAATTTCATTGTTTCTGAACAGGATTTCAAGGTCCACTGTCAAAAAGTTAAAAGAAACGGAATGGAAACAGAGGCAGAAAAACAAGTTTGCCGGGATGAAGTGAGAAAATACAACTCTGATATTAAAAACGCCAATGAACTCGTTGAAAACCTTGAGAAAACCAGGAAAGAACATTTAAGTGCATTTTATAACGCTCAAACTACATTCCTGGAAACCTGGCTTAAAGATTTTCAAGAATGAAATTTGTCATCTTGGTATAAAGGTGAAGCCTTGTGCTTCCTCCATAAATTCCATGGTTTCGGTTCGGATAATAAGCCGAATCGAATGGCTTGTTTGCCTTAACAAGGGCATTTACCATTGAAATGGCATTCTGGAAATGGACATTGTCGTCCCCCGTTCCATGTACCAAAAGATAATTGCCCTTGAGTTTGTCGGCATGTGTAACAGGGGAATTATCATCGTATCCAACCGCATTCTCCGAAGGCAATTTCAGATATCGCTCTGTATAAATTGAGTCGTAGAACCGCCAGTTTGTTACCGGTGCAACTGCAATTCCTGTTTTAAAAACATCCGCGCCTTTTGTCATACAAAGAGAAGTGAGATAACCACCGAAACTCCAACCCCAGATTCCAATCCTACCTACATCAACCCAGGATTGCGTTCCAAGCCAGCGTGCAGCATCGGTTTGGTCTTCGCACTCCAGTTTTCCCAACTGGGCGTAAGTAGATTTCCTGAATTCGGAACCTTTGCCGCCAGTGCCCCTGTTGTCAACAGAAACCACAATAAAACCTTTGGAAGCAAGCATCTGATACCAGAAAAAATCAGCACCAGCCCATTCATCCGTTACCGTTTGGTGACCTGGTCCACCATAGCAATGCATCAGAACCGGATATTTTTTCGCCGGATCAAAATTTAGAGGTTTGATCATCCAAGCATTTAGTGTAATTCCTTTGGCGGTTGTAATTTCAAAAAATGTCTTTGGAGCAATGTTGAAATTTGAAAGCCTGTCTTTCAGTGCTTTATTTTCTTCTAAAACCTTCACAGACTTCCCATTGGATTGGTAAAGGGTCGTTACCGGAACATTGGATGCGGAACTGAAATCGTCAATGTAGTAAGAAAAGTCTTGGTTGAAACTAACAGAATGGGTGCCTTTTCCTTCACTTAGTCGGCGCTTGTTATTTCCGGTTATGGCTACGCTGTATAATTGCCTTTGAACAGATCCATCTTCAGTACTCATAAAATAGAGCAAACCTTTCTTTTCATCAATCCCCAAAAAGCTACTCACTTCCCAATTGCCACTGGTAATGGGTCGGATTAATTTTCCGTCCATTGAATGGAGATATAAATGCTGAAATCCAGACTTATCAGAACTCCAGATAAATTCTCGGCCATTTTCGAGATAGCGTAAATCATCGTTCATTTCATGGAATGTGGAACTATTTTCCTCCAACACTACAGTGAGCTTGCCACTTGTAGCATCCGCATGCAGAAGTTCAATTTTATTCTGAAGTCTGTTCAACCTGCGAAGAGACAGGATTCCAGAATTGCGCGTCCACTGCATGCGTGCGATGTATTGATCATTTTCAGCGCCTTCTTCCAGCGGCAGGGTTTTGCCACTCGCAAGGTCATAAATTGAAACATCCACCCGGGAATTGCGCTCGCCTGCTTTTGGGTATTTGAATTTATAATCCTTCGGATAGAGGCTACCCCACATTTGCATGTTGTAACTCGGTACTTCCCTTTCGTCAAAAGTCATGAAGGCAATTTTCCTGGAATCAGGCGACCAATGAAATGCCTTCCAGAACTCAAATTCTTCTTCATAAACCCAATCGGTGCTTCCGTGGATAATCTCATTGAGTTTCCCGCCGCTTGTGATGGCCTTTTCTTTTCCGGTGCCCACATCGTGCAGGTAAAGGTTGTTCTCATACCCAAATGCAACCTGTTTTCCGTCCGGTGAGAAATTTGCGAGGTATATCTTTTTCCCTGGCATAATCGCCTGAAGACTCCCTGATTTTAGATTATACAAATAGAAAAAAGCCCGGGAACTCCGTCTGTAAATTGGCTCTATTCCGGTTTCAATCAGCAACTGGCTTTCATCCGGACTAAGCGTATAATTCTGAATATCAAGGATTGAAGAATCTAGTTTCAGTTTGCTTCCTTCCAGAAGTGTACGAACCCGAAGGCCGGTTTTGATGTCATAAACCTCGATATTGCCATCTTTCAGAGCTGAGCATTGCGAACCGCTTTTAAACCAGTTTACTTCATCCACGCCTTCTGACCTCCAAACAGGATTTTTCCAGATATCATCTAAGGTGAAATCTTTGCGGAGCTGGGCCTGCAACAAATTTTGACTTAGGAACAGTAGAAATAAAAAACCAGTTGTTTTCGTAACAGAAACAGAAATTCGGATCATAAGTATTTAAAATAGTAGTTGGGCCAAAAGGGATGGCCATTTAAAAACAATTGTAAAAATTAACTATGCTTGGTTTGTGCCAAAAATGCCATACAATTCACGATCAACCATGCCGATGATTTTGCCCAGGTCTTCCTGATGGCTTACAAAATCAAGTTCATCCGCATTAATAACCAAGAGATTCCCGCGGTCGTATGTTGAAATCCAGTCTTCGTAAGATTCTCCAAGCTTGCGCAAATATTCCAGTTTGATGTTGTTTTCATATTCCCGGCCGCGCATTTCGATACGCTTTACAAGGGTAGGCATACTTGCCCGAAGGTAAATGAGAAGATCGGGTGGCTTTACAAAGCCCGTCATTGTATCAAACAGGTTCAGGTAATTGTGGTAATCACGCTGGTTAATATGCCCGGATGCATGAAGGTTGCGGGCAAAAATCACAGCATCTTCATAAATGGTCCGATCCTGAATAATCGTGCGGCTGGTAGCCTGAATATCCAGCACCTGTTTTATCCGTGTGGAAAGAAAATAAACCTGCAGGTGGAATGCCCATTTGTTCATGTCGTCATAAAAATCCGAGAGGTAGGGATTGTCGTCAACAGATTCATAGAAAACCTCCCAGTTGTAATGATTGGCTAATTTTTGTGCAAGGGTGGATTTGCCTGCCCCGATGTTTCCCGCTACCGCAATATGCATGATTCAAATTCTGGCCTCAATATTGATAGTATTTTTGGAATCAGGAAAAAGTGAGAGGTTAATGCTGAAAAAAAATAAAAACGGGGAACAAAAAAGTTTGAGCAACAGCCCAAACCAGTTTGCCTATTCCCTGCTGCCTTCGGCATTGGCTGGGACTTTTATGGTTTTTATTCTTTTCTTGGAATGGTTTTTTGAAACTTCTTTTTCTGCATTCGGCTTGCGACCCAGAGAACTTCGAGGTTTGGCAGGAATCATTTTCTTTCCTTTCCTTCACGCCAATGCCATGCACCTGGCATCCAATCTCCTGCCTTTTATTCTTCTTAGTACATTGATTTACAATCTTGTAAAAGAAATATTCTGGAAAGTATGGGCATTTACTTTTCTCTTATCAGGATTTTGGACCTGGTGTTTTGCAAGGCCAGGAATTGTAATTGGTGCTTCAGG
>CANETC010000119.1 GCA_947441055.1 Cytophagaceae bacterium | reverse complement strand
GGTTCTGGTGGTGGCAGTACGGGTGATGCCGGTGGTAGGATTTCCATTTGGATCCTGCTTGGCCAGGCAAAAATTAATTTCTACATCTGATTTTAAGCCAGCAAAAATTGATGGGACATTCACATTATCCGGATTCAAAAGGCGGAAATCTTTGTTCAAAACATCGATTTGACTCTGAATTTGGGCATCAGAAATATTCTGTGCTGCTCCGTTATAAACGACATGGACAACTACAGGAATGTTGTAAACTACACCAGTAGCCTTTTCAGAATTTGGCAGTCTTTCAAATTGCCTTGTGTGTGCTTCAATCTGATTGAGCCTTGATTGCATTGCGGGGTCTTGTTGAAGGAGTTGCTGATGATGCTCCATCGTTCCGCAATTGCGCTGCTGTGCACTCCCAAAAAAGGGTGCTCCTAAAAGCATTAGAACAGGTAGAAATTTTAATTTCATAAAATTGGAAGAACTAAATTTTTGAAAATTATAAGGCTCAAATTTTATATTTTGAAGAATTAATTCCAATCATTTAGAAGGTTTTAATTCTCAGTTCAATAGATTTGGTTAAAAACACAGGTTATCGGAAAATAATATTCTGAAACTATTTTTGAAGCGCTTGTCCTTCAGGGAATTCTGACTTAAATAAGCAATGTTTATTCTTTAAATTGTAATAAAAATACCATCTGATTTTTTCGAACCTTTGCCCCATTATGAAGTTGGTAGACACCCACACACACATTTTTGGAAGTCCATTTGAACTTGATCTGGAGGAAGTTGTTTTGCGGGCCCAAAGGGCTGGTGTGGAGTGGATGTTGCTCCCCAATATTGACCTTGAATCGATTGAGTTCGTTGTGAAGGCCATCAAGCAGTTTGAAGAACTTAAACCCATGTGGGGTTTGCATCCATGCCATGTGGATGGAAACTGGCAGGAAGTTTTGGAAAAAATAAGACCATTGTTTCAGCAATACCCTGCTTGCGCGGTGGGTGAAATCGGACTTGATTTTTATTGGTCCAAAGAGTTTGCAACCGAACAAATTCAGGCATTGGAAATGCAGCTTGCCTGGGCGCTGGAAGACAAATTGCCGGTTTCACTTCATACCAGAGAGGCTACCAGAGAAACAATTGACATCGTCCGTCCCTTTGCTGAAAAAGGTTTGCGCGGGGTTTTTCACTGTTTTTCAGGAAGTGAAATTGAAGCAAACGAAGTGATTGATTTAGGCTTTTGCCTTGGCGTGGGTGGAAGCATTACCTACCCTAAAAATCCGGTTAGAGAATTCCTCGGTCGTTTACCGCTGGGCGCAATTGTTCTCGAAACAGATGCCCCTTATTTACCACCGGTTCCTTATCGTGGTAAACGCAACGAACCTGCTTATCTTCAGGAGGTGGTGTTTGCCCTTGCCGATTTTTTTCAAAAAACTCCGGCTGAAATTGCAGAAATCACATCTCTGAATTCGGTTTCCTTGTTTAATTTGTCGGCGCAATCGGTTCAACAAAAAAACTGAATTGCCACACCAGATTGGAAGACCAAAACGAAGCAGCGGCAGATTACCGTACAATTGAAGTAAAAAAACGAAGGGTAGATTCTGCTGCTTCGCTCTTGCTTATATATACCGGAGGTACACTCGGAATGGTTCATGATGAAGCCTCCGGAGCCTTGGTTCCTTTTGATTTCGAGGAGATTCTGAGTCAGATTCCTGAGATTGATAAATTTGATTTTAGTCTGACTGTAATCTCTTTTCATCAGCTCATTGATTCAGCCAACATGCAGCCAGCCCACTGGGCAACCATGGCCGGCATCATAGAAATGCATTATGCAAAATATGATGGCTTTGTCATCATCCATGGCACAGATACAATGGCCTATTCGGCCTCTGCTTTGAGTTTTTTACTTGAAGACCTCAACAAACCAGTCATTCTTACAGGAGCACAATTGCCCATTGGTGCAATCCGCACGGACGCCCGCGAAAACCTGATTACGGCTTTGGAAATTGCTTCTGCCCGCCGTGATGGTCGGCCTGTAGTTACAGAGGTTTGTATTTTTTTCAACAACAAACTTCTTCGGGGCAACCGCGCCCGAAAAACAGAAAGTGCTCAGTTCCGCGCTTTTGAAAGTAAAAATTATCCGGCACTTGCCACTGCAGGCATCCGGATTGATTACGACTTCAACGCAATCAAGCCTTATCAGCCTTATGCAAAGCTGAAAGTTCACCAGAACATGGATAGCCGTGTGGCATTTTTAAAACTTTTTCCCGGAATTTCGAAGGAGTCTTTACGCGCAATTCTTGAAATTCCAGGCTTGCGTGGCGTGGTTTTGGAAACCTATGGATCTGGCAATGCACAGACTTCAGACTGGTTTATCGAACTTTTGGGTGAGGCTGTCGCAAGGGGGCTTGTGATTTTTAATGTAAGTCAATGCAATGGTGGGACAGTTTTGCAGGGCCGATATGAAACTTCCAGGCACCTCAAAGAAGTTGGAGTGCTGGGTGGAGGCGATTGTACTTCCGAGGCTGCCATTACCAAATTAATGTTTCTTCTTGCCAACATTGAAAATCCGGCCGATATCCGGCGATTTTTGGTCCGTTCGATACGGGGTGAAATGAGCTGAGTAAAACAACCCGATGCTTGCTTATCTTTGCAACCCGATGAAAAGGATTTTCCCCGGAATATTTCTCCTCCTGTTGCTAGCATCCTGCAGCAAATTTGGTCGTTTACAAAAAAGCGACAACCTCGATTTGAAGCGTGAAGGGGCATATTCCTATTACGATAAAAAGGATTATTTCCGTGCTTCAAGTCTTCTGGAAGGCATAATCCCACTTCTGAAAGGCACCGAGAATGCGGAGAAGGCCGAGTTTATTTATGCCATGTGCCAGTATGAACTCAGGCTGCTTGAATCCGCAGGTTTCTATTTTGATTACTTTATAGAAACATATCCCAGAAGCATTTATGCCGAGGAAGCCTTGTACATGAATGCGCTATCCCAATTTGAAAGCTCGCCGGTTTATTACCTAGATCAAGGCAATAGCGACAAAGCCATTGTGGCCCTAGAAAATTACATCAACAAGTATCCGGATTCTGAGGAAAAACGAAAGAGGTGTCAGGACATGATTTCTTTATTGAATGAGAAACTGGAAAAGAAAGATTTTGAAAATGCCCGGATTTTCCATCAGATTATGGAATACAAGTCGGCCATTATTGTTTTAGCCAATTTTGCCAAGGATTATCCCGATTCTCCCAACAGGGAAGAAGCTTTGTACCTGAGAATAATTTCAGCTTTTCGATTGGCCCGCAACAGCACCGAAGCAAAAAAGGTTGAGCGTTACCGGCAGACAATCGATTTTTATATTAACTTTGCCGATTCATTTCCAAAGAGCAAAAAGCTGAAGGAATTGGAGGATGTTTTTGACTACTCTACCCGACAGATTGCCCAAGTGAATAAAGATTCAAAATGAAAAAATTAAAGATTGATCCTACCCGTCAGCTTCGTTCTGCAAGCCCTAAGATTCCGGTTTCAGCTGTAACCCGTGATCTTATGCCGATTATTGAACCTACAGGCAACCTTTATGAGTCCATCGTGGTTATGGGCCGCAGAGCGCGCCAGATTGGTGCCAAGGAAAAGGCAGAGCTTACTGAAAAATTGGCCGAGTTCGCTACTGGCATTGATAACCTGGAAGAAATTTTCGAAAACCGCGAGCAAATTGAAATTTCCCGCCATTTCGAAAAACAACCAAAACCAACCGCAACCGCAATCGACGAATTTCTTGATGACAAACTTTTCTTCCGTAAGGTAGATGAGAATGATCAGGAAGGTGGATTTTGATTCCTAACAAATAATTTTCAAAGGGGCTGTCCGAAAGGATGGCCTCTTTTTTGTTGCGTATCCTGGGTTTTATAAAATAAATGGTTCGGGATAAAATTTTGAACCGATAATATGATGCTCCGCTGGAGCTTTGGGTCTTCCTATTTCACTTCCTATTAACCTTGGGCACCGCTGGTGCCAATGCAACCTTCTTAGGTTATAGTACTCTCCCCAAAAATTTCTTATGACCCAAATAAATCGGGTTTAATGGTTTTATCTGGGTAGAACCGGATCAACTCAGACACCTTCAGAGCAAAATTAATCTGAATTTTAACAGATAAATTTTTGAAAATCCTTCGAAAAGGAAGGTAATTAATTGTTGCGATTGCCCAAGGCAAGCTTCGTTTTTTCAATCACATGCATCATGCTTCCGCTGCCCTCAAGGGGTTTTAAGTCAGGCATAATTCCAGAAAGAAGTTTTCGTGCAATGGTGATTTCGGGCTGATTTCTAAGTTTATCCAGAGAAGCAATGCGGATAAAACGGGTCAGGAATACGGATTTGATTAAGAGGTTTTGCTGCTTGCTTTCCAGCTTTGGCCTCAGGGTATAAAGCGAGCAAAGCTGCTTATGCAGTTCCGCGTCTTTTTCACTGAAAATTCTGTCCATCAGGCAATTCCTTTAATCACTTGTACAAATATAAATTTTTCCGGCAGAAATCATGGAAAATCATGTTTCATGTTTGTATTTGTTTCGACTTATATCATCTGAGGTTTTTTTGCATGTCATTAACCATTATTAATAGAAATGACTGAAATTTAGGGCTTTCAAACTTTTTCATGAGAAAGCTATACCTGCTGATTTTTCTGTTTGTCGGTTTTCGGGCTTTTTCTGCCCGACTGGTGTTGAAAATCCAGCCAGACTTAAGGGTTTCTTTCTCTGATAAAAATTCTCTTTGCAGGAAAGTCCTCAGTGGTTTTGGGCTTCAGGACCCGGAAAGGCGTTTTCCATTTCATCAAGCATTGAAGGAAGAAAATTTAGGCAACAGGTTGATGGCAAAAACCGACCTCTCTCTGATTTACAGCATTGAGGTTCCGGAGCCAATGAAAACTGCTTTTTTATTGAAACAGGTGCGGCAGCTGCCCGGTGTATTTTATGCAGAGTGGGAGGAAAGTAAGGCATTTCCCTTGAGTATGCCCAATGACCCCGCGGCCGATTCTGTTTCAGGTTCGCAAAGGCAGGTTTTAAAGAAAATTAAGGCATACGAAGCCTGGGCTTTGAGTCAAGGGGATTCGAATGTTGTAATTGGCCTGCTGGATACCGGAACACCCGTGCTGCATGAAGATTTCACCACCAACATCAAGTATAATTTTGCCGATCCAGTGAATGGAATTGATGATGACCAAAACGGGCTTGTGGATGATTTCCGTGGCTGGGATTTTGGCAGCAACGACAATAATCCTACGCCTGATAACAACGGGACATCGCCCGGACATGGCACTTCGGTTTCTTCACTGGCCGGGGCTTCAACAAACAATGGCATTGGGATTTCCGGCATCGCCTGGAAATGCAAAATTTTGCCAGTTAAAATTTGGAACTGGGCCGGAACTTTCAGCAATTTTTCAGGCTACGAAGCCATAGTCTATGCCGCAGATATGGGCTGTAAGGTGATCAATTGCAGTTGGGGAAGTCCGGGTTCTGGTTCGCAGTTTGAGCAGGACATCATTCGCTACGCAACTTTTAATAAAGGCGCTTTGGTAGTTGCTGCCGGTGGAAACACGGCAGGTTACTACAATTTCCTTCCGGCCAATTACGATTATGTAACCGGCGTTAGCATGACGGATACTACAGACCGTATTTTCTGGGCAGCGAGTAGAAATTACAAGCTGGATTTGTTGGCACCGGGTGTGGGTGTTTATGGCATTAAAACTGACGGAAACTATGGATGGGTTGAGGGTGGAACTTCCATGTCCAGTCCAATGGTGGCCGGTGCCGCTGCGCTTATTCTGTCGAAATATCCAAATTTAACTGGCCTTCAAGCTGGCGAACTTCTCAGAGTAAATTCCGATTCGGTGTATTCCCTTTCGGGAAATGTAGGTTACCGGGATCAGGCGGGTCGGGGCCGACTCAATATCTTAAAAGCTTTGCAAAAGGAGCAGCGCATTTCCATCAGGGCTGTCGATTGTAAAATGCGCAACCGGCAAGGAATCCTTGCCAGGCCAGGTGATACCCTTGGAGTTTTTCTTCGGTTTGAAAATTATCTGGATAGCGTCAATTCCTATTCTGTGAAGGTATGGTCTTCCTCCTCTGATCTGGTTTTTCTTGAAAATTCCCGGAACTTCGGTCCGATTGGAAGTCTACAGTTTTATGATATGGCACTGCCATTTTCTGCTGTGGTGAATCCTGCCCTTGCCGTTTCCAAGGATGTGGCCATCCGGGTCGACATCACTGCAGGCAATTACACCGACCACCGCTGGTTTACCCTTAGTCTTAATGCAGCATGGCTGGATTTGGACCGGAATTTTGTGCAGATAACCGCAACACAAAACGGGCGATTTGGCTTTGCCGATGCTTACGGGTATCAGGGTTCCGGCATTCGGTACAAAGGCATTCAGGTTTGTGGAGAGGCTGGACTCATGCTCGGAACTGGTCCGGATAAAGTCTCCAACTGTGTGTACAACAGCAGTTCAATTGACCAGCACTTTCGGGCGGAGAATGCCATTTCATTTACCAATTATCCGGGCATTTCGCAGCATGCACAGGTTCATTTGAATGATTCCGCTGCCGGAAGTGCTGCCATCGGATTGGGCATCAAGCAATCTGTTTTTGAAATGGAAGACGGTGGCCTTACAGGCTCAGTCTTTATCAGTTATCAGGTAAGCAACAGGAATTCCTATTCGCTTGATAGCCTTTGTGTTGCCATGTACAATGATTGGGAAATTGAAAATCCCGGAAACAATCAATGCGCCTATATCGATAGCCTTGGCCTCGGCGTTACTGCTGGCGAAGCATTCCGGAAAAGGTTTGTGGGCACTCAAATTCTTGGTGCGATTGAGCCACAGTTTTTTGCCATTGATGCGCTTCCAACGGTAGCCGGAAACAACATCAATTTATTCGATGGTTTTTCTCCGGCAGAGAAATGGAAGACCATGAGCAATGGCCTTGCCCGCTTGCAGGCAGGTGTTTTGGGCAATAATGTGGTTCAGGTAAGCGGTGCCAAACTTCGGAATATGCAGGCTGGTGAAACCCGAAAAATTGCTTTTGCTTATGTATTTGCAGACAGTTTGCCAGAATTGATAAAGCGGGCGCAAGCCAATCAGGCATTTTTTCGAAAGCAAAACACAAGTCCTTCCCCGGAGATCAGATCCGGTTCGCTTTGCCTTGGAGATACGATTGCGATTTTGCCAGAGACTGCCATTACAAATCTTGCAGTTTATTCCGACAGCATTTCAAGTCAGCCTGTTTTTACTGGGCCAGACTTTTCGGGCAAAGTTTTTTCAGATTCTGTTTTGTATGTGTCAGGTCGGGATTCTTTGTTTGAGGGTCCGAGGCGGATCTGGAACTGGAAGTCTTTTGCAAAACCGAATGCTGGGTTTGCAATTAACTTTGTCTTGCCAGGGGATACTGTGATCCTAAATTATAGTGTGCAATTCTCAGCCACGGCAGACTCGGCGGTTGGCCAATGGTATTACGATGGAAGTGTTATTCCGGGCTTCGCGGGCTTGGACACCTTGGATTTTTATTTCAATCCTTTTGATTCGATTCAGGAAATCTGTCTGGAGAAGCTGGACACAAACACCGGCTGCAACAGCAGATTTTGCCGGACATTTCGGGTCTTTTTGGTTACCAAGCTTAAAAATCTGGCCAATAGAAATGAAACTTTCTATCAGTTGAAGCCAGGAAATTTGCTGGAGATTTCTGCCATTCGCGAGGGAGAAATGGAACTTCTGGATTTGCAGGGAAGGAAGTTGATTTCCTCATCCATTCGGGTGGGCAGCAATCGGGTAGAATGCCGGGGAACTCCACCGGGTATTTATTTGCTGAAAATCCGCGGTGCTGCGGATGTGTTTTTTAGCAGGGTTCATTTCCCGGGGGAGTAGGGGAGAGTTTTTTGGCTCGTCCCAAGGCGCCACGCGATAACTTGAAGCTTGGGAAAATTTTCAATTCTCCAATTTATTATCATTTAAAAAACGAGCAATTCCACGAGATTTAATTTGCTTTTCTAGCTTCATTGAATCAGAACGGTTTGGGGTTTGGCTGGTCCAAATCAGTTCCCAAGGTGCTCCGTTCGCCGTAGATTTATTTCTTCCAGAATTATGTAGATGTAACCGATTTTGCAGATCAGCGGTTTGTCCACAATAATACAATCCAGTTTTTGTTGACTTCAGAATGTAAACCCTCATAAAACGAAAAAACCATCCAAATTGTGGATGGTTTTTAATGTCGGGGTGGCAGGATTCGAACCTACGACCTTGGCGCCAAGGCGCCACGCGATAACTTGAAGCTTGGGAAAATTTTCAATTCTCCAATTTATTATCATTTAAAAAACGAGCAATTCCACGAGATTTAATTTGCTTTTCTAGCTTCATTGAATCAGAACGG
>CANETC010000118.1 GCA_947441055.1 Cytophagaceae bacterium | reverse complement strand
CCTTCGCGGTCGAGTTTGTTGATGAAAATGATGACCGGTGTGTTGCGCATGCGGCAAACCTCCATGAGTTTGCGGGTTTGTTCTTCCACACCTTTTACACAATCGATGACCAGAATAACCGAATCCACAGCGGTGAGCGTGCGGTACGTATCTTCTGCAAAGTCTTTGTGGCCGGGGGTATCGAGGATGTTGATTTTGTAGCCCTGGTATTCAAAACCCATCACCGAAGTTGCCACAGAAATGCCGCGCTGCTTCTCAATTTCCATAAAATCGGAAGTGGCGGCTTTGGTGATTTTGTTGCTTTTTACAGCGCCTGCAGTCTGAATGGCTCCTCCAAAAAGAAGGAGTTTTTCGGTAAGGGTGGTTTTACCGGCATCGGGGTGGGAAATGATTCCAAAGGTTCGGCGTTTCCGAATTTCCTGGTCAAGCATATGTGCAAAGGTAGTCAGGCTACGGGCCATGGTGCAAACCCGCCTGAGGGATAGAAATGGAAAGCCCGTATTGCGGGATGTGCGGCTGGCGTGTTCGTGGGTCACGAACACGAAACGGACTTGCAATGGATAGCCCGACTCCGTTGGAGGCCCTGGCCGAAAACGGAGGCAGGCCCTAAAAAAAGTGCATTAAATTTCTTCCGGAAGAAGCAGCTCCATGCAAAAAACCGGGCCCGAAAAGTTTTCAGGCAGGCGGCAAATCTCGGCTTGGCGCAATCCGGGAATCCACAAAATCTGGCCTTTGGAATCTTCGGCCAACCAGGTTTCTGCTTTTTCTGTTGGACTGAGTTTGGCCTCCGTGAGCAAATCGCTGACTTTCTTTTTCTGACCTGACATGCCAAAAACGGCCATTTTATCGCCAGGCGCACAAGGCCTTAGGCGGATTGGAAAGCTGATTTTATTGGTGTCCGCCATACATAAAAATGCCGGCAAATTTTTGGGTGCAGAATAATCTGTCCATGTTTTCAGGATTTTACCGGAAGGCAGGTTAAAGCTTTGGTTTGAGGAATCTGGAATTTCGATTTCCAGAAAAGTAGCCGATGCGGAGTCGAAAAGGATGAGTCTGGGAAAGCGGATTTCGATTCGGCTGCCGAGTCCATTTTCCCGGAAAACGCTTTCGGTATTCTTGCGCCGAAGGCTGAGTTCTTCCGAATCGAGAAATGAAAATCCATTGCGGAGCAGCAATTCAACCATGAAAAATTCCGCCATGGGATGGGCGATAATTTGCTCCAGATTGAATTCTGTTTTCCCGGGCTGGGTTTTTAAAAGAAACTCCTTCTCAAGTTGGGAAAACAAGAAATCCACGGCGGCCGAAACATGCCCCATTCGCTGGGCATTGCGCTGAAGCACAGATTCGAACGAGGGAAATATTTCTTTAAGGACTGGAATCAGCTTGTGACGCACGATGTTTCGCCGGTATTTTAGTCCGGCATTGCTGCTGTCTTCCCTCCAGACAATTGAAAATTCTTTGGCGAAGGACAAAATTTTCTCACGGGAATGCTGTAAAAAAGGCCTTTTCCGCAAACCACTGGCGGGCAACATGCCCTGAAGTCCGCGTGGTCCGGCGCCCCGAAAAAGTTGCAGGAGGATGGTTTCGGTTTGGTCGCCGGCATGGTGGGCGAGTAAAATGTGCTGAATACCTTGGTCGCTGGCGAGTTTTTCGAGCCACTGATAACGAAAATCCCTTGCCTTTTCCTGAAGAGAACTTTGGGCATCCAGGTGAAATTCTGGGCCGGCTTTTTTGAGGTGAAAAGGAATGTTTCTTTCGCTTGCCCAAATCCTGACAAGCGCTTCATCGGCATCCGAATCCTTGCCGCGTAAACCATAATTGACATGGGCAATTTCCAGCCGGAAATTCAAAAGATGCAGGGCCGAAACCATGGCCATGGAATCGACACCTCCGCTGACTGCACAAAGCAAAATATCGTCTTTTCCGAAAAGGGCATTTTCGGAAATAAACTGCATTGTGGACTGCAAAAAAGGATGCCTCTCCATGGCCCAAAGGAAACCAAAAAATTCGGGTGACAGAGACAAGCATTTTGACATTTCACCGGTATTTTGAAGAAATATTAAAGCCCGGAATCAAAAAATTTCTGAAGCTTAAGTGCTTGAATTGAAAGGTTTTATCTTGAAATCATGCCGCGACTTTCAAGTACGATAAAAAATTTATTTGCTGATTTCCAATGGGTTCGGCAGTAATTTTGCGGGAGAAAATTTGTTAATCTATTACCCAAACTTATCATGAACAAAGTCCTCCTTCAAAAACTTCGCGACAGCATTCAGGCCGGTACATTTCCTTCCCAGTTTGAGCATTTTGGTGGCGCAGATTTAATTATTTCAGACGACCCCAACAGACCAATCCGGGATCCGGAAGGAATTGTATTTGTTGTATCCGCACATGCTTCAGCCCTGAGCTGGCTGGTGATTCAACTGAAAGAAATATTTTCTGACCAGATTGATTATTCAAACAAATATGATTTTTACCCACAGATTGGAAGGCTGATGAAAGAAAGCCTGAAAGACGATGGCCATCTGTTTGAATGTATGTCTTTCGTAGTGGATCAAATGATTGAAACCTGGGAGCCGGTCGGCGAGCATCAGGCCTGACATTCCAAGGCAAAAATGGGCCGACAACATGTGAGGCTTTTCTTCCAAATTTGATTTGGGCTGAAAAAGAATAAAACCCCTGCCATTTACGGAAAAATTGGCCTTATTTTTGAAGCCATTCTACTGAATAAAATGGAACTTACCTATGAAGGGGTCATGTCGGCCCTTAGCCGCGTAGAGGAACCGGATTTAAAAAAAGATCTGGTAAGCCTTGGAATGATTCGCAAACTTGAATTTGGCGAGGGCACAATTCGCTTTACCGTACAACTTACCACACCAGCTTGTCCATTGAAAGAAGTAATCCGCAAGCGTTGCGTGGATGCCATCCATGAAGACTTCGGTACGGGTGTAAAAATCACAGTGGATATGGACGCGGATGTTACCACCCAGCGGCAGGCCGGACCTGTTCTGCCAGGAGTTCGAAACATCATTGCAATTGCTTCTGGCAAGGGCGGAGTTGGAAAATCAACCGTTACAAGCAATCTGGCCCTGGCCCTGGCACAAAATGGTGCGCGGGTTGGCCTTATTGACGCCGATATTTCAGGACCAAGTATTCCCACAATGTTCGGCGTGGAAGATGAAAATCCCCATGTGGTGGTGATTGATGGAAAGAACTATTTGGTACCGGTAGAACGCCTTGGCATAAAACTTCTTTCTATTGGTTTTCTGGCGCATGGCGATCAGGCTGTGGTTTGGCGGGGACCCATGATGAGTTCAGCCCTGAAACAATTTATTACCGACTGCCAGTGGGGCGAACTAGATTATTTGCTCATCGATCTTCCGCCCGGCACCAGCGACATCCACCTCACACTTGTTCAGATGGTGCCGCTTACAGGCGTTGTGGTTGTGACCACCCCGCAGAAAGTGGCGCTTGCGGATGCCGCAAAAGCCATTTCGATGTTTGGACAAACCCCGATAAAAGTGCCTGTTTTGGGCATTGTAGAAAACATGGCGTATTTCACTCCAGCCGAACTCCCCGAAAACAAGTATTATATATTTGGTCAGGATGGCGGCAAGAGAATGGCCACACATTACAAGCTTCCGTTTTTGGGAGAAATTCCTTTGGTTCAATCTGTCAGGGAAGCAGGCGATGGCGGTGTTCCGATCGTCATGCACGAGGATGAACCGGTTTCAAAAGCATTTTTAGATTTGGCCCAAAGCGTGGCCAGGCAAATTGCACTGAAAAATGCAGGCATAGAGGTTGAAGAAGACAGCATAGTTTTATAATTTCGCATTCCCAGCCCTAAAAACATGACAATCCTCGAAAAAATCGAAAAAGCACTGGATGGCATCCGACCCTATTTTCAGGCAGATGGAGGTGACATTCGTGTGGCCAGACTTCGGGAAAACATGGTGCTGGAGCTGGAATTGCTCGGCTCCTGCGGAGGTTGCACCAGCAGTCCAATGACCTTAAAAGCCGTGGAAGATGCGGTTCGCGCAGTTGCCCCGGAACTGATAGAAGTAAA
Source organism: Cytophagaceae bacterium (assembly GCA_947441055.1). GTDB lineage: Bacteria > Bacteroidota > Bacteroidia > Cytophagales > Flexibacteraceae > CAMDMI01. Next base: position 4,365 of record CANETC010000118.1, on the reverse strand, counting down.
GGCCATCAATGGTTTGAAAGAAAAAGTCTAAACCAATTCTGAAACATGAAAGAAAACCGGGTTCTGGAAGACATCAATCTATTTGAAAAAAGGAGAATTGCGCGCCTTCTCATCCAGATTCTGGTCACGATGCTGGCAGGCACGATTCTGGCATTTCCCGTTTTCGCCCTGGCAGAATATTTCTTTTACCTTTCTCCATTTGCAAAAAGTCTGATCCTCATTTTCTGGAGCGGTCTGGTACTTGGAATCATGCTGCGCTTTGTCATTCTGCCCTGGTGGAAACTACGAAATACCCGCAGCATCGAGCAATTTGAAGTACTTTCTAAAAAAATATCGGCAAGTGTCTCTTCGGTGGACGACAAGTTGATCAATTACCTTCAACTCCTTTCGCTAAGTTTGCGCAGTGGGGAAAATGTACTGGTTGGTCTGAGCCTTGGTCAGAAACAGAATCAAATTCAGGCCCTTGATCTTCCTTCGAGAATTCAGATTTCAATCCCTTCAAGCCTCTGGAAAAAAATATTGCCACCAGCAGCCATTGGCCTGTTGCTCTTGTTTTTGTTTTTTGATTCTGTCAAGGAAGGTTCAGGCCGATTGCTGCAACCCGGCAAAAAGTTTACACCTCCGGCCCCCTTTGAAATTACGCTGGCCAATCTTCCTTCCGGCCTGATATCCGGTAGAACTTTTCGCATTGAAGCTAGCGCAAAAGGAAACGCCATGCCCGGCTCGCTTTATGTGGCGATGGGTACCAGAACCATCCGAATGAACCCGGACGGGAAAGGAAAATTCACACTTGAGTTGGAAGCACCATCCCCGGGAACCACCGAATTGCGTGTATTCTCCGGAAATATTTCAACTGGAAATTACCAGTTGCAGGTGTATCCGCCGGGCCAGATTGCCTCAATGAAAATCCGGGTGACTCCGCCGGCCTACACCGGAAAAAAATCGGTTTTACAGGAAAACGAAGGCAACCTTGAAGTAGAAAAAGGAAGCCTGATCGAGTGGGAACTGGAAACCGAAAACCTGGCTGCTTTGGACTTCAAATTTGGAAAGGAAAAGGCGCAGGCTTTTGAAAAGAAAAACAACAAACTGCGAACCTTCCAGATGCGTGCCATGCTGGCATCGGCTTACGGAATCACCGCCCGCAATGTGCTGGGCCAGACCGATCAGGAATTTGCCTACCAGATTGGAATCCGGGAGGATGAATATCCAAGGATTCAGGTTCGCACATTTCAGGATTCTGTGTCGATGGCTAAAATGTATTATGCGGGCAGCATCGCCGATGATTATGGTTTTAGCCGCCTAACGGCCATTCTTCAGGATCCAAAAAGCAAGGCCATGGTGGCCGAAAGCAAAATTGGCTTCTCCAGAAATGAAAAGACCGGAACTTTTGTTTTTAGTCCTGAAGGCAAAATCGCCGATATTATTCGCGAAAAGCCAATGCTATTGCTCTTCAGGGTTTGGGACAATGATGGCGTAAATGGTCCGAAAGCAAGTTCATCGCAGATTTTTGATGTGGCCGAGGCCAGCAAAGAGGCGCTGGCAAAATCAACGGACCAGATGGATGCGAGGAATGAAGAGAAGATGGAAGAACTGGCCAAAAAAACCCAGAGCCTCGAGAAGAATTCCCGCAAAATGCTGGAAAACCTGAAAGGCAAAAAGGAGCTGAACTGGCAGGATAAAAAGGAACTTGAAAACTTTGCAGAAAAGCAGAAAGACCTTTTCAAACAAATAGAAGACCTGAAAAAGGAAGCCGAAAAAACGCTTAAAAACAAGGAAGAAAACCAGCTTCAATCCGAGCAGCTTCTCGAAAAACAGGAGCAAATCAACAAGATGCTGGATGAGCTCCTCGACGAAAAAACGAAAGAAATGCTCAAGGAACTTCAGCGCCTGATGGAGAAACAGGAGCAGAACACCGACAAGTTGCAGGAGGCTTTTGAGAAAATGCAGGATAAGAATGAATTTATCCAGAATGAACTTGACCGTGCCATGGAAATGCTCAAGCAATTGAAGGTCGAGGAAAAGCTTGAGAAGGCCATTAAGGATATGGAAAAACTGGCTGCGAAAGAAAACAAGGCCGGAGAGGAAAACGAAAAAACTGGCAACAAGCCAAACCAGGAAGAAAAGGACAAGGCACTTTCTGAACAGAAGGAAATGGACAAAATGTTCAAGCAGGTGCAGGAGGATTTGAAGCAAATGAAAGAACTCAACAATGAGTTAAAAGACAAAAACGACATCGATACCGGACAGGAAGAAGAGAAAGAAATCGAGAAGGAGCAGGAAAACAGTTCCGAAGAAATGAAAGAGGGGAAAATGTCGAAAGCAGGTTCCCACCAGAAAAAAGCTGCGCAGAAAATGAAAAAGATGGCGCAGAAAATGGAGGAAAGTAAAATGGAAATGGAAGGTGGCGGAGCCGATCAGGAAGACATTGGTGACCTCCGTTCCATCATCGAAAATTTACTGCAACTGTCTTTCGATCAGGAAGATGTGTACAAGCAAGTGGCGAAAGTAAACCAGCTCGATCCGAAGTACCTTACTTTGAGTCAGAAGCAGGTAAAAATCAAGGACGACTCTGAAATCATTAAAGACAGCCTAAAGGCGCTTGCACAGCGGGCACCGCAAATCCAGAGTTTTGTAATGAAGGAACTCTACGAAATGGATGGTGCCATCAAAGAAGCTGTGAAGCATGTGAAGGCCAGAAGGCCGGATCTGGCTTCCGCCCGCGGGCAATTGTCGATGACACACATCAACAACCTTACCGTGATGCTGAAAGATGCGCTGGAGCAAATGCAGCAACAACAGCAGCAACAATCATCCGGAAGTAAATCCTGCAAAAAACCGGGCAAAGGAAAGCCGAAACCAGGCAGCATGGGCAAGATGCAAAAGGAAATAAACGAGCAGATTTCACAGTTGAAAAACGGCAAAAAACCGGGTCAGCAAATGTCAAAAGAACTTGCGCAACTTGCCCAGAAGCAAGCTGCCATGCGCCGTGCCCTCGCCGAAATGGAAAAGGCACTTCAGCAAGGTGGCAAGGAAAAACCCGGCAGTCTTGGCGATGTAAAATCCATGATGGAAAAATCGGAAAGAGAGTTGCTCAATAAAAAACTGAGTCCCGAAACCATCATGCGGCAGCAGCAAATTCTGTCGAGATTGCTGGAAAGTGAAAAGGCGATCATGGAGCGGGAGCAGGAACAACGGAGGGAAGCGGAGAAACCAAAGTCGGCAGAAAGAACTACATTGCCGGCCGAATTAAACGAGCTTCTTAAAAAAACAAAATCACAGAAAGAGCAACTGCTTCAGGGAAATCCAAAATTGATGGAAGAGTACCAGAATGCATTTGACAAGTATGTTGAATCACTACAGGAAAGCGGCCTATGAAACCGGTGACTATAGAATTTCCTTCCATTGTGGACAATCTCCGGATCGTGGAGAGTTTCATTGACAACAGCCGTGAGGAGTTTAAAATAACAGAAGACCTTTACGGAAACATCCTGATTGCTGTAACCGAAGCCGTGAACAATGCCATTCAGCATGGCAATAAAAACGACAAAGAGAAACTGGTAAGGCTTACCTGTTCATCCGATGTAACGGAAATCTCATTTGTAATTGAAGACCAGGGCAGCGGTTTTGATTACACCAGCCTGCCCGACCCAACCTCAAGCGAAAATCTGCTCAAGCCCGATGGCAGAGGCATCTTTCTGATGAAGCATCTCAGCGATGTGCTTCGTTTTGAAGAAAGCGGCAAAAAAGTAGAGATGGTGTTCTATCTCTGAAAAAAACCAGCACAAGTTTCTTCCAAGCTTTTGCTCCTAAATTTGGAGCCAGAGAACAGCCTAAAGTTTTTTTCGGATTCTCTCCGGATTTCCGGTTTCCTATTCTTTTCGGATATTCTGGAAAATAATCCGATTGTCAGTCTGAATTTTCAGTTGATAAACCCCGGGTGGCATTGCAGAAAAATCGATACTTTCTTGTCGGCTTCTGCTTTTCAAACTTAGGAGTTCTTTACCGCTGAGATCCGAAACAGTAATTTGGTAGCGAGTTGGTTCGGGTAAATCGAGCCGGAGTTGGTCGAATACCGGATTGGGGTAAATGCTGATACCTGCCTCCTGAGGACTGGCAATCGCCGTTGTGGTATTTACTGTTACCTCCAGACTGCAGTTTGCTGTATTACCACCTATATCAGTCACCTGCCAGACGATGTTATTGGTTCCCAGTGGCAATTGTGCGCCGACCAGACTGGCCTGGTTGTTGAAACTGTTGCTTACTCCTGCCAAACTGCAGTTGTCACCGCCGTTCTGTGGATCAAATTCCACACCCTGTACCGTATAAAAAGTCTGTCCTGCAGAAAGATTTATGACCTGATTTCCT
>CANETC010000117.1 GCA_947441055.1 Cytophagaceae bacterium | reverse complement strand
TTTTTTCATTGTTTTTTGATTTGATTTTTGCCTCGCTGTCCCTTCGAAGCGTAGAAAAATAAATCGGCGTGGGACAGATAGCCACCCGACCAGAGGTACCGCGAAGAACCCGAATCCAGGTAAACCAAAGCCCACGCCTTGCGTGAGCGTTCAGCTTCTTCCTGGATCCAATTTGAAATTCGCGGTTTCCTGATCAAGAATACACTAACGCCAATTTTTTTATGGCTGTAGGGGCAGAAAATTTTCTGCCCTTACAACATGTTGATTTCTTGTTCTATGTCATTCGGTTTGAATTGTTTGATGCAAACATAATGGTTTTTGGCATCAGGCCGTAGGGTCAGAAAATTTTCTGCTCGTACTCAATTGAAAAACAATTTTTTACCTTGCCATAATGAATTCCAATCGCCGTTCGATTCGATTGCCAGGATACGATTATGCATCCGCGGGTTGGTATTTTGTGACGATTTGTTGTCATAAACGGCAGAATCTATTTGGAGAAATCCAGCAAGGAGAAATGGTATTGAATGCCGCCGGGGAAATGGTGGAATAATGCTGGTTTAGTATTCCAAAACATTTCCCTAATACCGTATTGCATGAATTTGTTGTGATGCCGAATCATGTTCACGGAATCATTGAATTAACCGTAGGGGCAGAAAATTTTCTGCCCTTACAACCAATCCAACACGAATTTCAGACAGTAATTCCCATTTCCGTTGCATCCATCGTTAAAGGTTTCAAAATAGGGGTAACCAAATGGATGCGTCAAAACACGCCTCAAAATCAAATCTGGCAACGCAACTATTACGAACACATTATCCGCAATGATGATTCCTACAGACGAATTGCGAATTACATTGTACACAATCCGCAAAACTGGCAAGAGGATGAATATTTTCCCGCCAGGGATTGAAGCGGCAAGGGGTGGCGCTGGCGCCACACGGTAGCGAAAGCGAACCCGCGAAAAGCCCGCCCGGGCGGCCAAAATGGATTAGATTTCTGTAGCCAATAATTTCCATCCCATGAGCAGCCATCCAGCAAGAAATGCCGTTCCGCCGATGGGTGTAATTGCGCCAAGCCATTTGATGCCTGTGGCACAAAGAAGGTAAAGTGAGCCGGAAAAGATGAGAATACCCACCAGAAACAGGATTCCGACGATGGAAAAATCTGCTTTTGGAAATAGTACGCCGAGTATGCCGGTCAGGAGCAAGGCCAAGCCATGGTACATCTGGTATTGAACCGCAGTTTCGAATGTATCCAGACGGTTGTTTTCCAAAAGAAAGGGCTTAAGTGCATGTGCGCCAAAGGCTCCGATTGAAACAGAAAGGAATCCAAGTACTGAGCCTGCAATCATGCAGGATTTGGCTGACAATATCATATTGGGCTCTTTTTAAAAATGCTAAATTTGCCACAAATGTAGGCAATGGCAGGCCAGAAAATAAGTCTTCAGCAATCACTCTCCCAAAAGCTCTCGCCCCAGCAGATTCAGTTTATAAAACTGCTGCAGGTGGCTACAACTGAGCTTTCTTCGCGCATTGAAGCCGAGATGGAGGTAAACCCAGCCCTGGAGGAAGGCAGGGATGAGCCCTTGCCCGAGTCTGGAGACGACAACAACCAGGAAGAAAGTTTCGATACCTCCAACGACTTGCCGGAAGGTGAAGGAATTGAGGACAAAATAGACCTTGGAGATTACCTCCGGGATTCTGACCAGGCCGGATACAAGTTGCAAGGTGATGGTCCCTCTCCGGATGATGATGACCGGGAATTACCAATGGCCTCCTCCAACACCCTCAATGATTTGCTTATGCAGCAGCTTGGGTTTTTGCCGCTGTCTGAAAAATACAGAATTATCGGCACTCAACTCATCGGTTCAATTGATGGCGATGGGTATATCCGCCGCGATCTTTTTTCCATTTCCAACGACCTGGCTTTTTCTCAGAATATCATGGCAAGCGAGGCCGAACTGGAAGAAGTGCTGAATATGATTCAGCAATTTGATCCTCCGGGAATTGCAGCGCGGACTTTACAGGAATGTCTCATCCTCCAACTTGAACGCAAGCGTGGAAATTATGAGCTTGCTTCGCTGGCAATTCAAATTCTGGAAGACAATTTCGAGGATTTTACCCGCAAGCATTACGAGAAAATTGAAAGGCGGCTGGGCATTGAAGACCACCAACTTATGCGCGATGCCATTTCCATGATTACCCATTTGAATCCCAAACCAGGAGAGGTTTCGGAAAGCAGCGACAGTGGAAACCAGTACATCACGCCGGATTTTATTCTGGTGAATAATTCAGGGAAACTTGAGCTTTCCCTCAATAGCCAGAACGCTCCGGAGTTGCGCATCAACCGGAATTACCGGGACATGCTCGACCACCTTTCTAAAACGAGTAAAAAAACCAAGCAAGACAAGGAAGCCCTCGGCTTTATCAAACAAAAACTCGATTCGGCCCAGTGGTTTATTGATGCCATTCGGCAGCGGCAGCAAACCTTGCTTCGCACCATGAATGCCATCGTAGAATACCAGTATGATTATTTTCTGGAAGGAGACGAAGGCAAACTCAGGCCTATGATTCTGAAGGATGTGGCGGGTGCCATCGACATGGACATCAGTACTGTAAGCCGGGTAACCAACAGCAAGTTTGTTCAAACCGAGTTCGGAACTTTTCCGCTCAAGTACTTTTTCTCTGAAGGCATTGCCTCTACCACCGAGGGCGAAGACCACAGCAGCCGAGAGGTAAAATCAATTTTGAAAGAAATTATCGGGAATGAGGATAAAATGAAACCCTTGTCGGATGACAGACTCGAGGAAATGCTGGTGGCCAGAGGTTACCAGATTGCGAGGCGCACGGTGGCAAAGTATAGGGAGCAACTCAATATTCCGGTAGCCCGACTTAGAAAGGAGATTTAATGCCGGTGTGGAAAAGGATTGAGTCGTATTTCCATGCCCGGCTGAAAAGGGCAATTCCGGGAGGAAACCTCTGGTTTTTGGCCTCCTGGCTGGTGTCAATTTTTTTTCATCCGCTGCTGATGCCCACTTATATCGCGGCGCTGCTTTTCCGATTTGAGCTTCTGATTTTAAGTCCGGACTTGAGATCGGCTGTTTTGGTTTTTTTGTTCTCAACAAGCTTCGTCTTTCCAATTCTGGCAATTGGACTGCTTTGGGCTGCCGGTTTACTCAAAAGTCTGAGTATGGATGACAAGAAAGACCGGCTTCTTCCTCACCTTTTTACCTTGCTTGTTTACATCGGCCTTGCCTGGTTTTTCTTTCATTATTTGCCCATGATTGCCCTTCTTGGGTATTTGATGGCGGGCATTGCGGTATCTGTTGGGATTACCGCTTTGATTACAATTTTTTGGAAAATCAGCAGCCATATGGCTGGGGTCGGTGGATTGCTTGGATTTCAAGTGGCTATAATTTCAGGTTCAAATAATTCTGAACTTTTAATGCCCATAATCGTTTCTATGTTGATTTGCGGTACCGTTGCGGGTAGCAGGTTTTACCTTCGTGCACACAACTGGCAGCAACTTGGTGCAGGTTTTTTACTGGGCATGGTGATTAGCTCAGCAACTGTGCGTTTTTTTACATGATTTTTTTGAGATGGCTAAAATTACAGAACACATTTCCGGAGCCAAAGGGAAGACACTTTTTTCCTTTGAGATTCTCCCGCCGCTAAAGGGAGAAAGCATCGATTTGCTTTTTGGTGGGATTGAACCTTTGATGGAATTTAACCCACCTTTTATCGATGTTACCTACCACCGTGAGGAGTACATTTATAAAACCCGCGAAGGAGGTTTGCTCGAAAAGCGGGTTACCCGAAAACGCCCTGGTACTGTTGGAATTTGCGCTGCCATCATGAACAGGTTTCATGTGGATGCCGTTCCGCACCTTATTTGCGGCGGTTTTACCCGGGAAGAGACAGAGGAAGCATTAATTGATCTTGATTTTCTTGGCATTGACAATGTGCTTGCCCTCAGAGGTGATCATATAAAATCAGAAGGGTATTTTATTCCAGAGCCTGGTGGTCATGCGTATGCATCTGATCTGGTAATTCAGATTAAAAATATGAATGCCGGAAAATACATTGATGAAGAAATGAAGATGGGCAGCCAAACCGATTTCTGCATTGGTGTAGCCGGATATCCGGAAAAGCATTTTGAGGCGGCAAACATGGAAACCGAAATTAAGTATACCAAGAAAAAGGTGGACCTTGGTGGGGAATACATTGTTTCTCAGATGTTCTTCGATAACAAGTCCTACTTCAATTATGTGGAAAGCTGCCGGGCAAGTGGCATTACGGTGCCAATTATTCCGGGTCTGAAACCCATTACCTCTAAAAAGCAGCTAACAGTGCTGCCAAGAATTTTTGCCCTTAATATTCCCCAGGACCTTGTAAAAGCTGTGGAAGCAGCCAAAGATGACAAGGCCGCCAAGCAGGTTGGAATTGAATGGTGTGCAGCCCAATCCAAAGAATTGATGGCAGCAGGTGTTCCGGTGCTGCATTATTACAGCATGGGCAAAAGCGATGCGGTGAAACAGATTGCAAGTCAATTGTTCTGATATGAAACTGATGCTCGCTCCCGGAACATTTGACGGTAAAACCGTCCTCATTACCGGGGGAGGAAGTGGTCTTGGCTTATCAATGGCTGAAGGTTTGCTTCTATTGGGCGCAAAGGTTTGCCTGATGAGCAGGTCGGAAGACAAACTTCGGGCAGCATCTGAAAAGCTTGTTTTCCAAACAGGAGGCGTAGTTTTTACATTTTCTGCGGATGTGCGGGATGCCGCTAAAGTGGAAGAGGGTATTCGGTATTTCATTGAAAGTACCGGTGGTTTGCATGCCGTGGTAAACAATGCCGCAGGCAATTTTATTTCTCCCACCGAAAGACTTTCGGCCAATGCTTTTTCTTCCATTATTGACACAGTTTTAAAAGGAAGTATTCATACAACGCTGGCTGCTGGGAAATACTGGATTGAAAAAAAACAACCGGGTGTTTTTCTCAATATTGCCACTACCTACGCCAGTACCGGATCTGCTTTTGTGGTGCCATCGGCTACAGCCAAAGCCGGACTTATCGCACTTACCCGTTCGCTGGCCGTTGAATGGGGAGAATATGGAATTCGCAGCAATGCCATTGCCCCCGGCCCATTTCCTACAGAAGGGGCTTGGTCCCGTTTGTTTCCAAAAGAAGCATTGCCGCCAGCGCTGGCAGACAAAATGGATCTTGCTTCCCGCATTCCGATTGGCAGGGTGGGAAACCATGAAGAGCTGGTTAATCTGGTGACTTTCCTGCTGTCGGATTTTTCGGCCTATATCAACGGGGAGCTTGTTACCATTGATGGAGGGGAATGGTTGCAAGGCGCAGGCGAGTTTAATTGGCTCAAAGCGGTGCCCCACCAAATGTGGGATGCCATTGAGAAAGCAACCCGCAAGGGCGCTTAAAATGTAGTCTTTTCCAGAAATTCGGCCAGCCTATGGCTAGCTTCTGCGCGGTGACTAAATTGATTTTTGAGTTCCGGGCCCAGTTCACCAAAAGTTTGCTCATATCCATTGGGAATAAAAATCGGATCGTATCCAAAGCCTTCATTTCCAGTCATTTTTTCAGAAATACGGCCATCCACAATCCCTTCGAACGAATAGGCTTCTCCCTGCCAGAAAAGGCAGAAAACAGAACGAAACCGCGCCTTTCGGCTGGATTTTCCTTCCAGATTTTTTAAGAGCAAATTCATGTTTTTGAGTGCATCTCTGTCGGCTCCGGCATAATGCGCTGTATCTACACCCGGCTCCCCATTCAGCGCCTCAACTTCCAATCCAGTATCGTCGGCAAAGCAGTCCACATTGTAATGCTGGAAAACCCAGGCGGCTTTTTCTAAGGCATTTCCTTCAAGTGTTCTCTGGTTTTCAGGCAATTCTTCGTTACAGCCAATGTCTTTCAGACTCAATATTTCAAAGTGTTCGGGCAGAATCGCCCGCACTTCTTCCATTTTGTGAGCGTTGTTTGTGGCGAAGCACAATCTTGTCTTTTTCATGCACGAACTTAGCAAAGGATTTTCCTAATTACTGCCCAATTGTCAGACAGTCCAGAATGGCGCAATCCTTGTATTGGGAAAGTGCGGAATCCAGAAACAGGATTATCAATATGGAACAAGAAGAAAACCCATTGGAAAACAAGGAAATGGAAGCCAATACTGGAGAAACTCCCGAATCTGCAGCTTCTGAAAAAGAAGTAACAGAAAATCAGGAAGCCGACATGATTGCATCTGAAGAGACAAATATTCAGTCTGAAATTGAAAAGGCCAGGGCCGAAGCAGCGGAGTGGAAAGACAAGTATGTTAGGCTTTATGCCGAGTTCGAAAACTTCCGCAGCCGTACCTCCAGAGAAAAAATTGCCTTGGTTGGAACAGCCTCAGAAGGATTGATGAAAGACCTTCTTCCGGTAATAGATGATTTTGAAAGAAGCCTCAAGGCTATGGAAACTGTGGATGAAGTAAGCAGTCTGAAAGAAGGCGTTGATCTTGTTTTTCACAAATTTACCGGCCTACTCCATCAGAAAGGACTCAAGGCCATGGAGACAATCGGAAAACCTTTTGATGCAGATTTTCATGAGGCAATTACCCAGTTTCCGGCACCAGACCCATCTCAAAAGGGCATGGTCATAGATGAACTTGACAAGGGATATTCACTGAACGATAAAACCATTCGCTTTGCCAGGGTAATAATTGGCGCCTGATAACCACATTTACTATGGCCAAAAGAGATTTTTATGAGATTCTGGGAATAGCAAAAAATGCAAGTCCCGAAGAAATCAAGAAAGCCTATCGTCAGCATGCCATCAAGTTTCATCCGGATAAAAACCCGGGCAATACTGAAGCAGAAGACAAATTTAAGGAAGGTGCTGAAGCGTATGAGGTTCTGAGCGATCCGCAGAAGAAAGCCCGTTACGACCAATATGGACATGAAGGACTTGGCGGCGGTTTTGGAGGCGGCGGTGGCGGCTTCCAGAACATGGATGATATTTTCTCCAGGTTTGGGGATATTTTCGGCGATGATTCACCCTTTGGATCCTTCTTTGGTGGAGGCGGAGGCGGAAGGGGCGGCCAGCGCATGCGCAAGGGTTCAAATCTGAGAATCAAACTCAAACTCACGCTGAAAGAAATTGCGGAAGGCGTTGAAAAGAAAATTAAGGTAAACCGAATGGTGGCTGCCGTCGGGGTTACTTTTAAATCTTGTCCAACTTGTGGTGGAAGCGGTCAGGTGATGCGCGTGATGAATACGCCGCTTGGTCGCATGCAAACAGCCAGTACTTGTCCGGCTTGTGGCGGAGCCGGTCAATCCATTGACCAGCGACCACCAGGAACGGATCCAAGTGGATTGATGGCCAAAGAAGAAGTAATCTCTGTAAAAATTCCTGCAGGTGTGCAGGATGGAATGCAGTTGAGCATGGCTGGAAAAGGAAATGAAGCCCCCGGCGGCGGCATTGCCGGCGATCTGCTGATTCTGATTGAGGAAGCTGAAGAGGATGAATTGAAGAGGGATGGCAACAATGTGATTTCTGATTTGTACCTAAACATTGCCGACGCAGCTTTGGGTTGCAGCATTGAAGTGAACACGATTGACGGGAAGGTAAAAATAAAGGTTGATCCAGGTACCCAAAGCGGCAAGATGTTGAGGCTTCGGGGCAAAGGCATCCGCGACATCAATGGCTATGGCCGTGGTGATCATTTGATCCATGTAAATGTTTGGACGCCAAAAACTTTGAGCAAGGAGGAAGTCGCAATTCTGGAAAAACTCAGGAGTTCTGAAAACTTTTCACCAAGTCCGGGAAAATCCGAAAAAGGCTTTTTTGAAAAGATGAAGGAGATGTTTAGCCAGTAGGATGGTTAAAGCTTCTTTGGCTTTTACCATCTCTGTTTAAATTCTAAAAATGTCGGACCGCAATACTGCGGCTTTGCTACTGCAATTGTCCCTTGTAAAAAGGAAAATTTCAGGAACAGATTTTTTTTGAATGGGATAGAAATTTTCGGTCAATTCAAAATTTGACAAGAGTTGAAAACCGGCCAAATTTTGCCTTTTTGTTTCCTTAAAATTATTTTGCAGTAATACCCTTCTCATGCAAAAGAAATAATTCCTATTATTGCCCCTCGAATTACGAAAACGACAAAATTCATTCAGTAAATTTTATCCAACCGACAAAGCAATGGCTTCTGTAGCATCGCCTAACCAATCAGCACCGGCCAGCAAGGCCAAATCTTTTTTCGCTGGCATCACAATGTTGATCATCTTCATTTTTGCCTGGGTATTTTATCTTTATGTTTTGGGTAGCCCCGGTAATTTTCAAGGTGGCGACATCAATAACCACCCAATTGAAGAGGGAATCGGGAAGTGGCTCGGCACCGTGTACAAAGGAGGAATCATTGTACCGTTCCTGATGTCATTCTTCTTAATGGTAATCACCTTTTCTGTAGAGCGTATGCTTACAATCGGCAAAGCTTCAGGAACTGGTTCTGTTGAAGAATTTGTTCGTAAAATCAAATCTATGCTAAGCGCCGACAATGTGGATGATGC
>CANETC010000116.1 GCA_947441055.1 Cytophagaceae bacterium | reverse complement strand
TTTGACAGATTCAAGGAGAAATGGGCTTAAGCAAGCCAAGGAAGCCCAAAACATGGCGGCCGCAGAGATTCAAAAAACAGTGAACAAAATTCTATTTTCAGCAGCCAAGGATTACTGGGAATGGTATGCCGCCTTTAAACAACTTCAAAACGCAAGGCTTGCAATTAAACTTGCCAATACCCGATACGATGCTGTTTTAAGTCGAATCCAAATTGGAGAATTGCCTAACATCGATTCATTGGAAGCCTTTTTGTTTTTACAGGACAGAGTGATTCTATTAAATCAGGCCGAACAGGATGAGCGCAATTCCAAAATTGTGATTTCATCTTATTTATGGTCAGATGATGGCAGCCCTCTGGATTTGCTTTCAGAAGCCAAACCCGCAATTCCAGAAACCTGGCGAAAAATCCCAAATGAAACCGAAATTACAAGTTGGGTAGACAGTGCTAAAAACAACCATCCAGAAATCAGGAAGTTTCAAGTAAAAACAAGACTGTTGGAACTCGACCGAAAACTTACGGCAGAAATGTTGAAGCCAGCGCTGAACATGAATTTAGCATGGCTTTCAGCGCCAAACCCTGCGCTTTGGTATGATTCGCCCGTAAATAGGAACCATAAGATTGGATTCGATTTTTCCTTCCCACTATTTCTGCGAAAAGAAAGAGGCAAGCTGGGTTTGATGAAGACCAAAATTCTGCAAAACAAACTGGAGCAGGACAATGCCACCCGGTCGGTGATGAATGACATTCAATTATCAGGAAATAAAATCAATACAATATTAAAGAATCTGGAGGTCCAAAAACTGATGGTAGAAAACTATGAGAAACTTCTGGAGGCCGAAATCCGCAAATTCGACATCGGAGAAAGCAGTCTTTTTCTCATAAATTCCAGAGAATCAAAATTGATTGAAGCGCGGATTAAACTGATTTCCATGGAAACAAAACTCCAGAAAGAAAGGGTAAGTCTGCTTTATGCTGCCGGCCGTAATCCCTTGATGCCCTGAATGTAAAACCAGCTTGGTTTAACGATTCTTCAATTTAGATTATGCAATCAAGTCTGCTTTCCATTCTTCGCTGTCCTTTATCTGGAAGTTCGCTGTCACTGAAATATATCGGTACGCAAACTGGTGAGGAAATTCGGGACGGAATCTTGCTAAGCAAAGCCGGACCTTGTTTTCCAATACTGGAGGGGGTTCCTAGAATGTTGCCAGACGCAATGTTCGAACACGAGGATTTTCTGAAAAGCCATTCACCGGATTTCAGTGATCGGAAAGCTCGGTCCATCAGCCAGTTTGGGGAAATCATTGCCGAGGCTGAAAAGAAAAACCGCAAAACAAGGGCAAGCTTTTCCGAAGAGTGGGCCAGCCATGATTACGAAAAAGGCAAAACCTGGGAACTCGACATTCATGCGCAGCTTCAGCGTTTTCTCACTGAAACCGACGAAAGCATTTTCTCGCTTCAAGGCAAACTGTTGCTCGATGCTGGTTGTGGAAACGGCCATCTGGCGATGGAACTTGCGAAAAATCAAATCGAAATTGTGGCAATGGATTTCAGCAAAAGCATTATCCGTGCTGCCAAAATAAACGAAAACCCCCTATGCCATTTTGTTCAGGGCGATGTGGAATTTCCACCTTTTGAAAAAGGAATTTTCGACCTGATTCAAAGTTCCGGGGTTTTGATTCATACCCGAAATACAAAGAACTCATTTGGCCACCTAGCCGCATTTGTAAAACCCGGCGGAAGAATCAGCATCTGGGTTTACCGCAAACGAAAAGAAATCATCCACCAGTTGTTTAACCAGATCCGCAAATTCACATCCTCCATGCCGGGCTGGCTTCAAGGTCCTTTTCTTCGAATTTTCATTTTCCTCCCTGCTCTGACAGCCAAAAAAATCAGAGGAAACACACAGAAATCCAGCGAATTGTGGGTTGAAGTACTGGATTGGTTTACCCCGGAATTTCGCTGGGAACACTCTGTTGAAGAAGTCATGGATTGGTTTGATGAGCAGGGTTTTTACAATAAAAAACTCAGTGACCAAAACCACTGGGGATTCAACATTACTGGAATAAAAACAAGGCCGAAAGTCGAAACGCCAACCTGAGGAAACAGGATTTTATACTTTACTTTGCAAGGCATGAAATTCTCGGCAATTCCAGGTTATGAAGCCTTAAAAGGCCGGCTGATACAAGCCGCAAATGCAGGTCAAGTTGCACACGCCCAGCTTTTTGCCGGAAGTGAAGGCGGATTTGGACTGATGCTTGCACTGGCCTATGCCCAGTACCTGAACTGCGAGAACCGTTCCGAATCAGACAGTTGCGGAAGCTGTATTTCCTGCAGCAAGAGTCAAAAATTTATTCACCCAGACTTTCACTATCTTTTTCCGCTGGCCAAGTCGAAGAAAATAGACTCAGACGAATTGAATGCCAGTATTCCGATGTTCAGGGAATTTTTGGGAGAAACCCCTTTTGGTACCCTGCATGACTGGGCCGATCTGGCCACTTATGAAAACAGGGCGCCTTTGATCAACATCCGGGCTGTCCGGGAAACCATGCAAGGACTTCAACTCAAAGCATTTGAAGCCAAATACAAAATTCAAATCATATGGCTGCCCGAAACCATGCGAAGCGAGGGCGCCAATTCATTTCTGAAATTACTGGAGGAGCCGCCGGAGTTCACCGTTTTTCTTCTGGTAAGCGACCAGCCTGAGAGCCTGCTTCCCACCATCATTTCAAGGGTCCAGCGAATTACAATTCCGGTTCCCTCGGAAGCCCAGATGATTCAATTCCTTTCTCAAAAAACGGGAGAATCTGAAATGCGGCTCCAGATGGCGGCCTCACTCGCGGAAGGATCATTGCCATTGGCATTTTCCCTTTTAAATGAGAAAGAAGACGATTACCACAAATTCTATATGGATTGGCAACGCGCTTGTTACAAAGAAGACAGCGCTGGAATGATTGTCCTTTCCGAGCATTTCCATGAACTGGGCCGGGAACTTCAAAAGACATTTTTAAAATACAGCCTGGAAAAAACAAGAAAGGCATTTGTCCTTTCCGGCATGGGCGGAGAAATTCTACAAATTCAGGATCAGGAGAAAGTCGACCTCGGCAACCTTGGCCGAATTCTGAACCAGGAAATTGTGGCCACGATGATGGAAGAAATGAACAAAGCCTGGGTGCACATTGACCGAAATTCAGCCGCAAGGATGGTTTTCTTTGATACCAGCATGGCCATTGCCGGTGGTTTTAAAAAACAAAAAACTGCCTAAATGAAAAACATCAAAGCCGTCATTTTTGATATGGACGGGGTAATCCTGGACAACAACGATTGGCATCTGAAGGCCTGGCTGGAATTTGCCCAGATGATTGGGATTGACCTTAGAGAAGAAGAAGCCTATTCCAGAATCTTTGGAAAAACGAATCGGGAAATCATCCTGGACGCTTATCCTGACACCAGCGAAACCCAGGTTGAAAAATGGTCGCAGGAAAAAGAAGCCCTTTACCGCGACATGTACACGCCTCATTTTGCGCTTGCAGAAGGACTACTCCCCTTTCTTGAAAAACTTCATACAAACAATTTAAAGATTGGAGTTGCCAGCAATGCCCCAATCGAAAATGTGAATTTCGCCCTCGACAATGGTGGAATTCGAAAATACTTTGAGGCGATTCTTCATGCTGGTTTGGTAGAAAAACCCAAGCCTGCACCCGAAATTTACCTGAAAGCCTCGGCCATGCTCGGTTTTCAGGCAAGCGAATGTCTGGTTATTGAGGATTCTCCAACCGGACTCAAGGCTGCAAAAGCGGCCTCCTGCCCTTCCATCGGAATCACTTCCACATTCCCAGTTCAAACATTGGCAGAATTCACTGACAGAATCATCGGGCATTTTGACGAACTTGCTCCTATTCTTTTCTCTGCCTAAAGGCAAACAACATGCACTTTTCACGCTACCACATTTCAGATTCTATAAAGAAAAGCCTTGAAGAACATGGCTTTATCAAGCCAACGGACATTCAGTTCAAGGCTATTCCCAGTATTCTGAAAGGTGAAGATGTGCTGGCCGTTGCCCAAACCGGTACCGGTAAAACGGCGGCATTTGCAATTCCGGTGATGGAAAGACTGCTTTCAAGTGGCAGAAGGGCGGAACCTTCTCAGGTGCGGTGCTTGGTGATGGTACCCACGCGAGAACTTGCCTACCAAATCGAAAGTGTTTTCAAAAAATTCGGTGCTCATACAGGTTTAAAAATCGTTAGTACCTACGGCGGCGTTGACCAGAACCCACAAACCAGCGGACTGAACAAAGGCGTGGATGTGCTCATTTCAACACCGGGCCGAATGTTTGACCTTCGTAACCAGGGTTTTCTGGACCTTTCGGTGGTTGAAATTCTGGTTTTGGACGAGGCAGATCAAATGCTGGCGACAGGTTTTATCCGCGACATTCGGGATGCCATAAAACACATACCAGGAAGACGGCAAACCCTGTTCTTCTCTGCCACAATCAATGAGGAAATCAAGGATTTGGCTTATTCGCTCGTTCGAAATGCCATTCGCATTCAGATTTCGCCTAAGGACAGGGTTTCTAAAAATGTAAACCACCAGGTTGCCTTTATAGAAATGGACGACAAGCGTTTTTTTCTAGAGCGATTGATTAAAGAACAGGCAGAGGAACGCATTCTGGTTTTTGTTCGAACCAAAGTCCGGGCAGAACGCGTGCAGGCTGCCATGGCCCGGGTGGGAATTGAGGCTGGAATCATTCATGGAGGAAGAGATCAGGCAGAGCGAATGGAAGTGCTCGAGAAATTCAGGAATTCTACTGCCGCGGTACTCATTGCCACCGATGTGAGTGCCAGGGGAATCGACATTCCTGGGGTGCGTTATGTGGTGAATTATGATTTGCCAGATGAGGCTGAAAATTATGTTCACCGCGTTGGACGAACAGGTCGGGGAATGGAAAAAGGCTTTGCCATTTCCTTTTGTGCCACCGAAGAAAAACCGCAGCTGGAAGAAATTGAAGAATTCCTTGGAAAGCCGATTACCCATTTAAGCATCAACCGCGACGATTACCAGATGTCGCTTGCCCTTTCGGAAAAGCCAAAAGCCGACTGGAAGGACTTAATCGAACAAGCCAAAAACGAATTGGGAATTGGTCTTGCCCAGGCGGGAAAGGTCAAACAAAAAACCAAGTCAAAAAAAAGTCAGAAGAAATAAGACAAGATTAATTGTCGTTAAAAGGCTTATTCTCTCCAATAAAGTTTGGAAATAAGCAGATGGAGCATAATCTTGCGAATCAAAATCAATCCCAATGAAAAAGACATTCATCATCGCATCTGCTTTTATCGCGTTTTCAGGAATTTCTGCATTTGCTCAACAGGGAATTCATACCTCAGGAGGCAATGCAAACGGTACAGGTGGTTCAGTATCTTATTCAGTGGGTCAAGTATTTTATACACAACAAACTGGCAACAACGGATCGGTGAATCAAGGGGTACAACAGCCTTACGAGTTGGTTGTAACCGAGGTAAAAAATCCAGTTTCTGCCCTGATTAAATGCGAGGTTTTCCCCAATCCAACTGTGAAAGAATTAAACCTTCGCATCAGCGGGGAAAAGTTGGAAAAAGGAAACTGGAAACTCATCGACCTGCGAGGTGTAGCAGTACTTCAGGGAGAATTATCCAGTGCAGAAACACTCATTCCGATGGCCAATCAGCCAATGGCAGCCTATACTTTACAGGTTTTATCTGACAACAAAGAGCTGAAGTCCTTTAAGGTCATTAAGCAGTAATTGGCCAGCTAGCTGAAATTGTTGGTTAGCTTATCGAGGACAATTGGCTTCTGCCATTGAGAAAATTCCTCTACAACTTCTTATTTCGTTTTAAATCTTGTAGATTTTTATCTACAACTTTAAAAGTCATTTTTTTTCTTGTAGATGATTGTCTACAACATTTTATTTTTTTGAAAAAAGTTGTAGATGATTCAAAAGGTCTGTGCATTAGCGACCAAGATCCAAACTATCCACCATTTCCTTCAATTCATTTGGCTTCAAGCCTTCCTTTTCACTTTTGTCGTAAATGGATAATAGGTAGATGGATTCTGTTTTGACAAATAGATAGGTTATCACCCTGGCACCACCTCTTTTGCCCTTACATTTACTGCTTATTGCCAATCTTACTTTATAACAATCATTTCCAATAAAACTTCCTGAATTAGGGGCTTGAGCTAATTGTTCGATTAGCATTTGAAATTCGGCTTTTAAGGATGGAAATTTTTTAACCAGCCGTTTCAATTCTTTTTCAAATCGACTGGTCGGAAATATCTTTTATACAACTAAAAATTAGCCAATTGAAAATCAATTGTTTATATATTAATACTGGCTTTACAGCGTCGATCCGAAAACAATAATCGTAGCTGCAAGTCATTATTTTCTTTTTCCTTGATGAAAAAGAAACAAAAAATCAAGAAAATTCGATCGGCCTCCGCTAGGACTACAGCTCCTCCGCGAATTTTCTTCCTCCCCACGCCGGAAAGGTGTCTGTTACTAATAGCGGCCGGATTTATGACATGTGAGAATTTTATTCTGGGTTAATCGTTGTTATGAGCAGGTTGTTGGGGAGCAGCTGGTTTACTTATAGCTCATCCAGTAACTGCTGGGCGGTCTTTAACTGGATTTTACCCTCTTTGTGCAAGCGTACTTCCGAAGCCGCTTGCTTCAAATCTTCCCAAAGCCCAATGGCTGCTGGGCTTAATGGTTTTGCATTATTAATAAAAGAAAGGCTTTTTAGAACCTTCATTCCAAAAACAGCCTCATTGTCCGGAATTTCAAGAATTACTTTCATGTTGATTTCGATTTAATGGTTGATTTGAATCCTTGCCATTGGTCATTTCTCCAAATCAAAATTACCGAATTTCTCAATTCATAATTTTAAAATTTCGGGATGATATTTCTGTGGTTTGGCACTTCAGAATAAAATTGTGCCAAACGGAACGCTCAAACCAGTTGTATTTATAAAACCACGCACGCCCAATCGTGGCAGTAATCTTGCGTCGAATACGGAATCTTCCTACCACATAAGGATATTTCTGGCGACCCAGAAAACATGGTTACTGATTTTTTCATGTTGAAAGAATTTTTCATTTGTTGTATTTTTAAATCATGACAAAAGAATCGCTGAAAGAACTGGTACAGCAAATGCCCGACCATTTTAGTCTGGAGGACTTGCTCGACAGAATTATATTGCTCTCCAAAATTGAAAGCGGACTCGCACAGTCTAAATCAAAAGAAGTAATCAGCACTCCTGAACTTCGGGAAAAACTTAAAAAATGGCTTTCATAAGCTGGATTGATCAATCAGACATTACCTTTTGAAGCATCCATTCTTCGCTTCTTGAAATACGCCATAATCTCTTCAAAACTCATATCCTGAATGTCTTTTGATATCCGGTCGCGTACTTCCCGCATGTAGTTCACCGCTTTGAATCCTTCTGAATTGGAATCACCTTTTTTATTGTTCTTCATAATTGATTAATTCTTTTAGTGAACGAATATCGATGGCCTTATATCCAAGTTTCAAATTTACACTATTATAACCTTTGATTCTGAAGATATTCACAATGTGTTTAAAATTCCAGCTTACCAAAACATCGGCATTGTATATGGTGGCCAATGCAATGTGGAGGCAATCTTCCCGACTGGTTTTCCCAACAACTTTTGCAGAAATATATGCGTCTGCAAGTTGGACGGCTTCTCTGCTGAGCTCCACGCGAATTTTTAACTCATCTGGAATTTTACTCAATAATTGCTGAACTTGATTTGGCGCATTTAACAACTCATCCTCAGTAACAGATGAAAACATAATGAAAAAGTTTGCTTCGAAAAGGTTGTCCAAAAGATGCCTCGTCTCCGACGAAAACTCTTCATCATAATACCCTCCTATCACAGATGTATCAACATACAAAATTGTCTTTTTGCTTTCCATAATTAAAAATGGGGGTTCAATCCATTGAAAACAATTTTATTAATACCATTCAAAAAAAAATTCAGGCCCCATCGAAGCCTGAATATTCCACTGAAATCAAATTTTAAATCGACTATTTGAGAATTCTTCAAATATTTTACTCCCTCACCACCTTCAGCACCTTGTTAAAGTTGCTGCCATCGATGCGGAACAGATAGGTTCCAAATGGCATGTGACTGAGGTCAACTTGGGTTTCGTTCATCTGGATTTCTTTACTCAGAATTTCGCGGCCCAAAATGTCGGTAACGCGTAGTTGACTGCCTTCCAATCCTGCTGTGCGGACATTGAAGATGTCTTTGCCAGGGTTTGGATAAACCAGCACACTGGCTTCTTCTGCTTGCTCCTCTCCTACGCGGCAAGCAGCAAGGGCAACTGCAAGGGTTCTAGCTGTGGAGTTGGTTCCGCAGGCATTCGTTGATTTTACGCTGACAGATCCAGCGACCGTACCCCACTTTACTGTAATGGAACTGGTGCCCGTTCCCGCTGTGATGATGGCTCCGCTTGGAACAGCCCATGAATAGGAAGTGGCGCCTGTTACCGCAGCTGTGCTGAAAATCAATCCCGCTGCTGATGGACA
>CANETC010000115.1 GCA_947441055.1 Cytophagaceae bacterium | reverse complement strand
GGTCCATCCGCCAGGCTGAGGAATTGTCCACAACAGTAGTGCCGACTGCCGCAAATTTCGGAGCCCATTCAATCGATGTGTTGCCACCAGCAGAAAAAATGGCAAAATCTGGTTTGGAATCCAGGCATTCCTGCATGCCGCAAACTTCAATCTTTTTGGCGCCGAAGTTTATGGATTTTCCACGTGAATTTTCGGATGCAACAGCCATAATATCGCAGTTCTTTAGAACAGATAATGAAAGCACATTCAGCATTTCAGTGCCCACCAAACCCGTGGCTCCAACAACAGCAATCTTCATTTGACCTTTAAATTTTTGTGCAAATTAGTTCAAAGTGAATTTTCCATCACAAAAACACACATTCGATTTCTATTTTTTAAAAATTGTGATGAAATAGCAACTTCATTTTATAACAGCGATGAATCCTATCCTGATTTTAGGTGCAGGCAGAAGTTCAGTGAGTCTTCTTACCTACCTAGATAAACTTGCTTCACTCGAGAAATTCAGGTTTTCTGTTGCCGATGCGGATCCTCAAAACCTGGCTATCAGGACAGCTGGTTTGCATTTTGCAGATTCCATGAAGTTTGAAGGAAATGGGCCAGAGGATTTTCTGAAAATTATTCAGGGGCATAAAATTGTTATTTCTCTTCTGCCGCCACCCATTCATCCTCAGGTTGCAAAAGCCTGCCTGCTGGCAAAAGCAAATTTGATTACGGCCTCCTATGAGTCGGATGAAATGCGGCTATTGGCAGAAGATGTGAAAGATTCAGGTCTGGTTTTTTTCAACGAATGCGGTCTAGATCCAGGAATTGACCATATGTCTGCCATGGAAATGATCGAGGAAATTCAAGAAGCCGGTGGAAGAATTGAAAGATTTCATTCCTATTGTGGTGGACTTGTTGCAGATGAATTTGACGACAATCCATTCCGGTATAAGATTTCCTGGAATCCACGAAATGTGGTTCTGGCAGGTAAAACTGGGGGTTTGTATCTGGAAAATGGGCGAGAGTCCTTTCTGCCATACCAGAGGCTTTTTTCAGAGACTGAAACCATTTCAATCCCCGGTTGGGGTGAATTCGAAGCCTATCCAAACAGGGATTCTGTGCCATACCAAAAGGTTTATGGGCTTCAAGGAATCCAGGATTTAAAAAGAGGAACTTTAAGGAAACCTGGCTTTTCTGCTAGATGGGATGTTTTTGTCCGTTCAGGAATGACAGATGAATTGGTTGAATTGGCCTATCCCGAAGGCTCAAGTTATGATGATTTTTTAAGAACTTTTTTCCCTTCTTCTGACTCCAAAGCGGCATTCAGGAAATTTGTAGGTCGCGAAAATATAGCAAGTGATGTGCTAGAAATGTTTCAAGATGGTTCTGAAACTAGAATGTTGAAAAGGTCGAAGGGCAAGCCTGCAGATTTTCTCCTTGACCTGATTGTGGATTGTTGGCCATTGGGAGCCAAGGACAAGGACTTGGTTGTTATGCTTCATGATTTTTATTTTTTTGATAAAAATGGTGAGAAACAAAGGACTTTTGCATCTTTTAGAGTGATGGGTGAAGATTCTCTACATACAGCAATGGCAAAAACAGTCGGGTTTCCATTGGGAATTGTTTCAAAATTGTTGTTAAAAGGTGCTATCTCACAAAAAGGATTAGCTTTGCCTCTTAATTCTGAAGTTTATAAGCCTGTTTTGGAAGAGCTCTCCACTTTAGGAGTTCAATTTCAAAAAACTACCATGCCACTATGAAACTTAATTTAGGGTTTGACTTTCGTTGTTAAAGAGCATGTTAAACGTATTAGCTGTAATCATTCCTCCTCTGTTGGCAATTTATTTTGCTTTTACTTTCAGGAGCAAGCTTAATTCTAAGGATGCTACGGTTCTAATTGTCGCATTTCTGATTTCCCTTCTGACGGTCGTTTTTTCTTTTATGGTAAAATTTGTTGCTGAACAGCTTGGCTTTAAGCCTGAAACTGGCGACTATAGTGCTGTAAGCAATATTTTATTTACAAACTTAAGCTACGCATTCTTCGCTGGATTTGTAGATGAGTTTTGTAAGTATCTTGTAATTGCCGCATATGCCTACCGACGCAAAGAATTTGACGAGCCTTTGGCCGGAATTTTTGTGACCATCATGATTGCCATGGGTTTTACTACCATGGAAAACATTATTCACATCTTTATGCAAGACAATTATGTGGATACCTGGAGAATGCTAATCAACATTCCGGTTTCAATTTGTCTTGCGGTCGTAATGGGCTATTTTGCAGGAATGAGTAAATATGGTCTTGACACGGATGATCTTAGTTCCATGGGCCTTAGAATGAGGAGTTTGTTTCTGGCGACGCTCTTTCATGCAATTTATACCTTCTTCCTATTCCTAAATGATTATAGGTCATTGATGACTTTGATGATCATTGCCGGCGGGATACTTCTGGTTCAGGTAGGTCTCAATATCTTCAGGGCTAGAAGGCTGCATGTCCGGCTTATGTATAGCCGCTCACGCAGGTCAAAGCAAGCTTTCGAAAATCCCTTTAGTTCCTAACGATTTTGCCCCCGGTCAAAAGACCTTGGATTCTTTCCAGTGTTTTTCTCTCACCGGTAAGGGATAAAAATGCTTCCCTTTCAAGGTCAAGCAGGTACTGTTCGCTCACATTTTGCGGATAACTCAAATCCCCGCCATTAATTACATAATTTAGTTTCTCCACAACTTTTTTGTCGTGGTCGGAAATTTTTCCTGCAAGGTGCATAGCATGAATGCCTGCCTG
This sequence comes from Cytophagaceae bacterium, assembly GCA_947441055.1. Lineage (GTDB taxonomy): Bacteria > Bacteroidota > Bacteroidia > Cytophagales > Flexibacteraceae > CAMDMI01. The sequence goes on along the minus strand of CANETC010000115.1, from coordinate 5,860 downwards.
AATGGTCGCCATTCCGGATTTTCCTTCTACTCGAATGTCCTTCGTTCTAACTGGCTGACAGTAACCATTTTCAGCCAAAGCAATTGCAAGATTCTTGGCATCGTGAATTTGCAGCCTTTTGTTCATCGAAATTCTGTCGCCTTTTCTTAAAATACCCATTTCAAAGGCCTGCATGGCAGATTCACTTACTTTGGCTGTAGCAATGTTCATGAAAGTGTTTTGTAGCCGGTTAAGTTCAGGGTCTCCTGCTTGAAAACTTTGCGAAACGCGTCTTGCCATTTCTTTTGTGCCACCGCCTCCCGGAATGAGTCCAACTCCAACTTCTACCAGTCCTGTATAAGTTTCTGCTGCTGCTTGAACTGCATCTGCGTGAAGTATGATTTCGCAACCACCACCCAAACTCAATCCATGTGGCGCCACAACTACTGGAATTCCAGAGTATCGCACTCGCATAACGGTGTTTTGGAAGTGCCGAATCATGAAATCAATTTCATCAAACTCCTGCTCCATGGCATACATGAAAACCAATCCGAGATTGGCACCTGCAGAAAAGTTGGCCCCTTGGTTTCCAAGTACAAGGCCTCGGAAATTTTGTTCTGCAAGGTCAAATGATTTGTTAAGGCCATCGATTACCTCTGAACCTAAGGTGTTCATTTTGGTGTGAAATTCTAAACACACTATGCCATCTCCAAGGTCATGAAGGGTAGCTCCTGAATTCGAAAAAACAGGTTTTTTGATTCTTAACTCATCCAGAATAAGTAAACCAGGATTGCTTCTTTTCTTTTGGTAGCTGAGTGTATTTGGACTCCATTCTTCTTTTTCTCCAGATTGAGTTCTGAAAAATGCTGGTTCTTTTTCCTCAGCCAGTTTTTCCAGCCAGAAAGGAATTTGTCGGTTTGCTTGTTGGATTAGTTCAATGCCAGTGTGAAAGCCAATTTCTTGCCAGGTTGCAAATGGGCCCATTTCCCAGCCAAAACCAGCTTCGAGTGCATCATCAATCCGGGAAATCTCATCTGAAATTTCAGGCAAACATGAGGCTGAATACCAGAACAGATTTCCTAGCATTTCCCGGTAAAAGGTTGCTGAAGAATCCTTGCCTGAAATCAGAATTTTCCAGCGGTCCTTTAATCTTTCTGCATTTTTCGCAGTTTCAAGTGTTTCAAATCGGACCTTTTTTGGCGCTTCATATTCCATTGTGCTCAGGTTAAGCGAATGGAATTCTTTACGACCGTTATCTAAGGTTTGCTTCTTGTAAAATCCCTGGCCCGACTTGTCCCCAAGCCAATTGTTTTGAACCATTTTTCGGATGCTGTCCGGAATCTCAAGTTCCTGGTTGCCAAGGGCTGTATTGAGTCCATCCGCAACTTTTACCAGGGTGTCAAGTCCTACAACATCTGCTGTGCGGAAGGTTGCCGATTTGGGATGGCCAATAACAGGACCGCTTAACTTGTCAACTTCTTCAACACCGAAACCAAGTTTTGTTGCAACCTTTACAATATCGAGCATTGAAAAAACACCAATCCGATTTGCGATGAAGGCCGGTGTGTCTTTGCATAAGACCGTTGTTTTACCCAAAATTCGGGATCCGAAATCCTCTAAAAAGGCCAATAAATCCGGATTGGTTTCTGGTCCCGGAATAATTTCCAGCAGGGGAAGGTATCTGGGTGGATTGAAAAAATGCGTGCCACAGAAATTTTTCCTAAAATCATCTGACCTGCCATTCGAAAGGTATTTTAGTGGAATTCCGGAAGTATTCGAGCTAATAATGCTGCCCGGTTTCCGCACAGTTTCTACTCTTGAATAAAGCTCAATTTTGATGTTCAGATTTTCTACTACCGCTTCAATAATCCAATCACAATCGGCCAGTAATTCTAGGTTGTCGGCAAGGTTGCCAGTTTGGATTTTGGAGGCAAGTGAGGACAAGAAAAGCGGACTCGGTTTGGAAGCAATTGCGGCCTTAAGTGCATCATTTACAATCTTATTCCGTTCGGTCTTGTTTTTGCCTTCAGAATCCGGTGCTGGGATGTCCAGTAAAATTACAGGCAGACCTGCATTGGCAAGGTGGCATGCAATTCGGCTACCCATTACACCAGAGCCCAGAACAGCTGCTTTTTTTATTTGACTAAAATTTCCAGATCCGAATTCCATTTCGATTTGCTTTTGGGGGTAATTTAGAAACTATCCTTCTTCCACCGAATGAAAGGACTAAAATCATATCGGAAAAATATCAAGGAGAAAGCCTGCAAGAAGTCCGCTTGCTACAATTGCATAGCTCGGCACCTTTGTAAAGTATAAAGTGAGAAAGGTCCCAATCATGAGAAGGATGTTGCTGGTTTCCAATTCCATTGGTTTTATCAACACTAGCGCAGCAGCGGCCACCAAGCCACAACTTACGGCATTGATTCCTTCAAGAGAAGCCCTTACTACTCTGTATTGTTTTAACTGTGCCCAAATCCCGTAAACAAAAAAGATGAGCAAAGTCCCGGGAAGAAAAATTCCCGCAGAGGACGCCACGGAACCCAAAAGTTGAAATAAAATTCCTTCACTTCGCATGGCAAAAGTTCCCAGATAGCTGCAAAAAGCGAAAACGGGACCCGGTAAGGCCTGTACAATGGCATAGCCTGAAAGAAATTCTTCTTTGCTCAGGTAGTGTTTAAAACTGACAAACTCATTAAACATGAGTGGAATGAGCGACTGCCCACCGCCAAAAATCATAGTGCCATTTCGATAGAAATTCTCGAAAATGCGGAAGGGTTTCCATCCTGTAAACTGCCCAAGAAGAGCGGCTCCAATTAAAATTCCGAAGAAAAGAAAGATGTTGATCCAATGAAAATCGAAGGTTTTCTCTGCCTCTGTTTTTTGAACGTTTTTATACCGAATGGCTGTAAGTGCCCCACCGGTTAAAATTAAAAATGGTGTAAGCCAGGGAGATGGAAAATAATAGGAAACCGGAATTATGCTGAGCATCAGCGCCAAGCCCGCATTGCTTTTTATCGTAAAGGATGCAAGTCTAAAAGCTGCATGGGTTACAAAACCCACGGCTATGGGTTGAAGAAAGCGAGTGAAGTGAAGTGAAAATCCGTTGTCTTGAAGGTGAATCAGTGCCAGTGCCGCAGCAGTCATAAAAAAAACAGCCGGCGTAATCCAGATGATTAATGTGAGAAATGCCAGCCTTGCGCCGCCAATTTTATAGGCTGTGGCTGTAAGTGTTTGGGTGGAAGTGGGGCCAGGAAGGATGCTGCATAAAGCATTTAGCTCTATAAGTTCGGCCGATGTTAAATATTTATGTCTGTCTACAAGGCGTTGCATAAACATGGAAAGATGTACTTGCGGACCACCAAATGAAGTGAGGGCCAGCACAAGTACATCGTTCAGGAAAACGGAATGGCGTATCTTTTCCCGGTGACTGGTTTCTTTATGAGGACCACCAGCTAAAATATTGAGTACGCGATTTTCCAAAGGCCAGTCGGCGGATTGGTTACTTTTTCAAGCCGATTTCACGGAGGCGTTCATCCAGAAATTCACCTGCCGTCATGTCCTCGTAAATTTTTGGATGGTCTGCATCAATGCAGGATTCCAAACAGCTTAAATCCATTTCAGACCTTGGGTGCATAAAAAATGGAATTGAATATCTGGATGTACCCATTTTTTCTCTTGGCGGATTCACAACGCGGTGGATTGTGGACTTGAGTTTGTGGTTTGTAAGTCTGTCCATCATGTCTCCAACATTGCAAACTATCTGCTCAGGCAAAGCGGTAATGGGAATCCAGGCGCCATCCCTTCTTAAAACCTGAAGACCATCTGCCGATGCACCCATCAAAAGTGTAATCAGGTTGATGTCGCCATGTGCTCCGGCTCTCACTGCATCCTTTGGCAGCGCATCTGGATTATCAATTGGAAAATAATGAATCGACCTCAGGATGCTATTCCCGTTGTGAACTTTTGCATCAAAATAAAATTCATCCAAGCCCAGATAAATCGCAATTGCCCGAAGCATTATTTTTCCGGTATTCTCAAGGGTTTTATAGGCTTCCTTGGTAAGTTCATTAAATTCGGGAAGCTCCTCACAATCGATGTTGGATGGGTATTCAAGTCGGGCTGGGTCATTTGGATCATCCACCATTTGGCCAGTGTGCCAGAATTCTTTCAAATCCCCTGTGGAACTTCCTTTTGCATGTTCCTTATATTTTCCAATATATCCTCTTTGGCCTGCGAGGGCTGGGATTTCATATTTTTTCTTCAGTTCCTCTGTCTGTTCGAAAAACTTTTTAACAGTGGCATAAAGCTTTTCGGTAAGTTCGTCAGAAAGTCCGTGGTTGCGGATGGCAACAAAGCCAATTTGATTGTAAGCACGGCCAAGTTCTTCTACGAATTTTTGTTTTTTTGCCGCATCTCCACTGGTAAAATCAGCCAGATCAAGAGAGGGGATTTCATTTAATAGTTCAAGTTCGCTTTCCATAGTAGGGCAGTATTACTTTTGGTTTTTCGTTTGCAGGGCAAATTCATGCTTTAGTCTCATACTTTCAAATATTTATTTTCCGTAATGCTCTACAAGACCCGTGCGATTTCACTCAATTACATTCGTTATCGGGATAGGTCTGTGATTGCGCGGTTTTTTACGGAAGAGTTTGGCCTTCAGTCTTTTGTGGTTAACGGTGTTCGGTCGTCTAAGTCCAGGATTTCACCCGCTTTGTTTCAGGCGCTGAATCTTGTGGACCTTGTTCAATACCACGATGGCCGTAAAGAATTGAACCGTCTGTCTGAAATTCGGCCTGCCAAGATTCTTTCTACCATTCCCATGCATCCTGCAAAATCCGCGATGGCCATTTTTGTTGCAGAATACATCGGTAAAGTTCTGCGTGAGAACCAGGAAAATAAGCCTTTGTTTTCTTCAGCCTATGACTGGATTTTGGGCCTTGATTCAATGCCCACTGGTTTTGAATCTTCTCACATTGGTTTCGTTTGGAATTCCTTTTCAAGTCTGGGGATTTCACCGGAATCCTGGACAGATGTTTTGCAAACAAGTCTTCGACTTGACCCTGATTTTCAAATCATTTCAGAAGCCTATTTTGAATCAGGTGCAGACTTTCGCCTTTTGAAAGTTCCTGCGATGATTCGCCAGCAAATTCTCGATGCTTTGGTTCGGTATGCGGCCTCCCAGCTGGAAGGAATGGGGGAAATTAGATCGCTTGCGGTCTTGCGTCAGGTGTTTTCCTGAGGCTGTCAAGCTTTGTCTTGATCTTTCGGCTGAGTATTTCCGCCCCAATTCTATTGAGGTGGTCTGCATCGCTGAAATATTCCGGCTTTTCCTTAAAAAATGATGCATAATCCAGCCAGATTGGAGGATTTTTGATTTTCTGAAACGCCAATTGGATTTGATTTTCCATTCCCGAGATTTCAGCCAGAATTCTATAATCATCGGAAAGCGGATAAGAAACAAACACAACTTGAATTCCATTTTTTGAGCATTCAAAGAGAATTGATTCAAACGCAGAAAACTGCAGACTGTCGTGTGGATTATGCCCCGTAAAATGGGCCTTGAACCGAGCCTGTGCCTGAAAATTCATTGACTGCTTCCCAATAGAACTGAAATTTTCCTCGGAGGGAGCAAAGCCATTTTCCTCGAGTTTGAATGGACTGGTTTTTTTCCAGGCCGCCAGGCTGAAAAACTGTCCTGCATACGGAAAAAATGTGGCGCCTACCCACCAGCGGATGTATTCAGTAGGTAGTTTTTTGTTCCTTATTTTTTCTGGACTCAGGATTCCCGACCAAAAATAATCATCGAGTTCGTGGCCCAAAAGCAGTGCATTTCCTTGTGCAGAAAAAGAGTGGGAATCGAAAGGAAGAATCAGAATCTCAG
>CANETC010000114.1 GCA_947441055.1 Cytophagaceae bacterium | reverse complement strand
GGCCCTGATCAGAGAAATTCCGGCACTTTTCATGGCCGTTAGCTCATTGTGTTCGCTGAGATTGCCATACGTCATGATGCTGGAAATCATGACCGAAATCGGCAAAGCGAGCGGAACCGAATTAATGCTGAAGAAAAACAGTAATTCTAGATAAGTAGTTGCGCTTAAATTTTTTCCGACAAAATCGTCGAAATATTTGAGCATAAACTGGGTGAGCAGGATAAAAACGACCACCACAAGAGTCAGGAAAAACGGAGGAAGGAAAGCCTTCATCACCATTTTATCCAACTTCTTTACCATGGCTGTTTTATTTACTTTTCCCTGATGACCGTTTTTAGATTGCCAATCAAGCCGTGCCAGAGTTCTTCAAGCTCTTGGCGGTTGCTCATGGCCGAATAGTCCGTGACCCGTAAAAAGGCAACACGAGTTAATTCACTTTTTTCAATCTCAAATTGAAGATACGCCGGATCCAATTGATCCTCTTCATCCGCAGAATCAAATTGAAAACGAACAAGTTTCTGGGGCTTGTTATGGGTCAGATGGGCCGGGTGATCGACTTCGTCCCAAATCAGATTCCACGCGTTACTGGAATTGAAAGTGGCTTTATCGCAAAACCACTGAGTAAGGCCAATCGGCGTGCTGATGAATTCAAAAAGGATCTTCGGAGACGCCTGAAACTCAAATTCATTGGTAAACTTAAACTTTCCCATATTGTTTCTATTCCCGAAAATGGGCCGCAAAAGTAAATTTAATTTATCAGAATTTGCAATTGAAACTAAAATACTGGTTTTTTGCGGAGCGAAATAAAAGGCGGGGTAGCTCAGATGGTTAGAGCGCAGGATTCATAACCCTGAGGTCGGGGGTTCGATTCCCCCCTCCGCTACTTAGAAACCTGGGAAATACCCGGGTTTTTTTATGCCAGTGTTCCAGGTTTACATCCTTTGGTCGGAGACTTTCCAAAAATCGTATGTCGGATTCACCTCTAATCTGGACCAAAGGCTGCTTTCTCATAACCACCTCGCTACAAAAGGCTGGACAATTCGATTCAGACCATGGCAATTGGTTGTTTCATTTCCTTGTGTCGATAAAAAAGAAGCTATGTGCCTTGAAAAGTTTTATAAAACCGGAACTGGAAGATCCCAATTAAAATCTTTGCTGCGCGAAAAAGGATTCTTGGATTCCTCAAATCCATAATACCGCAGGATTCATATTCGCCTTGGCGAACGGGGGTTCGATTCCCCCTGCGCCTTCGGCGGCACAGGCTCCGCTACTTAGAAACCTGGGAAATATCCGGGTTTTTTTATGCCAGTGTTCCAGGTTTACATTCTTTGGTCGGAAACTTTCCAAAAATCGTATGTCGGATTCACTTCTGATCTGGACCAAAGGCTGCTTTCTCATAACCACCTCGCTACAAAAGGCTGGACAATTCGATTCAGACCATGGCAATTGGTTGATTCATTTCCTTGTGTCGATAAAAAAGAAGCTATGTGCCTTGAAAAGTTTTATAAAACCGGAATTGGAAGATCCCAATTAAAATCTTTGCTGCGCGAAAAAGGATTCTTGGATTCCTCAAATCCATGATTCTGCAGGATTCATATTCGCCTTGGCGAACGGGGGTTCGATTCCCCCTGCGCCTTCGGCGGCACACGCTCCGCTACCAAAAAGCCCGGGAAATCAGAGGCTTTTTTTATGTCCTTTCTCCATTCGGAATTTACATCGAAAAATCAGTTTCAATACCTGGTTCAGACCACAAACTCACTGTACCTCCCAGCTTTGTAACTACATTTTTCACAATGGACAAGCCAAGTCCGGAGCCGGAAATTTTCGAAGTTCCTCGATAAAAAATTTCAAAAACTTTGTCAATAAGGAGTCCAAAGCCAAAGCTTTCAAGAGCAAATTACAATCAGGACTGTGGGATTTTGTGCTTCCAGCGCTTGTGCGACCAAAGCCATAAAGCGGGTTGTTTGCGGATATCACGCTCCAGTCTCGACGCAAAATCGCGAATTATATTTTCTTCCCCAACAGCAGCAGGATCCGCCATTTCCTCTACCCAAAATACATATTTACCTCTGGCTTCCTTACGAACTCCAACATAAAAAATCGGGATTGAGAGCTTTGACGCGATTTTTGGCGGACCTTTAAAAAATAAAGTATCTCGACCCATAAAACGAATCACAGCGGAATTATCAGGACCCGGTGTTTGGTCTGATGCCATCGCAATGCCTTTGGGAATTTCACGGCGGCTAACCTGAAGTCGAAGTATTGAAGGGGATGGCACAGGAAAACCGCCAAAACGAGTTCTGATTTTCAGCATCAGTTTCTCGAAAAACGCATTGTGCAAGGGTTTGTAAACAAAATCAATTTTTCCATCCAAATGAATGATTTTCCCCGCAAGCACCCACTCCCAATTTCCCATGTGGGTACCCATCGCTACATACGACCCTCCGGCTGAAATAATGGAATCGGCAAATTCCGGGTTTTCAAGTCGCATTCTGTTCTTTAGTTCTTTTTCAGAAATACTCAAAAGCTTGATTGTTTCAACAACTACATCACAGAGATGATGGAAAAATTCCTTTTCAATTGCAAGAATTTCAAGCTTTGTTTTTTCTGGAAAACAAAGTTCCAGATTGTTTTTAACCACATTTCTTCGATATCTAAACCCATAATAAACCACCAAAAAAAGGAAGTCGCTCAAGGCATAGAGCAAAGGGAATGGCAGAAAAGAAAGGAGCCGAAAAAAAATCAATGTCCTATTTATCTAGCTTGTTTGGGATTGCCAATTTCGCCTCTGTCATCCGGATTCATGCGATCAAAATTGTAAGTAGAATTCGACTCAACAACTTTTCGCCATTCAGAATTTCGGACCTCCCCTAATCCAGAGCTATGCAAAAGTTTGTAGTTGATGTTGCCCCGATTTTGCTGTACAAAAACAAACATCACATCGGTCTGACGTATTGGCTCATCCAAACTATAATAGTACCAGATTTCATATGGAATGGTATTGAGGTTGGTCATGGCTTTTCTAAACCTGTCGGATTGCTCGTTTTCAACCATATCAGGTTTTCCGTATTGGATGTAAACCCTGCCCCGCTCTGTTTGATAAGCTTTCATGGTTTGGGTACTGTATTTTCTATCTGCCTCTGCAACGGTTTTCTTGAATGCACGAAAATCCCGAAGGCCATTGGTGCCAGATTTTTTATCCCAGAAATCCACAAGGAAATTCCTAAGTTCAATCTCAGTTCCTTTTTTTCGCAGGTAATCGATCGAAGGCTGGTCGGAGCTACGGGAAATTGGAAACAAACTTGCCACCAAATGCCTGCAATCTTCTACCGGAATTGCCTGCAATTCGCCGAGTAATTCTGGCGCAAGTCCGGCAATTCCAGGTTTGGAGAAAACCGTATTCAAGCCCGGGTTACTGCGCTTAAAATTGCGGGAAGCCCTGGCAATAAATTTTCCAACTGTGTCGATTAAATCCCAACTCAGCGTGTAATTCCCGGATGGCAAATTCTTTAGGCTGAGGTCCGTCACCCAAACCATGCGGCCAGAGGATTTGGTCCTGGAAATTTTTCCAAAATCATCCAGACTTGTTTTGCTCTCCTGATCCAGAATTCGGATTCTGCTTACCAAAGGACTTCCCTCCGGAAACCTTCGAAGCAAACCGTGGGCCTCGGCATAAAAACGAAGTATGGTATCCTGTTTGCTATAAAAATCAGACATCCGAACAGCGTCGGCCTTCTGACTAAAAATAGGCTCTGAAGGCTTAAAAAAGGCAGGATCTAAGAAAAGAAAATCAGAGAAAACTTCTTTTTCACGGGCATCTTCCAATCGAAATTGAAATGAAATACGCTCCTTCGTTGTGTCTGAGGAAAAGGCATCAAACACCAACATTTCCACATTGTATGAACCCGCTGGAAGATCGATAACCTTCCATGCAGAAAAAGTTCTGTCCATCGCAGAGGAATCTCTGAGTTCCGGCAAATTGAAGTCCAGTCGCTCCGCAAAAAAATTCCTGCTTGAATCGTTTATGCCAACTGCAAAGGATGCCCTGCCTGACAAAAGACCATTCTGGGATTTTGTCCAAACCATAGATTTGCCTTCAATGCCAAACAGAAGCACCAGCCTGCCGGATCCATTTTCACCCGGGAAACAGAGATAATCTACTGTGGCTGAAATTCTGGCTTCAAGCCGGGAAGAAAAAAACGGCAGAAAGCCAAGGCCGAGGAAAGCCAAAAACAACTTGATTTTCATGAATGGACCATCTTTAAAAAACATGTTGCAAAGAAAGAGTTTTCAAGTCGTGTCCTTCGCCTTAAAAAGCGTTTTATTTGCAAAAACCTCCAACGAGTTTAATATGGAAAATCAGGAAAAGAGCAAATCAGGAATGGGTGAAGTGTTCTCTTACTTCTTTCGGAAAAATGACCCGGAAAGACCCAATAATTTCAACCTCAAGGCAATGCATACCATCAATAAAATCAGCATTCTGATGTTTCTTATTGGGGTTGTAATGGTTATTATCAAACTCAGCCTTCGATGAACCTGGAGGAAATCCGAAATTACTGCCTTTCAAAACCAGGCAGCAGCGAGGAATTTCCTTTCGATGAAAATACACTTGCCTTCAAGGTTGGCGGAAAAATATTTTTGCTTACCGACATCTGCCATACCACCGGAATTAATTTGAAATGCGACCCTGAAATGGCCATTGAACTTAGGGAAAGGCACAATGCCGTACGGCCAGGTTATCACATGAACAAAAAGCACTGGAACAACATTGAAATACCGGGCGATTATAGCCGTAAGGAGCTTTTTGAATGGATTGACAACTCCTACAATCTGGTTGTAAATTCACTTCCGGCAAAAATTAAAAATCAAATCACGACAGCCCAGGTAAATTGAAAATTCTTGTTATCCGGTTTTCCTCCATTGGCGACATTGTGCTGTGTTCTCCGGTATTACGATGCCTGAGAAAGCGCTTTCCGGATGCTGAAATCCATTTTCTCACCAAGAAAAAGTTTACCGGATTACTGGAATTCAACCCACACATAAACAAAATTCACGGACTGGAAGGGAGCATTTCTCCAATGTTGAGGGAATTAAAAAATGAAAAATTCGACCTCCTGATAGACTTACACAGCAGCCTTCGTAGCAAATTTTTGTCGCTCATGCTCGGTAAGCCTACACTTGCCTACCAAAAAGAGAATTTCAACAAATCGCTTCTGGTTCTTTTTAAGAAAAACCGGATGTCTGGCCGCCATGTTGTGGACCGGTATTTTGATGTGCTCAAACCTTTAGGAATTAAAAATGATTTTCTTGGTCTTGAGTTTTATCCCTGCGACTGTGAAATTCCAAGCGTGGATGAAATTCCACTTTTTATCCAAACAGGTCAATATGTTGTCTTTTCAATTGGGGGAACCCATTCCACCAAACGAATGCCCGTTGCGAAGTGGATCGAAATAGTAGCAAAAATACCGGTTCCAATCCTGATTGCCGGTGGTCGGGAAGACATTTCAAAAGCGGAAAAAATCGAATCCGGTGCAAAACGCCTTGGAAAATCCGTGTTCAATGCCTGCGGAAAATTCAGCATCGGCGGATCTGCCCATCTGGTGAAAAATGCATCTTTGGTAATCAGCCACGATACCGGACTCATGCACATCGCTTCCGCTTTCAAAAAGCCAGTGGTTTGCATTTGGGGAAATACGGTGCCGGCATTCGGAATGTGGCCCTATCAAACTGCAAATTTTAGCATGCAAGTTGGCGGTCTTTCCTGCCGGCCTTGCTCGCGCATTGGTTTTGATCAATGTCCGAAGGGGCATTTCAATTGCATGAATCTTCAAGATACCGAGCAAGTTGAACTTTGGGCCTTCATCCACAATGTACTAAACCCCATTTTGGATTGAATCAGGAAAACAATGTTGAAGTTTTCGCTGAAGTTTGGCTGCCCTTGGCCTTGCCAAAATCGCTTACTTATGCATTTCCGGCGGATGATGCTCCAGTAACTGGAGGCAGGGTGATTGTTCCACTCAAAGGAGCCAAACTTTACACCGGATTCGTATGGAAAACCGGAGTAGAAAAGCCCGAAGGCTATAAGCCCCGAAGCGCTGCCGACACAATTGACAAAGAGCCTTATCTCGACACGACCAGGATGAAATTTCTGGAGTGGATTGCGGCTTATTATTGTTGCAGCATTGGCGAAGTTTTGCTGGCAGCAGTGCCATCGGCACATAGACTGAGTTCTGAATCTCAGGTTCAACTGCACCCGGATTTTGAATGTAAAGCAGAAGATTTCTCAGGAGCCGAAGCCTGGTTGTTTCAAACTTTAAAAAAAGTCAAGAAGCTTCCACTTTCCGAGATTGTGAAGACATTGGGTTCCGGCCCTTCCTGGTTAAAAAAAATCCGACTGTTTCAGGCAGAGGGAAAGGTTCTCGTTTTTGATGAACTGATTGAAGTTTACAAACCCAGAACCAAGGCCGTCATTTCATTATCCGAGGCCCATCAGTCAGAAGAAGCTTTGGATGAGCTCTTTCTGAAACTTGAAAAAAAGCCTGAAGAAGAAGCCTTTCTGCTTTCCTTTCTCAACAAAACCAGATTTTCAGTTGGATCAGAAAAAGAGTGCTGGAAGATTGACAGAGAGGACCTTGCTCTGGATGAAAACGGAAAAAAAATCCTTGCCAGACTTCTCAAAAGGGGAATCTTCATTTTAGAAAAACAAAAGGTGCAGGCTTTTGGAAATTATATTCCTGAACAAGCCGAACAACCCATTCTGTCTGAGGAGCAGTCCGAAGCCTTTGATAAAATTCAGGGGATTTTTGAGGCTGGAAAAACCTGCCTTTTGATGGGTGTAACCGGCAGCGGAAAAACCGAAATTTACATCAACCTGATTTCAAAAACCCTGGCCGAAGGCAAGCAGTGTCTTTTCCTTTTACCAGAAATTGCCATCACGGTCCAAATTGTAGCAAGGCTTCGAAAAGTATTTGGAGAGGCCATGGGCGTGTACCACAGCCGGGCCTCGCTTCCAGAAAAAATGGAAGTTTGGGAAGGGATTAGAAATGGAAGGCTGAACCTGGTCATCGGGGTTCGATCTTCGGTATTCCTTCCTTTTCGGAATTTGGGACTCCTGATTGCCGATGAAGAACATGACGCTTCCTACAAACAAACCGAACCTGCGCCCAGATACCATGGCCGTGACTCAGGCATTGTTTTGGCAGGACTGCATGGAGCGAATGTGCTTTTGGGCTCTGCCACTCCTTCCGTCGAAAGCTACTACAAAGCAAGTTCTGGGAAATGGGAAATGGTTCTACTCGAAAATCGATTCGGGGATTCCAAAATGCCAGAAATCCGGTTCACAGATATGAAAGTTGCGGCCAAAACCCTTCGGATTAGGCTTGATATTTCTGAAGATGTGCTCGATGGGTTTTGCCATGCAAAGGAGGCCGGACATCAATCCATTCTTTTCCAGAACCGAAGGGGATATGCGCCCTACATGGAATGTCAGGATTGTGGATGGGTGCCTTATTGTCCGTCCTGCGATGTGTCTCTCACGCTCCATCAATCCAAATATTCCCTCAGCTGTCATTACTGCGGACATAAAACAGATGTACCCGCTTTTTGCCATGCCTGTGGTTCTGTGAATATGAAATCGCAAGGCTATGGCACCGAGAAACTGGAGGAATCTCTGGTTCAGCTTCTGCCCGGAATTCAGGTAGCACGAATGGACCAGGATACCACCCAATCCCGGAAGAGTTTCGATCAGATTTTGCTGGAAATGGCCAATGGAAAAACCGACATTCTGGTTGGCACCCAAATGGTTACCAAAGGCCTAGATTTTGAAAATGTCACTTTTGTAGCTGTGTTTGATGTCGACAGGGTCCTTCATTATCCGGATTTCAGGGCGAACGAAAGGACATTTCAGCTCCTGAGTCAGATTGCAGGAAGGGCGGGAAGGAGAAAGGTGCAGGGCCATGTTCTCATCCAAACCCGAAATCCAGCCCATCCGGTTTTGAGGATGGTGGCCGCAAGGGAAAACCACCGCTTTTATCAGGAGGAAATTCAGCACCGCAAGGATTTTGATTTTCCGCCATTCAGCAGGATGATTCGCGTAACAAGCAGGCACCCAGAAGAAAAAAATGCCCTTTTGGCGGCAGAAACTTTTACCAAGGCCATCACAAAAAGTTTGGGTTCCAGTATGGTTTTTGGACCGGAAACACCCGTGATTGCCCGACTCAGGAACCAGTACATTTTTCACATCAGCATTAAAGTACCAGAAACTGCTTCACTCCAATTTGTAAAATCTGTCATCATTGGAAACATCCGCTGGATGGAATCGCAAAAAGAACACAGAGGCATCCAATGGATTTGCGATGTTGACCCGAATTAGTCATCAAATTGGACCTGTATGGTTTTTCGGGAGGAATGCGGTTATTTGCAGCGATGAAAAATGCCTTTAGTCCCCGGATTTCCACAGGCCTTGTGCTTACCATCGGACTGGCCCTTTTTAACCTTGGTGTTTTTGGGCTGCTTCTATTGGCTGGAAACAGTTTAAACCGGATTGTAAAGGAGAACTTTGAAATTCAGGTTTATCTGGAAAAAGGATTGTCTGCAGAAGACGCCAACAAGGTTGGAAGTTTTATTAGAAAATCCGGCTTCGCAGCAAGCGATCTTTCGGGAAAGCCAAAGGTTTATTTCACCAGCAAGGAGAATGCTGGAAAGAAATTCATCCGCGAAACCGGTGAAGATTTTTACAATTTTTTGGGCGAAAATCCCTTGCGGGATGCCTTTGTATTCCGTGTTTCCGAAGCGAATTTGAATCGCAGCACTTTGAATTCAATAAAATCGAAACTTG
>CANETC010000113.1 GCA_947441055.1 Cytophagaceae bacterium | reverse complement strand
GGCCATGAAAAGTGCCGGAATTTCTCTGATCAGGGCCATTAAGCCAGTTTTTATTTTCGTTTGTTTCCTCACTGTCCTCGCATTTTTCTTCAACAACTATGTGGTGCCTTACGGAAATCTGAGAGGCTACAGCCTTTTGTATGACATCACGACCAAAAAAGCGGCTTTTAATTTAAAGGAAGGGACTTTCTATTATGGCCTTCCCGGGTTTGCAGTGAAAGTCAATCACAAAGATCCGGAAGGTTCGGGTTTGCGTGAAATTATGATTTACAACCACCAGCAGGAAAAGGGAAATACCAGTATCACCCTCGCTGATTCTGGAAAAATGTATACCATCTGGGATGATCGCTATCTGGTTCTGGAGCTCTTTAATGGTGCAAACTATTCCGAAGTTGAACCCAAAGTGCCAGGAAAGGAAAAGGAATTCACTCAGAATAATTTCAAGTACAGCAAGTTGGTTTTTAACCTCAGTTCATTTGAAATGAGCCGCACCGACATGCAGCTGTTTTCCACCAACAAAATCATGCGCAATGTGAAAGAACTTCACACCGACATTGATTCCATTAATCGAGATATCACCACAATGAGGAGGTCTTTGCTGCCGAATTATTTGACCTATTTCAACTACTATGGAAGACGCAACCAAGGGCTTGATTTGTCGCCTGCTGCCAATGATAGTCTGATGAAAAGGTTTTCCTCGCTTCGGAATGAGAAAGCACCTTTTATCCACGAAAATCATGTAAATCAAATTAAAAGTATTCTGGGTTTTTCATTTTCAGGTCTGGAGCGTTTTAAGGCAAGCATGAAGGATACGGATGTATTTACAGTGGAGATTTTTAGAAAATACACGCAATCGGTGGCCTGCCTTGTTATGTTTCTGATTGGCGCGCCTTTGGGAGCCTTAATTCGGAAAGGCGGACTTGGAATTCCAGTTCTGGTATCGATTCTATTTTTTATCATTTACTATGTGCTTTCCATCACAGGTGAAAAATGGAGCAAGGAAAATTTGGTTGATGTTCCTGCCGGAATGTGGTTCACCAATTTGATCTTATTTTTGGTTGGTTTATTTTTTATGAACAAGGCTTGGAAGGATGCCCCACTTTTCGAAGGAAATCCTCTATCCGGAGTAGTTGCTTATTTCAAACTTTATTTTAGGAAAAAGAAGGCTTCTTCAAAAGCATAATAATCTCCATTTGAACCGGCACCGGATCGAATAGGCAGGCTTTGTCTTCCACATCAGATTTTTTTTCAGGCCAATTGTCAACAAATTGGAGAATGGCTTTGAAATCATTTTGCGCCGCTTGTTGAAAATCTACTTGATAACCAATGGAATTTTCAAACGGAAGCTTGAATTGGTGGTGCAAGGGAATCAGCACTGGCTTGTAAAGGGAAAGCGCATCAAACCACTTACTCGGCGTTTTTCCTGCGTTTGATTCTGTTTCGTAATACGGCATCAAAACACCCATTGAATCTTTCACTGTCTGATGGATTTCGCTCGCAGATTCCCAAGATTCAGGATGCTTGTAATCCACAAAATCCACTCCCTGAATTTCATTCCTTAAGTTTTTATCCGGACAATAGCCACAAACCCGCAGTTTGATTTCTGGTCTGATTTTCCGAATCTGATTTACAAAATTGATTGCCCGGATAACGCCAGATTCCTTGCTGATAAATCCGCTGAAGCAGAAATAGGGTTCTTTATTTTTGGCATCGAAATCAACTGAGGGGAAACTCGCTGCTTTGTTTTCAATGGTGGCGGCTTTGTTTGCTGGAATTGAAAGTTGGGTTTCATAAATGCGTTCTGCCAGCCAGATCCTGTGGCAAAATTTCAATCCAAAGTGGACCAATATTTTGGCCAGAATTGAATACAATCCTCTTTTTCTACTTTTAAAGTGCTGCTTTTGAATGTTTAATTGATGGTTCTCCTGAATGTCGAAAATGATTCGGGTTGATGTGCTTATGCGCAAAAGGGGGAGAATAAGCCCGATTTCGGGGCTGGTATAAATCAGCACATCGGGTTTTTCATTCAAGATGAGGTGCCAAAGCAGAAGTAAATCTTTCATCGTACTTCTGTCTTCAACGGCCCTGCTTGAGAAAATTGGCAGGAGTTTTATGTTTGGGTTTTCTGAATGATTTATTGATGGGATGTTGTTGCCGGCACTCAATACGGGATTACCCGTGGCCGCAATTGCTGTCCCAATTTTGTCATAAAAGCGGGTTTCGCAGGGTGGTTTTCTGAACTGTGCCAGTAATACCTTCATTTATTCCCGGATTGTACTTTCAGTTTGCTTGCGGTCCTTACCTTTGCTGCCCATGAATCATCTAGAGAACAAAATAAGCCAAATCTGGGAAAATCCGGCAGAGGCATTTTCTTCGGAAAACTCGGCAGCAATAAATGAAGTCATAGACCTTCTCGATCAGGGAAACCTGCGCGTAGCAGAAAAAAGGGAAGATGCTTGGCATGTGAATGAATGGGTAAAAAAGGCCATTTTACTTTATTTCAGGATTCGGAAAAATGAAAAGTTAGAGGCAGGTTTTCTTGAGTTTTACGACAAAATGAAACTGAAAACAGGCTTCGAAGAAAAGGGTGTCAGAGCGGTTCCTCTGGCAGTGGCCCGGTATGGCAGTTTTATCGCCAATGGTGTAATTCTAATGCCGTCTTATGTAAATATCGGGGCTTATGTGGATTCAGGAACCATGGTCGATACATGGGCCACTGTTGGAAGCTGCGCACAAATTGGCAAAGATGTGCATCTGAGTGGAGGCGTTGGTATTGGCGGTGTACTGGAGCCTTTGCAGGCAAGTCCTGTCATTATCGAAGATGGCGCCTTCATTGGCTCCCGCGCCATTGTGGTGGAAGGCGCTGTAATCGGCGCTGGTGCTGTAATTGGTGCAGGAGTTTCGATTACAGGATCTACCAGAATTGTGGATGTAACCGGCTCTGAACCAATAATTCATAAGGGATTTGTACCGCCTGGCTCTGTGGTAATTCCAGGAACCATGCCGAAAGAATTTGCGGCCGGAACTTTTCAGATTCCTTGTGCCCTTATAATTGGAAAAAGGTCGGCAGGAACCGACCTTAAAGTTTCTCTAAACCAGGCGCTCCGAGATTTTCAGGTGCCTGTGTAAGCTCGAAATTGGTGGAATCCCTTATTAGGGATTGAGATTACGCTTTTTTCGCTTTTGGCTTAGAAGCAGCAGCAGCCTTTTTAGGCTTATCAGCAGCTTCAACCGCAACGGCTGTGAAATCTTTTTTAGGCATGGTTTCGTTTCTCTTTCTTGATTTTCCGAAAGAACCATTGCTCAATTTGCCTTTTTTGGACTTAATATCTCCTTTTCCCATTTTTTGAATTTTTATGAACCGCGAAGGTAATGAATGGGGCTTTAAGGAATGATATTTCAATTCGCAATTTTTTGTGTTTTCCCAATTGCGAATAGCCGTTCCTTCTATAGTTTACAATATACAATCTGCCAAAACTGATTTTTTTCAGTCCTCTCAATGTTTAAGGTTGTTTGAATGAGGTCTGCTCAGCAAGACTTTTGCATCTGTTAAATTTTTATACCCATTCAAAAACATGAAAAAACTACTGACTGCCGCAGTCATTGGCATACTTGCCAGTGCTGCCCAAACCCAGGCCATGACTTGGGAAGTGATGTGTGTGAAGCAAGGTCCCGCCCGGGGAACTGGTGCCCCCTTGCGTGTTCTTCTGCCCGGCGCGGGTGATCCGGGAAATACCCCTGGTTATCCAATCGGAGCCAGATCCATTCCCGGAAAAGCTGTAATGGCTGAAAATTCGGATGTTTCCGGTGATATGAATTTTATTTCACTTGGATTTGGTGGCCAGATTATTTTGCGATCCAGCGCCTGGATTGGGAACGGTCCTGGTGATGACATTACAGTGTTTGAAACCACTTGGGGGAATCCCTCTTGTACACCCGATGTCTCGGAATCTGCCTTGGTGGAAGTTTCTGAAGATGGTGTGAATTGGGTAACGCCCGCTACACTTTCACCGGGTGCTGCAGGACCAAACAATGCCTGTCACAATGGTTCCTATGATATTTCTCCATTATTGAGGGCTCAATATGTGAGAATTACCGATCGTACAAATCCGGATCCTTCCATTGGAGGTGATGGAAATGATGCATATGATGTGGACGGCATTACTGCAAATTATGAGATTCCTACATCGGGCGGAACACCGACTGATGGTCCAATTTGTAATTACCAACAAGGCGTTGCACGCCAATTTGTGGGTGCTATGGGTAATTTTCCTGGTCGTGGTATTGCGCTTGCCAGAAAGGATTTTTCCAAAGCCAACCTCAATGAAGTAGGATTCCCCGTAGGGGCCTTAACAAACCCATCTCTTCGCGATGGAGTTTCAGGAGTGTTTAATTTCTGGTCAATTGGATTTGGTGGGTATGCTTGTTTCAAGCTTCCTTATACCTTGTTTAATGGCCCAGGGTCTGATGTGTATATATTCGAGTCTACCTGGCAAAACAAGCCTTGTCCAAACTATCCAGAAAAAGCCGATGTGAGTGTTTCTGCTGATGGAATTACTTGGTCAGCCAAAAAGCTGGTTTGTAAAGATGCCCTTGGAATTTCAGGATCAGATCCTGCGATTGAATTGACTGATTTTGGTCCTGGATTCTCGGCGATCAATTACATTCGGTTTGATGATGCTTCCAGTCCTGCAAGTTTTGGAAGAGGAGCAGATTCGTATGACATCGACAACATCTATTTTGCTCAAGGGTCTCCAAATAATCCAGGTACGCCTGATCCGAATTTCTCTTGCGACAATTCAACAAGTGTTCGCCGGGCTGTTCCAAGTGGTGCTGCTAGCTTTATCGATGGTGGCGTTCCTGAGGAGATGTTTGCGCTGGAAATTGTGGGTGCCAATATTGTGACTGACAAGTTGAGTTTCCAGGCTACAATTGCAGAAACTGGGGCTTATACCTACTCTGTGCGTTCTTCAACTGGTCAGGAAGAATTGAACGGCGAATTTGTGGGTGCGCTTTATGAAACTCCTGTTTCAGAAATCTCCACTGCCCGTTTGAGCAAAGGTGTTTACTTCCTCACTTTGACTTCCGCCATGGGAAAAGAGACTGTGAAATTTGTGAAACAGTAATTCTTATTGCTTTTGTTATTTGAAAAGTCCTGCCCATTTCGGGCAGGACTTTTTTTGTTATCCCTCTAAAATTCTTTGATCTGGGTAGAATTCTCTTGATTTTCCAATCGCAGTAAAAACCGGAAGCTATTTTCTATTTCATCCTTTATTTGCATTCGGTTTTCGAACAAAAATTCTGTCGCAGACAAATACACCATGGACCAAGAATCTGCCCTTCAAAATGTGAATTTCATGCTTGAGCGTGACGCATTCAGTCAGTGGCTTGGTCTTGAAATTGAAGAACTTAAGCTTGGTTTTTGTAAGCTTCGAATGCTTATCAGGCCGGAAATGCTGAATGGTTTTGGCATTGCCCACGGTGGCATTTGTTTCTCACTGGCAGATTCTTGTCTGGCCTTTGCTGCAAATTCGAGAGGCAATCTCAGCCTTACCCTCAAAGCGGATATCAGCTGGCCAAAACCAGCAAGGGCAGGGGATGTTTTGATTGCGGAGTGCCGGGAAATTCATCTTTCAGAAAAATCTGCGACCTACGATGTTGAAATCCGGAACCAGCTCGATAATCAAATCATTGCTCTTTTCAGGGGAATGGTTCACCGCACAGGAAAGCCCGTAATTCAAAATTAATCACCAACATGAAACAAGCGTATATTATTGATGGAGCCCGTTCCCCAATCGGAAATTTTGGAGGAAGCCTTTCGCCTGTTCGCGCCGACGATCTGGCCGCACATGCCATAAAATCACTATTGCAAAAATTTCCTCAACTCGATCCGGCAGCCATTTCGGATGTAATTCTCGGCTGTGCAAACCAGGCCGGAGAAGACAATCGGAACATTGCGCGCATGTCACTTTTACTGGCTGGAGTTCCATTTTCTGTTCCGGGCGAAACGGTAAACCGACTTTGTGCCTCGGGCTTGTCGGCCCTTGTGCAGGCTTCACGCGCCATTAAAGCAGACGAGGGTGACCTTTTTATTGCAGGTGGTGTGGAGCAAATGACCCGTTCTCCATGGGTGATTTCAAAAACCACCACGCCTTTTGGCCGCGATGCGGAAATGTTTGACAGCAGCTTTGGCTGGCGTTTTGTAAACCGCAGGATGAAAGAACTTTTTGGCACGGATGCCATGGGAGAAACGGCAGAGAATCTTGCAGAGCTTCATAAAATCAGCCGCGATGACCAGGATGCTTTCGCACTTTGGTCACAACAAAAAGCCACTTCTGCCAGACAAATAGGTCGACTCGCACTTGAGATTTCGCCTGTTGAAATTCCCCAGAAAAAGGGAGATTCTCTTTGGTTTTCGGAAGATGAATTTATTAAGCCTTCAAGCACTGCGGAAGGACTTTCGAAGCTCCGTCCAGCTTTTAAATCCCAGGGCGGAAGTGTTACAGCTGGAAATGCTTCTGGCTTAAATGATGGTTCTGCTGCCATTTTGATTGCTTCAGAATCTTTTGCCCAAAGAGAAAATCTAAAGCCATTGGCAAGAATTGTAAGTTCAGGTGTGGCTGGAGTGGAGCCCAGAATTATGGGAATCGGTCCGGTAGAAGCATCAGCCCTTGCACTTAAAAGAGCTGGACTTTCCTTATCAGACATCGACCATATTGAGTTGAATGAAGCCTTTGCAGCACAGGTACTTGCTTGTACCCGCAGCATGGGTTTGGCCGACAATGATCCAAGAATAAATCCAAATGGCGGTGCCATTGCGCTTGGTCATCCGCTGGGAATGTCAGGTGTAAGAATTGCCTATTCGGCTGCCTTAGAACTGAGCCGAAGCAACAAGCGATATGCGCTTGTTAGCATGTGCATCGGGGTTGGACAGGGTTACGCAGTGGTCCTCGAACGGGC
Organism: Cytophagaceae bacterium; assembly: GCA_947441055.1. GTDB lineage: Bacteria > Bacteroidota > Bacteroidia > Cytophagales > Flexibacteraceae > CAMDMI01. The sequence continues at coordinate 1,898 of CANETC010000113.1, read as the reverse complement.
CTGATTTTCCTGAAGCCAAAATTCCTATTCTGAATTTCAGGAATGTGGTTTGTCTTAAAAACCAATTGCATTCAAGTCATTCTTCGGGTCAGAGGAAAAAGTTGGGGAGGGGGAGAGAATTATATTCAATCCGAATGCAAATCCGTTTAGCAGCCTGGAATTTTTAATATAGGGCATTCCAGGTTTTGAAAACTACCTCATCTTTAGGATGTTAATTTGGCTTTTGCAGTAAAAAACATGACGCTCCTCTGGAGCTTTGGTCCTTCTTTTTGCTTTGTCTATTAACATACAGCACCGCTGGTGCCGGAAATGCAAATTCCTTTGGACATCAATCCTTCCCGCCCTCAGAAATTTCTTGCGACTCCATTCTTATAATTGGAGCTACAAAAAAAAATCCCGCACAAGCGGGATCTTTTTTTGAAAAACAAACGATGCCTTACGGTTGTGCGAAAGTAGTTCTTCCGCCGCCAGTTGCAAAAGTTGCCAGCATTCTGGACTTCTGTCCGGTAGAGAACATATACATGCAACGATCGTCAGTATAATCCATGTAATTCATGGTCATTTCGATTGGAGTACCAGTGCAGGTACTGCGGTGACCTGTTGCTGGGCAGCCATAGTTGGCAGTGTTGTGTGTCGGAGTGTCCGTTACAAGGTCAGAACCACAAGTTGCATCACCCCAGATGTGGCGAAGATTCAGCCAGTGACCAACTTCGTGGGTGCCGGTTCTTCCTTTATTAAAGGGGGCAGCTGCAGTTCCTGTTCTTCCGAAAGCAGTATTCAGAATAACCACACCATCTGTAGTAGAGGAACCGCCTGGGAACTGAGCGTAACCCAAAACGCCACCGGCTAAAGTACAAACCCATAAATTCATATAAATGGTTGGTGAGGTTGGACTAATTCCTCCTTTTGAAGAAGATTTACAAGAATTATCAGTTCTCCAGCTTGTTTTTGTGGTAGCCTTGCGGGTAACACCCTGCAGAACAAAACGAATGTTGCAATTTCCTGCTCTTACTCCTGTGAAGGTAGACGGAACAAGAGATGCGTCGGCATTTGTACCTCCAAAATCTTCGGTCAATACATCAATCTGAGACTGAATCTGGGTGGCAGAAATATTTTCTGCAGTTGTCCTGTAAAGAACATTCACCCAAACTGGAATCTCATAAACGCCATTTACCAGACGGCCGATTTTCATCAGGTTCTGGTTTGTTTCGAGGTTGCGCTCGATTTCATCCATGCGTGATTGCAGGCTTGGATCTTCCTGCAGCTGTTGCTGGAGAATTTCCATACTTACACATTGCCTTCCGCCCATGTGGTCATGGTTTTCGGCGCTTTTCATTTCAGAAATGGTTTCAGATTTTTGGCAGCCAGTGAGAACAATCGCAGCGGCAAGGCCGGTAAATAATAATCTTTTCATTTGGTAGAAAATATAATTGAAAATCGAAATAAAGGAATGTTGGTTATATTCCAAATATTCTTGATCATTTAGATTTAAAAAAAGCAGAAAAGCATCATAACTAAGTGTTATGACAGAATTTTATTTTTCCTGAATTTGGAAAATAGATTCCTTTTTCTGGTCAAAACCAAAATCGGGTAATTCCGGCTCAACAAAAATTGAACATCTTTTAAATGGATGCCTCAATCAATTCAGCCAAATCCAGTACCTTGATGTCTGCCTCTTTTTCTTTGTTTTTCAAACCATCCGCAAGCATGGTCATACAAAATGGGCAGCCAACCGCCACTACCGAAGGATTGGTTTCCAAAGCCTCCTCGATTCGTTCAATGTTTATTTCTTTGTTGCCAGACTCAGCATCCTTAAACATCTGCGCACCACCGGCTCCACAGCAAAGACCATTTTTCTTGCTGCGCTTCATTTCAACTAAGGCTACATCAAGGGCTTC
>CANETC010000112.1 GCA_947441055.1 Cytophagaceae bacterium | reverse complement strand
CATTCGGCCCCTTAGTCAAACCAAGTTTCAAATCAATTTCATCCTTGGGCTGAATCAAATTCAAAATTTTTCAGATGTCGGCTAAAGCCCGATTCAGGACCAAATCCAGAAAGTATAATAAAAACAGCATTCATTTTGGCAGGAAACAAGTGCCCAGCATTTTCCCATCATAGAAAAAAGCCTTTCCTTCATGCCATGAAATCTGCCAACCTGATTTTTCGCCTCCGCAATCTGCTCGTTTTTCTGCCTGTGTATGGATTACTGGAATGGCTTTCCTTCTCTGGAATTCTTGTGCTCGACCCTGCTCTGCGGATGTCACTCCGCTACCTTCTATCCGGACTCGCCCTTGGTTATGCCATCCGTAAGGCCAGCCTAACCCACTGGATTTTTGTTGCCATGTTGTTGGGAACGGTGATTGGATATGACTTCCCAGAAATCGCCAAAAACCTCAATGTGCTTTCCAAAATATTTATGAAACTGGTAAAGTGTGTAATCGCTCCTCTCCTATTGGGCACACTTATTACAGGAATTGCCGGGCACAGCAACATGAAGCAGCTAGGCAGACTTGGACTTAAATCATTGATATACTTTGAATTTGTAACAACTTTCGCCCTAATCATCGGCCTTGCAGCCATCAACTTTACAAAAGCAGGAGCCGGTATTAAATTGGTTGAAGGCAGCAGCATGGAGGTTCCAAAACTCACACCGAAATCGCCTTCAGAAATTATCCTGCATGTATTTCCCGAGAACATAGCCAAATCAATCGCCGATGGCGAGGTGCTTCAGATTGTGATTTTCTGCATCTTTTTCTCCATCGGTCTGGCCAAAACCAAAGAAGCTTTTCGAAAACCCATTCTTCGATTTGCGGAATCGCTCTCTGAAGTGATGTTCAAGTTTACGGACATCGTGATGCTGTTTGCGCCATTGGCTGTGGGAGGAGCAGTGGCATTTACAGTGGCTTCAATGGGACTGGATGTACTCAAAAATCTGGCCTTGCTTGTGGCAACGCTTTATGGGGCGCTGATTGTTTTTGCGCTGGCTGTACTTCTTCCCATTGCCCTCATTGCCAAAGTGCCCATCCTGAAATTCATAAAAGCTGTGCAGGAACCGGCTACGCTGGCATTTGCAACTGCAAGTTCAGAATCAGCATTACCAAAAGCGCTCGAAAATATGCGTGCCTTGGGAGTGCCAGACAAAATTGTAAGTTTTGTACTTCCCACCGGATACACTTTCAATCTGGACGGAACCACACTCTACCTGTCATTGGCTTCTGTCTTTGTAGCCCAAGCGGCCGGAATTGACCTGAGTTTCGGACAGCAAATGGTGATGGTTCTTACCCTGATGCTCACAAGCAAGGGCGTTGCAGGAGTAGCAAGGGCTTCTTTGGTAATTCTTGCTGGCACGGCGGCTACTTTTGGTTTGCCTGAATGGCCAATCGCGGCAATTCTTGGCGTAGATGCGATAATGGATATGGCGAGAACTTCGGTGAATGTGGTCGGGAATTGTCTGGCCTCTGTGGTGATTGCACGCTGGGAAGGTGAATTTGAAGAGAAGTAAAATTCATTCTTCTCAGGCTAAACAAATCCCAATTCAATGTTTAAAAAGAATTACAAGACATTCAATTTCTGCTGCATTAGCTGGATGATATTTTTCTGGCTATGTATTTCGAAATTGGCTGTCGCACAGGAAAAACATGTTTTACAAAAAGGCGATTTCCTTTTTCTGGATTTAGATTGTGGAGGCCTTTGTGATGCCATTGAAGCCGTTACCGAAGGCGCTGCAGGAAAAGACTTTTCGCACCTTGGCATGGTTTGCAGCCAGGGAGATTCACTCATGGTGCTTGAAGCAATTGGAAATTCCGTTCGCCTGAGCCGAGTTTCCTCCTTCCTTGCCTACACAAAAAAACCAGCGCTGCTGGCGAGGTTAAAACCCGCATTTCAAAACCTCATTCCGCTTGCCGAAACATTTGGCTTAAGCATGCTGGGTATTCCATACGATGATGCATTTCTGCCTGAAAATGGAAAATACTATTGCTCAGAACTTGTGTATGATGCTTTCAAAAAGGCGAATGCAGGCAAGCCGTTTTTTCAAAATTCACCTATGACTTTCCGTAAGCCAGACAGCCAAAAGTTTTTTCCAGTCTGGGTAGAATATTATCAAAAACTGGGAGTCGACATTCCAGAAGGCAAGGAAGGCTGTAATCCTGGGGGAATTTCCCGGGCACCAGAATTAGAAATTCTTGGAAACTATCCTTGAAATCAATTCGGAAGAAAACCACCACGGGCCAATATTTACAATGCAGGACGAAAAGCAAATAGAGATGAATCAGGAAAGCTTTCAGCTCCGGCACATCGACATTCTGCTTGCCCATGGCTGGTTTCGAATGGGAAAGCACATGTTCACTGTAAACCACATTGGCTGGCACAGGGAAATTCGGGTTTTCTGGACACGCTACCAGATTGATGAAATTGTACTCCCGGCCTCAGCAAAAGCAATTTTAAAAAAATCTGCTGCTTTTGAATTTGAATGTTTACCGTTCAAGTTAAACCCAGAGCTGGAAGAACTCTATTCCTTGTACCGAAAATCAGTTGAAATTGATACTGCTGATACGCTTGCAGAAGTCCTTTTTCGCAATGAAGCAGACGACATTGAAACAAGTCCTTTTCAATCTTATGTAATTGAAATGAGGAAGAATGGAAAACTTGTTGGGGCCGGTATTTTTGATAAAGGCCGGAATTCAATTATGGGAATTGTAAATTTCTTCGATCCAGAATTTCGAAAATACAGTCCCGGAAAAGCACTGATGCTTCAAAAAGTTAAGTGGGCTAGTGAAAATGGAAAAGTCCACTACTACCCAGGGTATATAGCAGCAGGCGATACCCGCTTTGACTATAAATTATTTTGTGGAAAAACTGGAGCTGAAATATTTGATCCAATTACCCCGGCCTGGATTCCTTTCAGGGATGGAATTGTCGATAGAATTTCAAATATCCAGAAAGACATAATCCGTCAACTCCATGAGCCTTTGTGGCTGGATCCAGCGCACACTGCAAAATTGATTCCACCAATAGAAGACTAAACCCATCCCCGGCCCCTGCCTACCGAATAATCGGTTTGGCAGAGGTTTTCCGGGTTTCAACTGAAAAACAAACAGAAGGATGGGTATGCCTTTGCTTGATTAAATCAAAAATAATTTCCGTAACAACGATGCAAGACTGAATTAATTGTTTTAGTCCTCTCGGGAAACTCCTTTCAGAGTAATGAGTTTCTTCCACTCGCCATCATGAGGATCAAAAAATTTCCAAAAATTCCAGCCACTCACATTGCTTCCGCCGGTAATGACCATTGCGGCAGCAGAGGGTGACTGATATGAAACTCCTTCAAAAAGAATAGAACCATTGTGGATTTCTGCTTCGTATTTGATGCCGCCATACCACTTTTGTAATCGAGTCCCTTCTGGAAGGCGAACCCCACCAAAAAGCCAGTCTTTGGTTCCATATGCCGTTTTAGGCATTAACATTCCATATAATGGAGATTGAAAATCCTTGAACTTAATTCCTGAATCCATCCGATCTTCCTGGAAACCGGGCTCTTTTACCCCAGAGGAACCGAAAGAAAAATCCGTAACATCGATACTCCTTTGAGATAAATAATCTATATCAGCAGATCTGGAATTGCTCCCTTGCTTTTTCAATGGATCAAATCCTTGCGAAATTGAATGGCCATCGATTCCAAGAATCCGGCGCAGAATTTTGTTTTGACTTTCTTCAAAACTAATCCGTCCGGCCTCTATGACCCGGTAAACTTCAATGTCGATGTCGATGGATTTTGTCACAGCTTATTTGATGTTACAAATATTCTAAATTTTTCTAAAAAATCTATATTAGAATAATATTTTTTATTTTTTTCTATTAAGTGCTATAAAAATGTAAAACTGAACTTTAATGCATAAAAAAACCCCGACTTGTGGTCAGGGTTGAATAAAATCAAATATTAATCAAATCAGGGCTTTACCAAAAAGCGATGTTCCTGACCTGCCAGAAATACCTGAAAATAGCCTGGTTCAACAATTCTCTTGCCATTGGCCGAAGTAATTTCAAGATCCGAAGACCGGATGGTAAATGAAATATCCTTGCTTTCGCCTGCTTTAAGTTGCACTGAACCAAATGCAATGTGCTTCCGCCAGGCAGGAATCAAACTAGCCACCTCGTCGCGGATAAATAAATCCATTACCTCGCGGCCTTCAACTTTTCCCGAATTTGTAACCGTAATTTTCACAGTCAGAGAATCTCCCTGTGATTTCATTTCATTCCCAGAAACTGAAAAACCGGATTGGGTAAAAGTGGTATAGGAAAGACCATGCCCAAATGGAAACAAAGGTTTGTATAATGCCTGCTTGGTATCATTATTCTCTGGAAGAACATCGGTAACCGGGGCATCGTAAGTCAAAAGGTCATGTGGATTGGCCGGATAAGTAAAGGCTAGTTTTCCGGATGGATTAAATTTTCCAAAAATGGCCTCTGCTATTGCCTCTCCTCCTTTAGTACCCGGTTGCGGGGCAAGCAAGATGGCAGTTGGCAGTGAAGAAACCTCTGTAATCAACCTCGGACGACCTTCAGCCAGAACCAAAATTACGGGCTTTCCTGTTGCTGCCAGACTACGCAAAAGAGTCTTTTGGTTTAATGGCAAATTGAGGTCGTTGATATTTCCAGGGATTTCAGCGTACGCTTCTTCTCCCAAACAAACCACAATGGCATCAGACAATTCAGCAGCTTTAATGATATCGGAAACCGGTGTGGTAAGCTTTCCTGCAAAATCACATCCAGCCAGATATCGAACATTTGGATCTCCAGCTATCTTCCTGAGACCGCCCAAAATTGTAAGGGCATCTTTCGGATACCAACTTGGATTATTTCCCTGCCAAGTGTACGACCATGAACCAGAGAGCGAAGGCATATTGTCAGCAGCTGGCCCAGTCACCAAAATTTTGCTTCCAATTTTAAGAGGCAAAACTGAAGTTTCATTTTTCAAAAGAACGAGTGATTGGCGCGCTGCTTCGAGACACAAAGCAGGTGCCTCAGTAGGATAGGCATTTTTGAAAGCGACGGGCTCTGGATAGGCATTCTCAAAAAGTCCAAGTTCCATTTTTACCGTAAGAATCCTCCTAACCGACTCATCCAGACGAGCTTCAGAAATCCGGCCTTCTTTCACAAGTTCCAAAAGGAGCGTACAAAACGAAGTGCTGTATGGCACCATGCTCATGTCAAGGCCAGCATTAATGGATTGAAAAACGGCTTCCTTGTCGGTTTCCGCAACATGATGCCGGGTTCTGAGTTTAATGATGTCTTCCCAGTCACTAACAGCGATTCCCGTAAAACCAAGTTCTTTCCTTAGAAGGTCTTTCATCACATAAGAACTGGCATGTACAGGAACACCATTAATGTCGCCGCTGTTGATCATCACCGTACGAGCACCGGCTTTTACCGCTTCACGGAAAGGCGGAAGAAAAACATCTCTTAAAACATGTTCCGGAATAAATGCAGAGCTACGGTCTTTGCCTGAATTGGCTGCGCTGTAGCCCAAAAAGTGTTTCATACAGGCCGCTACAGAACGAGAATCACTCAATCCTTTTTCCTGAGCGCCCTCGATGTTGGCTTTTCCAAGTGTTTTCACCAAACAGGTACTTTCCCCAAAGGTTTCAGGAAATCTGGACCAAAGAGGAGAACGGGCAACATCTAGCACCGGGGCAAAATTCCAACGGATTCCAGTGGCACGGGTGCTCAAAGCAGCCAGTCTACCCATTTCACGGGCTAAAACCGGATTACGGGAACAAGCAATACCAAGCTGCTGAGGAAACAAAGGAGAATCTTTGAGGTAAGTAGCTCCATGAATTGCGTCTACACCATAGAGCACTGGAATACCCAAACGGGTTCCTTTCGTCGCCGCATCCTGAACTGTACGGATAATTTCATGCCATTCGGCAAGCGTTTGCGCATGGTCCTGGGCATTATTGAGCACAGAACCTATGTGAAAATCAACCAGTGCTTTCCGCAATTCGTCCTTTTTAAGGACCATTTTATCTTTAACATTCATGTCAACAAATGGCCCGAGAGTCAACTGAGTCATCTGTCCGACTTTCTCCTCCACCGTCATTTTCCGAAGGATATTTTCTACCTTCTCCGATATCTGCGCGGAAGATGTAAAAGAAATTAAACCAATACCTGCAAAGAGGATTGCCTTGAATCTGAAGTTCATTATAATTATTCTGATTTGATTTACTAGATGCAAAATGGACTAAGGAGAAAAAGAAAGGGCGGGCATTGCCCGCCCTTGTCTAAGCTACCTTAATTAACCATTTTATACACTCGAACATAATCTACATCCATTTTTACAGGGAAGATGGCATCATCCACGCCCTGCGCTCCTCCCCAATTGCCACCAATGGCAAGATTCAGGAGCATGAAAAATCTCTTATTGAACGGCCAGCCTGAGTAGCCGGTGTTCTTGTTTGTATATTCAAAAATCTTTTCGCCGTCAACATATCCTCGAACAGCGAAGGGAGTCCAGTCTACACGATACACATGAAATTGTGTATTGAAATCTGCGAGAAATTTTGAAGAACCGACCTGAGTACCATTGGCGAAATTATTTTTCTCGGTATGCACTGTGCAATGAACCTTTCCAGGATCATAACCAACATGCTCCATGACGTCTATTTCGCCAGACTTAGGCCAAACACCATATGAAAAATCAGTTGGCAACATCCAGAATGCAGGCCAGGTTCCCCTGCCAGTTGGCAACTTCATTCTGGCCTCAAAGCGTCCATAAAGAAAATCGCCAAGACCTCTGGTGATAATCCGACTTGAAGTGTAAGCCGCGCCAGATTTCTCTTCCTTTCTTGCTTCAATGGTTAGAATTCCATCAGCGATGTTCACATTATCGCCTTTGGTATAGTACTGAAGCTCATTGTTACCCCAGCCACTGTTTCCTTCCTCGTATTTCCAGCGGGTAGCACTTGGTTTTCCAGGAACATCAAATTCATCAGCCCAAAAGGGTGTTTCTTCGAATGTCCAGGCCTTATCCTCGACAGGCTGTGCCTGAGGCACAGTTATGGTGTCATCCTCAGTACAGGAAGGAAGGATTGTAAATCCGCCAATCAATAAAGCTACAGAAGCAACAGAGGCAGAAGCCTTAATGGTTGTTATTAATTTTAATTTCATTTTGGCACAAATTTCATAGTGTGAACAACTCCTGAACCGTTTCCACTTCGCAGCGTTAAGGAATTTGTTGTGATATCAAGAATGCGGTACACATTTTCTACCGAGCGATCCAAAATCCCAATCCACTGTTTGGGCTCATTGGCGGTTAGGCCAATCTGAGCTGCACCATCAACAGTTCCAGAAACTGGACCGAAAGTGAAAGTAGTAGCAAATGACTCATCATTGCCACAAGTATAACCTTGAGTTGGTTGAAGTGTGGCTCCATTACAATTGACATATAGACTATCACCCACGGTGAAGGTGTAGTAATCATCTTTCTGACAAGGAGCCAGTGGCCCACCGGCATAATACTGGGTGGGATTTGCCTCAAGACCTGCTGTAATCGGCGCGGTTGAAGATGAATCCAAGCGCCAGATTTTGCGGCTTCCGCCAGTAAGAAACAACTTTACAGTGTTGAGAGATAATCCTCCCGAAACAAATTTCATGACCAAAGTTCTGCCATCTGCCAGACTTGCCTTCACTTTAAATGCATCAGCAGATATTGAAAGAACCTCATAACGATTTCCAACAACGCCATCCGTACGACCTAGGAAGGAATTGCCAGCGACAACATCATCAAGTACAATCATTGGATTGCCTCCTTCATTTTGCAGCATCCAAAATTTCGAAGCATTTGCTTTAGGACTGATACAAGAACCATTTACAAAGGATTGTCCTTTAGAATCATAATTCATTGACCCATTGGCAGAAAAGGTATAAAGATCATCCCCTTGACATGAAGCCGGAGCAGAAGAAACCGTATCTGAACCATTGACTACGCTTATTGCATCATTCTCAGGACTAAGAGACCATTTCTTATTCCCACAAGCGGTGAGAAGGGAAAATGGTTGGAAATCGCAAGGCGAGTCAAGCGAGATGCTTTTTGAACTCGTATTATTTCCTGCCCTACCAAGGCTTGTAAGCTTTACTACAAAAGAAGTTCCGGCGCTAAAAACATGCTCTGGATTTTCCAGAACTGATTGTGAAGCATCTCCGAAATCCCAAAGCCAGCCAAATGCACCAACAGACTTGTTTGAAAAAACAACTTTGTTTGAAAATGGAAGGGTGTCACCACCAGGAAACCTGCTAATTGTATAATCAAATTCCGATTGAGAGCTATTTCCCGATAGAACCGGCTCATCTTTTTTGCAGGAGCTTAGAATTGTAGCTGCAGCAATTGCGATTAAAAAAATATTCTTCATAAAATGAATCAACTCAGCGTACAATCAATAACCCTCGTTCTGTGTTAAATTGGTATTCTTATCCCTTTCTGCTTGCGGGATTGGCATGAGGTAATGACGCTTTTGGGCGTTCTTTCCAGCTGCGTTCATCACTTTCAACATATAATCTGTTTCCGGATGACGAATCAAATCAAACCAACGGTGCATCTCAAAAGCAAGCTCGATTCGTCTTTCCTTGAAAATTGCATTACGATAAGACACTTCATCCAAAGCTGTTTGAATAGGAGGAAGTCCCGCACGATTTCTAACCTTATTTAGGTATTGTTCGCCAGGGCCAGAACCAAGTGCTTCAGCAGCGATGAGGAGAACTTCTGAATAACGCATCACAGGAACATTGCCAGCGCAGCTCCAACCACCTGCATCCGCATTTACATCAGTACCGGGAACAAAATACTT
>CANETC010000111.1 GCA_947441055.1 Cytophagaceae bacterium | reverse complement strand
AGAAGCACAAAGCATTTCCGCCAGCCTTATCAATGATGCAAAGGAAAAAGCTGGAAAAGAATCTCAAATAATGATTAATGCAGCCAAAGAAGAAATTCAAACCAGTAAAGAAGCAGCTCTGGCTGAGTTGAAAAATTATCTGGCTTCTACATCTCTTTTGATTGCTGAGAAAGTTATTCGCAAGAATCTTTCAGCTGAAAATGCCCAGCAAGAACTTGTAAAAGACATCATCGCCAACTCGTCCAAAAATTAAGCATCAAAAAAAAGATGTCGAATTCGAAGTCAGCAGAGCGTTACGCAAAATCTTTGTATCAGATTGCCAGCTCAGAAGGCACTCAGGAAGCTGTTCTTGCAGATATACATTCTTACAAGAATGCAATTCACAGCAACCAAGAATTACATGCAGTGATGCAAAGCCCGGTAATTCCTGGTTCAAAGAAAAAAGCAATTGTCGACGCTATTTTCAAAGCGAGTTTTCAAAAAGTTACCTGTCTGTTTTTTGATCTGGTAATATTGAAAGGGCGCGAAAAAGAATTATCGCACATTGCTGAAGCTTATATCAAGGAAGATAAAAGAGTTAAAGGCATAAAAGATGGCAAGCTGGTTACAGCCTCACCTTTGAATGACGAGCTCAGAAACGAACTAATCTCCCGGGCAGAAAAACTGGCAGGAAGTAAAGTAGAAATAACTGAATCGGTAGACCCTGCCTTAATCGGAGGATTTATCCTTACAGTAGGTGATTTGCAACTTGATGAGTCCATCCGGACCAAGTTGTCAAAACTCCACCTTCAGCTTGTAGACACAAGCTATGTACCAAAAATTGATCTCATTTAACACTAGGAATTTCAAATCATACCAATATGGCAGATATCAGACCGGATGAAATATCCGCAATCCTGAGAGAACAACTGGCTAACACAAGGTCAGAAGCAGAACTGGAAGAAACAGGAATCGTACTTCAGGTAGGTGACGGCGTTGCCCGCATCTACGGACTAAGTAAGGCTCAATCTGGAGAACTCCTAAACTTTCCAAATGGTCTAACTGGCCTCGTTCTAAACCTTGAAGAGGATAATGTAGGAGCCGTACTTTTCGGAGATTCATCTCTTGTAAAAGAGGGCGATACAGTAACCCGTAGCCGTAAAATTGCATCAGTACGCGCTGGCCACGGACTTTGTGGTCGTGTGGTAGATGGCTTAGGCAATCCAATTGATGGCAAAGGTCCACTTGAAGGCAATCTTTATGAGATGCCGCTAGAAAGGAAAGCACCCGGCGTAATTTATCGCCAGCCTGTAACAGAACCACTTCAATCTGGTATTAAGGCAATTGATGCCATGATTCCAGTAGGTCGTGGTCAAAGGGAGCTTATCATTGGTGACCGTCAAACTGGTAAGACAGCGGTTGCAATTGATACCATTATCAATCAAAAGGAGTTTTATGAAAAAGGCGAGCCTGTCTATTGCATATATGTCGCAGTAGGTCAGAAAGCGTCGACAGTAGCGCAGGTTGTGAATGCCCTTGAAAAGGGTGGTGCCCTCCCCTACACAGTTATAGTTGCGGCATCTGCATCGGATCCTGCACCTACACAATTCTTTGCACCTTTCACGGGTGCTGCCATCGGCGAATTCTTCCGCGATACCGGTAAGCCAGCATTGGTTGTTTATGATGACCTTTCCAAGCAAGCAGTTGCTTATCGTGAGGTGTCATTGTTGCTTCGTCGTCCTCCAGGTCGTGAAGCATTCCCGGGAGATGTATTCTATCTTCACAGTCGTCTACTGGAAAGAGCTGCAAAGATCAACGCATCAGATTCAATTGCTCAGGCAATGAATGACCTGCCAGAATCTATTCGTCCATTGGTAAAAGGTGGTGGTTCATTAACTGCACTTCCAATTATTGAAACTCAGGCTGGTGATGTATCTGCATACATTCCTACCAATGTGATTTCCATCACAGATGGCCAGATTTTCCTTGAAACAAACCTCTTTAACGCAGGTATGCGTCCGGCGATCAATGTGGGTATCTCTGTATCCCGCGTAGGTGGTAATGCGCAAATCAAGTCAATGAAAAAAGTGGCTGGTACCTTAAAACTGGATCAGGCCCAATTCCGTGAACTTGAAGCATTTGCTAAATTCGGTTCTGACCTTGATGCTTCTACCAAACTTACTATTGAGCGTGGTCGTCGTAACCAGGAAATGCTGAAGCAGGCACAATATTCGCCAGTTGCTGTTGAGCAACAAGTGGCCATCATTTATGCTTGTACTACCGGACTCATTGACAATGTTCCAGTCAACAAGGTAAAGGAGTTTGAGAAAGAATATCTTTCTATCCTAAGTTCTGTTCACAAGGAAACATTGGAAGGTCTTAGGAAAGGCAAGCTCGATGCAGAACAAACCGATGTTCTTAAAAAGGTTGCAAAGGAGGTGTCCGCAAGGTTTGCCTGATTGATAGACTAAATATTAACAGCGACACAGTTTTCCAATGGCAAACCTCAAGGAAGTAAGAAGCAGGATTCAATCTGTAAACTCTACGCAGCAAATCACCAAAGCCATGAAAATGGTGGCGGCTGCCAAACTGCGCCGTGCACAGGATGCTATTACTCAAATGCGTCCTTATAGCCAAAAGCTGAGTTCTTTGCTTCAGAACTTGTCTTCTGCTGCAGGTTCTGACTTTGAAAGTCCTTTCATGAAAGTGAGGGAAACCCGAAAAGTCCTGATTGTGGTTGTAACTTCAGATCGTGGACTTTGCGGAGCCTTTAACACCAACGTGATTAAAGCAGCAACCAACCTTGCAGCCGGTGAATTTGCTGGCTATGAAACAACTTTTCTTTGCCTCGGCAAAAAAGGATATGACTTTCTATCCAAGCGCATGCCGCAGGTTAATGGAGATTATCACTTGATTTTCTCTGACCTGAAGTATAAAGCTTTGCAAGCTGCTGCCCAGTGGATTATGGATTCATACACCAGTGGTGAATTCGACAAAGTTGTAGTTGTGTACAATGAATTCAAAAATGTATCCACCCAGATTTTGCGCGAAGAACAATATCTTCCCTTTGCAGCAAAGTTGGATTCGGACACATCGAGTCAAACCGATTACATTTATCAGCCTGACCAGGAATTATTGCTTTCTGAACTCATTCCAAAAGCCTTGGGCATGCAGCTTTACAAAGCTGTGCTCGATAGTAATGCATCTGAGCAGGGAGCCAGAATGATGGCAATGGATAAGGCAACTGAAAATGCCGGAGAACTTTTGAAGGAACTTAAACTCATGTATAACAGGACACGCCAGGCATCCATCACCACAGAAATTCTTGAAATTGTGGGTGGTGCCGAAGCACTCGTTTCAAATTAGAATAATTTGTGAATCTACAAAGCCCCGCCCTAAGCGGGGTTTTGTTTTTTAATCCCATGCAGGTAAGCGTTATTTTAAATTCTAAGTCTGGCATGCAAGGCCGGAACAATAACAGCGAATTGCGCATTAGTAAAGTTCTTGAAAATCAAGACGGACTTACTTTCCATTTTTTAAAGAGTGAATATCCCGGCCATGCCATCGGGCTCGCAAGAGAATCAGCATCCCGGGGTGACATCATTTGTTTTGCTGCGGGCGGAGATGGAACGATGAATGAGGTTGGTTGTGGCCTAATAGGCAGCAACACCAGCCTCGGTATAATTCCTCTGGGATCAGGAAATGGACTTGCACGCCACCTTAAAATTCCCCTCAATATTGAAGACGCAATCATTTGCCAGCTAAAAGGCAAAAGCAAATCGATGGATCATGGGGAAATTAATTCTAAGAAATTTTTCCTTGCAGCAGGAATTGGATTCGAGGGCGTTGTTACAAATCGTTTTTCAAAAAAGCAGTTCAGAGGATTTATTTCCTACCTTATTTCTGCATCACAAGAGTTTTTCAAATGGAAAAATGTTGTTTATCAGGCCACCTTTGAAAAAGAAAAAGTTGGGGGTACTGCTTTCTCAATTGTCTTTGCCAATGGATCTCAGTATGGCAATAATGCCATCATATCTCCTGGCTCTGAAATTGACGATGGACTGCTTCAATTTGTCCGAGTGCTCCCTTTTTCGCTATTGGCAGCCCCAAAAATATTCTTCCAGCTTATGACTGGACGCATGGACAAATCTGCTTATCAACTGGCAAACGGATTCAAAAACCTCGAGCTTTCCATTGAGGGAAAATCCCAGATTGAAGGCCACTTCGATGGCGAAGCGGTGGTATTTACTTTGCCCTTATCTGTTGAGGTAAAACCGGGAAGCCTATTGGTTCGGATGCCAGCCAATTGAATGGCTTTAGAACATTCGGAAATTAGCCAACGAATCAAAGAAAAAAGCCACTGATTCCGGGCAGGCAAGGATGGTAAATATTACGCCCCAAACAGAACCATAAAAGTGGGCGTCATGGTTGATTTGACCACTATAATCATTTTTCGCAGCCCAAGCAGTGTAAATCAGGTAAATGGCGCCAAACGCAAATCCTGGCATCGGAATAAACATCACCAGAATCCTTGCTGTCGGATTAAACCAGATTGCGGAAAATAATACAGCCGAAACAGCCCCGGAGGCTCCAATGGAACTGTAACGACTTTCATTTTTATACTTGAAAAAAGTACCTGCTTCGGAAACAACCATCGCAGTGAAGTACAGGACCAGTAAATAAATCCAGCCATTTCCTCCATGTGCAATTGAAAAGTATTCTTCAACTGTTGGCCCGAAAAAAAATAGGGTAAACAGATTGAAAATTAAATGGGTCCAGTTTGCATGCAAAAATGAACTCGTGAAGAATCGATAATATTCCTTCTGACGCTCAACCCGATAAGGCTTGAAAGAATACTTATCAAACCAAATGGGAAGATTCCATGCTTTCATGGAAACAAGCACGGTTATGACAATGATGACCAGTGTTAGAGACATAGATTTATGCGTTTTTTTGAAAAACCGCGATTAACTCAGGATCCACCACATTCCCATATTTTCTGGAATTATTTGAAAATACCAGCTTCCCAATTGGTTTCAGGATGTTTTTCCAAAGAATACTTCTCAGCATTCCTTTAAATCCAAAAGCTACAGGGCCATTTCCACCAATATGACGAATGCCAAAATCTGAGAGACCCGCAAGCTGGGCCATAGATGGACCACTGAAATGTGTAAGATGGGTAAAATCTCCAAAGGCTATTGGGATTCCAAAAGGCGAAGCAAAGTTGGGAGTCATCACCACAAATTGTCCTCCCGGATTCAAGCTTTCCTCTGCCAACTTGAAAGTGTCTAGCACTTTGTTTTTTTCAAAATGTTCGAGCAAGTGCGCGCAAAGGATGAAATCAAATTTCTGATTGCTGCTTTCTAAAAATGCAGTTGCATCCGATTGAACAATGCGAATGCCCGTAACAGAGCGCTCGGAAATCTCTTTCATTTCCCCGGAATATTCAACTCCGGTTATGTTTGAGTAGCCACGGGTTTTCAGGTAGAGGAGAAAATCACCATTACCACAACCAAGATCTAAAAACGCTGCAGATTTATCAATTGGTAAAAAGGAAGAAATCCGGCTATCCCAATAGGCTTTTCTAAAAGGAAATTCATTCACAGCAAACTTCAGGTGGTTGCTGTGGTAATTGTCGTAAAACTCTTTTAGGTCGCTATTTACCATTACTGATTTTGTCCTTGTGCCACAATCACATTGTTTTCCAAACGAGGCAGGCATTCATACACACTGCTTTGCAGACAAAACGCAATATCCTTATGAATCCCAAGCCTTTTCAATCTGTTGAAATGCGAAGATTCAAGCAAAAATTCTTCCATGTGGTCTTTATGCAAACCAAAAAGATCCTGGGCCAATAGCGCACTGTCGTTTCCAACAGAAAAACTGTTGTTTAAAGTGGACATCACAGCACCCGCAAAAAGTGTGTCTTCTGCATTCACCTGGCCTTTCCATCCAGCACAAAGCAAAACCACATCAAGTCCACGGATATAGAGATAATCAGTAACCGTTTTTAAATTCAAAAAAGTTCCGATGATGACCTTCCTGGCACTTGAAGACATAAGAATTGCCTGGGTGCCGTTGGTGGTGGTCATGCAAATTTTCTTTCCACTCAGCACTGGATCCATATATGAAAACGGACTGTTATCGAGATCGAAACCTTCCATTTTCATTCCGTTTCGTTCGGCAGCGGTTATGTAACCCATGAGCCCATAAGTTGCAGATTCCTCTAATGTTGCCACCGGCAATATTTCTGAAATGCCGTGCGCAAGACCTGTAACCATACAGGAAGATGCTCTCAGCACATCAATCACCACCACAATTTTATCTTCCAATTTGAAAAGCGGAAGCAATTCCGGGCTCAGGCAAACTTCTATTTTGGGCATTATTCTTCTTTTATTCAGATGATAATCAGGATTTATAGAAAGGCAAAGATACAACCACAGCTTCCAGGTTTCTCCCCCGCACATCCACAAAAATCTGGCTTCCAGCCGAGGTGAAATCGGTTGGAACATACGCTAAACCAATGCTTTTGCCCAAAGAAGGTGACATGGTTCCGGAAGTTACAACGCCAATTTCATTTCCTTGCGCGTCTTTTACAGGGTAATGACCTCTGGCAATCCCTTTTTCTACCAATTCAAACCCTACCAATTTTCTTGTAAGTCCGCTGGCCTTCTGATTTCTAAGATACTCTGCATCTACGCAATCTTTATTCAGCTTGGTAATCCAGCCCAAACCTGCTTCTAAGGGCGAGGTGGTATCGTCAATGTCGTTTCCATATAAGCAAAAGCCCATCTCCAATCGAAGTGTGTCTCTTGCGCCTAAACCGATTGGCTTTATTCCTTCGGGCTTGCCTTCTTCAAAAAGTGCATTCCAGAGATCCACAACCTTATGGTTGGGTACATACAACTCAAAACCACCTGCACCGGTATATCCAGTATTGGAAATAAGCACATCCGGAATACCGGCAACGGTTCCAAAAGTGAAATTGTAGTAAGGAATGGCCGACAAGTCTGTTTTGGTCATTCGCTGAATCACTTGCTTTGCCAGAGGACCTTGAACAGCGAGCAGTGAAGTATCCGCAGATTCATTCACCATACTTGCTTCAAAGCAGTTTTGCCCACTGATCCAGTTCCAGTCCTTTTCAATATTGGAGGCATTCACCACCAGAAGAAACTCCTCCGGTCCGACGCAATAGACAAGAAGATCATCTACGATTCCGCCCTTGCCATTCGGCAGACAGGAATATTGAATCTTTCCAGCGCTCAATTTTGCAACATCGTTTGAAGTAACCCACTGCACAAGGTCAAGTGCCTGAGGTCCTTTAACACGAAACTCGCCCATGTGCGAAACATCAAAAACCCCTACCCCTTTGCGTACGGTATGGTGTTCTTCAAGGTCGGAACTGTAACGAACCGGCATGTCAAAACCTGCAAAAGGAACCATTTTGGCACCAAGTGCCTGGTGGGTGGAATGGAGTGCTGTTTTCTGGATAATCTCTGTCATAATTGGATGGTTAATCTGTCCGAAAGAAAATCGGGCAACGGGTAAAATGATGATTCAGCAAAAGCTGAAAATGATATTAGTCGTTGAGGTAATCCTTGTCTTGAAGTTTGTGGATACTCTCTTCCACCTTCAGGCGAAGGCTTTCTTTGTGTTGTTTCAATTTTGCAGCGACCAATGGCTCAAACAAAGCAAGAATTTGAGCAGCGAGAATTGCGGCATTGCTCGCATTATCTAAGGCAACAGTTGCCACAGGTACACCAGAAGGCATTTGTACAATCGAAAGGATCGAATCCCAGCCGTCAATGGAGTTTTTCGACTTGATCGGAACGCCAATCACCGGAAGATTGGTAAGCGATGCCACCATTCCAGGAAGATGGGCTGCGCCACCTGCACCGGCGATGATTACCTTGATGCCTCTGTCAGCGGCTAAAGAGGCAAATTCAAACATCCTTTTGGGTGTTCTGTGTGCCGAAACCACAGTAAGTTCATATTTGACTCCCAGAGATTGCAGTGTTTCGGCCGCTTGTTCCATGATACCGAGATCAGAAATGCTGCCCATTATGATTGAAACCTGAATATCTCCTGTCATATTTTGAAACTTTTAATGATTTCTGCAAAGAAACCCAATTGTTTCAACTCAACCAAAGAATGCGGGTAATCAAAGTAATCCATTTGCGGGATGCCAATTTTATAGAAGAAGCGAAATATAAAATGATAGATGCAAGGTCAAGCTTGATTTTGCAAAGCCAGTTTTGAGGGAATAACGAATACCATTCTGTTTTGGAATAAGATGGCCAATCCAAGTGAAATCTCATGAACTGAATTTCAGGCCTTTGGATTTTATTTTAAAAAAAGTTCGAATTTTTACTGCCTTAAATTTGCATCTATCCGTTCAAGAACTACTTTTGCACTCCCAAATCGAGAGGGAGCATAGCTCAGCTGGTTCAGAGCATCTGCCTTACAAGCAGAGGGCCGGGGGTTCGAATCCCTCTGCTCCCACAAGATAAAAAAGCCACATTTCTGTGGCTTTTTTGCTTTTTAGGGGATATGGTTTTTGGGTGGTGTCAAAAACAAAACCACAATTTAAAATCTTATTTGGGCGATGATCCAAGTCTCATCGCAGGTGAATTACCCAAATTTGTTGCTCTGACATTGAAGCTTTGTTTTTGCGATAAGCCCAGCCATTTGAACTATCCAAACAACTTATTTACTGCGATGAGCCAAGTCTCATCGCAGGTGAATTACCCAAATTTGTTGCTCTGACATTGAAGCTTTGTTTTTGCAATAAGCCCAGCCATCTGAACTATCCAAACAACTTCTTTACTGCGATGAGCCAAATCTCATCGCAGGTGAATTACGCCCTTTCAGGGCTTAGGTAGATTTGTCCTACTGCTTACCTAAGCACATAACCTATTGGGAGGCTTTTTTTGTGCGATGAGCCAAGTCTCATCGCAGGTGAATTACCCAAATTTGTTGCTCTGACATTGAAGCTTT
>CANETC010000110.1 GCA_947441055.1 Cytophagaceae bacterium | reverse complement strand
TAAGGCAACGCTGTTTTCTTGGAACGGAAAATACATCCTAAAACTCGAATCAGGCAATCTCGAGCAGACCTATAAAATTTCTGAATTGGATGTGAGTGGGCAGGCTGAAGTGGAAGAAATGTGCAGCAGGCCCGAATTCAAGGAAATGGTTTCAAGAATTTTTGGCGAAATGGACGAGGTTTGGTCGTTCTAGTAAGGATTTCATCCGGGTCTATTCCTCCTTTAAGAAAGTTGTTCTGTATTCTCGTTTGCCTTAATAACCTGTCGTTTTCCGGAAAGGAAAGTGTACATCGCAGGAATTACAAATAGGGTAAGCACAAGCGAAAACATCAACCCGCCAATGATTACAATGCCAAGTGGAATTCTGCTGCTTGCGCCTGCACCCAATGCCAGTGCAATCGGGAGCGCGCCAAGCGCAGTTGCAAGGGTTGTCATTAAAATTGGCCGCAATCTGGCTGCCGAAGCATCCAAAACAGCAGGAATGCGAGATAAGCCATCTTTGCGTTTTTGATTGGCAAATTCTACAATCAGGATTCCATTTTTGGTAACCACGCCAATCAACATAATGATGCCGATTTGCGAGAAGATGTTCATGGTTTGTCCAAACATGAACAGCGAGAAAACAGCTCCAGCAATTGCCAAAGGCACTGTAATCATGATGATGATGGGGTCCCGAAAACTTTCAAACTGAGCGGCCAGAACAAGGTAAATTAATACCAGCGCCAAAAGAAATGCGAATTTGGTGTTTCCCGAACTCTCGACTAGGTCGCGGCTTGGGCCACTCAGGTCGGTTGTGAAACCATCATCCAAAATCCTTTCAGCAATGGCTTGCATTTCTGCAACTCCATCACCCAGAGTTTTGCCTGGAGCCAGGCCAGCAGAAACGGTGGCGGATTTGTACCGGTTGAAATGGAAAATCTGTGGTGGCGCGCTCACTTCTTTCAACTTTACAAGGTTGTCGATTCGGATCAACTTCCCAAGCCGATTTCGCACATACAACTTATTCAGGTCGGCGGGTTCATCCCGGTTTTCACGATCAAGCTGACCAATTACCTGGTATTGTTTGCCATTCATAATGAAGTAACCCATGCGTCTTCCACTCAGGTTCAGCTGGAGCGTGTTGGCAATATCTGCAACCGATACACCAAGCTCTGCCGCCCGGAGTCTGTCGATGCTTACCTCAATCTCAGGTTTGTTGAATTTCAGGTTTACATCCACCCCCTGAAAAACAGGGCTTTTGTTGGCTTCTTCCAAAAATGCCGGAAGCCGTTCCCTGATTTTTTCGAAATTAAGATGCTGAATTACAAATTGTACAGGCAATCCGAAACGCCCGGCACCACCTACAGAAATGGTCTGGTCTTGTATCAAAAAGAGTTTCCCCTCCGGGAATTTTTTCAACTTTTTTCCGATACTTTCTGCAATCTGTTTTTGACTCTGAGATCTTTCATTGGGTTGTTTCAGAACCATATTGGCAAAGCCTGAATTCACGGCTCCGGTGCCCGAAAAGGCTGGTGCAAACAAACTCACCACAAATCTCTGGCCGGGAACGGAGTCAATAAAAAACTGACTTACCCGATCCATATAGGATTCGAAGTAATCATATCCAGTGCCTTCTGGGGCGGTGACAGAAACCCGGAAAAGACTACGATCTTCCATCGGAGCAAGCTCTGAAGGCAGGATTTTTCCCAAAAAGAAAATCATGGACATGCAGACCGCGAGGATAAACCATGCCAGCCAGCGCTGTTGAAGAAATGCTGAAAGGCCATTTCTATACATTCGGTCCATTCCTACGAAAAAAGGTTCTGTGATATTGTAAAACCAGGATTTTTTCTGGTCGTTTCCGGCAAGTTTCAGGTTTAGTACTGGAGTAAGGCTCAGAGAAACGAAGGCTGATATCAAAACAGCGCCCGCCACCACAATTCCAAATTCCCTGAAAAGGCTTCCCACAAATCCTTGCAGAAAAACGATGGGCAAAAACACCACAGCGAGCGTAATGGAAGTAGAGATTACCGCGAAATAGATTTCCTCTGAGCCTTCCCGGGCGGCAGTTTCTCGGTCCTTGCCTTCCTCCATTTTGCGGAATATGTTCTCCGTAACCACAATGCCGTCATCCACCACAAGACCGGTTGCAAGCACGATGCCCAAAAGTGTGAGTACATTGATGCTGAAATCCATCAAATACATGATGAAAAAAGTGCCGGTCAGGGAAACGGGGATGTCAATGAGCGGCCTGAAAGCGATGGCCCAATTGCGGAAAAACAGGAAAATAATCACAACGACCAGCGCAAAAGCAATCACCAGCGTTTCTTTTACTTCCGTGAGTGATTGTTTTACAAAGCGGGTTTTGTCGATCGAAACATCCACTTCAATGTCTTTTGGAAGTTCTTTTCGAATTTGGTCCAGCCGGCGATAAAATTCATCGGCAATGGCAACATGGTTGGCGCCCGGTAATGGAACAATGGCAAGTCCTACTGCGTTCACATTGTTTTTTTTGATGGCGGTTTCTTCGTTTTCTGCGCCCAATTCTACCAGTGCAACATCGCCAAGACGAATTGTTTTTTCGCCTTGCTGCGTTAAAATCAGGTTGCTGAATTCGGCCTCGGTTGAAAGTCTTCCTTGACTTCTTACCGTTAATTCTGTGGCATCTCCTGCAATTTTTCCGCCGGGCAATTCAATGTTTTCACGGTCAATCGCATTGCGAATGTCGTTCGCCACAATGCCCAGCGCCTCCATTCGGGATGGATCCATTCGGATGCGCATGGAATAGCGCTTGTCTCCAAAAACATTCACAGTACTTACTCCAGGAATGGTTTGAAGTCTTTCAAGGATGACATTGGAAGCATAATCTGTCAGTTCAAGCATGCTTCGCGTACGGCTCTGAATGGGCATGATGATGAGAAAATCGCCGGAACCATCTGCCTTTGATACCACAGGTGGCGCATCAATGTCCTGGGGTAGTTGCCTTAATGTTTGCGAAACTTTATCCCGAACATCGGCAGCCGCTTGCTCCATTTCGGTGCCGAGATTAAACTCAACAGTAACCGAACTACTGCCAAGGTTGCTGGAAGAAGAAATGGTTTTTACCCCGGCAATTCCGTTGATGGCTTTCTCAAGTGGTTCTGTAATCTGGGTTTCAATAACCTCAGCATTTGCACCTGTATAATTGGTACGAACAGTTACAACTGGCGGGTCGATGGCTGGATATTCGCGAACGCCCAGAAAACTATAACCTATGATCCCGAAAAGGACCAGCATCACCGACATTACAATGGCAAGAACCGGTCGTTTTAAACTAAGTGAGGCCAGACTCATGGTACTTATTAATCAAGCTTTGTGATGATGATTTCTGAATCCGGTTTCACAAACATTAGACCCGTTGTAAGTACAGTGTCGCCTTCTGTTATGCCACTGATTACTTGAACTTTGTCTTTGTCGCGGAGACCGGTTTGCACAACCCTGAATTCTGCCCTTCCATTATGAGATACGATTACTTTTTTGCCTCTGTTGTCAGGAATGATGGCCTGACTCGGCAGCAAAAGCGCATTGCTGATCCGGCGGTTTTCAGGCCAAACCTTGGCGAAAGAACCAGGCCGGAGTTTGTTGCCTTCATTTCGGAATTCAGCGCGGATTGTGAGGGTTCTCGTTCCGGGATCAATGCTGGGTTCGCTGGCGTAAACTTTGGCGCTGAAGGTGTCAGCTGGATTTCCTGTGGCAAACTGGATGTTGTGTCCATTTTCAAAAAGACCTGCATATTGTTCAGGCACAGAGAATTCTACTTTCAGGCGATTGGTTTCTCGCAACAAAGCCAAAGCCTGACCCGGACTCACAAAAGTTCCTTTACTTATATTACACAAGCCAATGGTTCCAGAGAAAGGGGCATTCAGAATGGTTTTTTTGAGGTTGGCTCGCAACAAATTCAGGTCAGCGCGGATGTTGTTGATGAGGTTTTCAGCATTGTCGGTTTCCAATTGTGTTCCGGCCTTGCTTTTAAGAAGTTCGCGGCTGCGGTCAAGATTGCGCAAAGCAATGCTTTCCTGAAGCAGAAGTTTCTGTTCCTGTGCGCGAAGGTCCTCGTCAAACAATCCAAGCAGTTTTTCTCCTTCTTTTACAGATTGACCTTCCATTAAATTCAGGTAAACAATTCTGCCTGCGGCCTCTGGTGAAATCTGAACCTCATTCCAGGAAATTAGATTGCCACTGAATTCCAAATCGAGTGAAATTTCACTGTTACTGGCGATTACGGCACTGACTTTCTGAGGAGGTGCCTTGGCTCCAGCCTGTGGGCCAACAGGAGGGCCGGAAGGGGTCTGCTTTAATTTCCAGAAGATTAGAATTCCAATCAGTAAGGTGAAAGCCAAAACAATCTGGATTGCCTTGCGGGATGAGGTAGAATTTTGGTTCATGAAAGTTTAAATGGCCTGAGATAAAGTCTAAAAGCAGACCGCAATTTGCCGGTTTTTGGCCATAAAGCAATCAATAAGCATTCGTCAATGCCAGCCAGATTCCGATCATCATTTCGTTGTTTTTATATTGAAGAAATGTCGGAATGTCAAGGGCTTTTGTTGGTTTAATCTGGCGTTCAAGTGCCGATTTTCTTTTTTTCTTTGAAATCTTGTACCAAGTAAGAAGTGTGCGCTTGATTTTTGGTGTAGAACTATGGCATGTAGTGGAGCTTTAATTCCAATTGACTTCCATCTTTTGTATGGTTGAAGGCTGCCTTTTCAAATTTTGGTTTTGAAAAGCGTGGCCCACCATCTGGACTGCTTGCGAATCCATCTTCAGGTAATCCAAACATGGAATAGCTCATTTGCAAGTTGCCATCTAGATCATGCAATATGACAATTGCGTAGTTGCCGGCTGGAATCCCTTGAATTCGAATTTCTTTTTTTGGCAATAATTCAAAAACACGAAACGCTTTTTTGCCATCCTCTGGAAATCCATCTGCTGTTCGAAAAACGGATACCAGCAGCTTTCCACCCTTTTCAGGATGAATTCCGTTCAAAACTAGTTTTATCTCTGGCTCTCCAACTTTGGTGAAAGCAGAAAAGAAAAAACAAAAAAAGCAGCAAGCCAAGACAGGAATTTGTCGCCATGCCGATTGTTTTTTATTTTTTGCAGGCCTGAAAAAAAACAAATGATACTTAAAATTGAACATCTTGGTTTTGCAGTTACTGATGCAACACAGTCAGTGCCACTGTTTGAGAAATTATTGGGAACAAATGTAAGCAAGTCGGAGGAAGTAGTTTCTGAGAAGGTTCGTACCTGGTTTTTTCGTGTTGGCGAAAGTCAGATAGAACTGCTTGAAAGTCTTGATCCGGATGGAGTAATTTCAAAATACATAGCCAAAAGAGGAGAGGGGATGCACCATGTGGCGTTTTTGTGTGATGATATTGAGGCTGAAATGATTCGATTGCAATCGGAAGGATTTGAATTTATCAATCCAACTCCCAAAGATGGAGCAGACAATAAGCGAATAGTTTTTCTTCATCCTAAAAGTACCGGAGGAGTTTTGGTAGAATTGTGCCAGGAAAAACCCTGAAATTTTGCACCCCAGTTTCCTTTTCCAAAAGCCAGAATTTTTAAAAAGGCAGGGGTCTTATATCCTGCTTGAGGAATCGGGCATTAGGATTGCATTATTCGGAGAGGCGAATTTATTTAGTCCGGCTCGTGCGCCATTTGGCGGGTTCGAGTTTGAGGCGGGAACTGGGCCGGTGGAATTTTCCCGGATGCTGAATTGTCTGGATGAATATGCTGCAAAGAACAAAATTGAAAGTCTTGAAATCGTTTTGCCACCGGATGCTTATTGTCCTGAGCGGTCTGGGTGGGTTTTGGATTTGCTTTCAGATTTTGATTACCAGCTGGTTTTTAAGGATCTTAATTTTCATCTAAATACTTCGACTTCGGGGTCATTCCATTCAAATCTCCACAGGTCAGAACGCTGGAAGCTGAAAAAAGCAGAAAGGGAAGGATTTGGATTTAAGCAAATTGTAAACCCCGATTGGGATTTTGTTCATGCTTTTGTGCTGGCCAGTCGTGAAAGAAAGGGGTATAAACTCAGTATGACTAAAACTGCATTGGAGGATAGTTTCTTTTCGTTTCCCGGCGCGTATAGGGTTTGGCGTGTTGATAAGGATTTGGAGTGCGCCGCAATTGCAGTTACGGTTACTGTTTGCGAAGAAATTGAGTACATTTTTTATACTGCCGACGACTTGAAGTTTCGCAGGTATAGCCCAGTTGTGATGTTGCATGATGGACTTTTTAAACAAGCTTTACTGGAAAATAGGCGTATCCTCGATATGGGCACCGCTTCCTTGATGGGGGAGGTGAATCAGGGAGTTGCTGATTTTAAGCGCTATCTCGGTGGGATTGAAGGAAATCGGATTTGTCTTAGAAAATCCTGGAATCCATAGACTACAAGTCAAAAATCCTCCTTTGCAAAATGGAGCCTCGATTTATGATAGTTCTCTGCGCTTTATTTGGTTCTTATTCCTTTTGCTGGTAGAGGAATCAATTTAATAATGGCAATTCAACAATCAGCCGATGATCACGAAATTGGACTCCTATATATAATGTATATTTTTGCCGATAATGGAACTGCCTTTTACTGATTTATTATTTCAAGCGGGTGAATTAGAGTCAACCCCATCCATAAACCTTCTGGTTTTTTTGCCAGCAAATACATTGCCATCAGTTGAGGAAATGGCCATGCTCGAACGCATGTTAAAGGCAATGGGTCATAGCCGTGGTACCTGGCGTTACATTTACCATCATGGTGTCTTCAATCCAGAACTGGTTACAGAATCAGATGTTGAAATACTCTTTTTCATGGCAAATGATCAACCTGCAGAACAAGCTGAAAGGGTGGAATCAGGGGATAAGAGCCATTTTCGTTTGCCATCATTGGCTAAAATTTATTCAGACCCAAATATCAAAAGAGCAGTTTGGGAACTGATTAAGCCTTGATTAGCAGTGATTTGACGATCAACAGTTCAGGAGCAGAATATTTTTCTGTAAATATTTTTGCTTCGTTAAATCATTTTTCTACTTTTGCACTCCCATTTTGAAACCCTCCGCCTGCGGAGTAAAGTCAAAAAAACACATGTCAGGAATAATAGGAAAAAAAGTTGGTATGACCACCTTTTATGGTGAAGACGGTACCAGTAAGGCTTGCACCGTAGTGGAGGTTTCTCCCAATGTGGTAACACAGGTCAAGACCATTGAAAACGACGGCTACAATGCCGTGCAGCTTGGATACGGCAATAAGCGCGAGAAAAGCACCAGCAAACCTCTACAAGGACATTTCAAGAAAGCAGGTGTTAGCCCAAGGGTTAAACTTGTTGAGTTTAAAACTTTTGCATCAGCGCTTCAGTTGGGTCAAGAAGTTGATTTGTCGATTTTTGAGGCTGGTGATTTTATCGATGGCATCGGAACTTCTAAGGGTAAAGGTTTTCAGGGCGTTGTAAAACGTCATGGATTTGGTGGTGTTGGTGGTCAAACCCACGGTCAGCACAACCGCGCCAGACACCCAGGTTCCATCGGCGCTTGTTCTTTTCCTGCACGCGTTTTCAAAGGTCTTAAAATGGCCGGTAGAACTGGTGGAACCCGCGTCAAGGTTCAGAACCTTCGCATTCTTAAGTTGTATCCAGAAAAGAACTTGCTTCTAGTGAGTGGTTCTCTCCCAGGTCATAACAATTCATTTGTAATTTTAGAGAAATAGGCAATGAATCTTTCAGTTATAAATAAGGACGGCCAGAACACAGGAAGATCTGTTTCTTTGCCCGAGTCAATATTTGCCATTTCCCCGAACGAACACGCAGTTTATCTGGATGTGAAACATCATCTTGCCAACCAGCGTCAGGGAACCCACAAGGCGAAGGAGCGTGCAGAAATCTCCCGTACAACCAAGAAGCTTAAGAAGCAGAAAGGAACAGGAGGTGCTCGTGCAGGTTCAATGAAGTCGCCAGTTTTTGTAGGTGGTGGTCGCATATTTGGACCTCGTCCCCGTGATTACGATTTCAAGCTTAACAAAAAGGTAAAGGATCTTGCAAGAAAGTCTGTACTTTCTTCAAAGGCGAGCGAGGGCAAAATTGCACTTCTCGAAGCAGTTGCCATCGGCAATCCTTCTACCAAAGAATTCAGCAAAATATTAAAGGCTATTTCTATGGATGGGAAAAAGTCTGTTTTTTACACAAACGGTGTAAATGACAATTTTTACCTCTCCGGCAGAAATTTGCCATCTGTTACCATCCTGCCTGTGCAGAATGTGAGTACATACGACCTGATCAACTCCGATATGGTTGTTTTTGAAGAGGGCGCAGTAGAAGTTTTACAATCAATTTTGAGTTAAAATGCCAGTCCTTAAGAAGCCGGTAATCAACGAGAAGTTCGCTAAGCTAAACCAGCAAGGTGTCTATGGTTTCATCGTAGACAAAGGCGCGAACAAGATCGAAATCAAGAAAGCTGTTGAAACCATGTTTGGTGTGAATGTTGACAGTGTCAACACCATGATCAGCATTGGAAAGGTTAAGAACCGCAGCACCAAGACAAGGTTCATTTCCGGAAGGAAAAGTTCCTACAAGAAAGCCATCGTAACGTTGGCCAAAGGTGAAACAATAGACATTTACGCTGCTATTTAACATGGGTCTCAAGAAGCTAAAACCAGTCACCCCGGGCATGCGCTTCCGCGTAATGCCGGATTTTGAAGAGATTACGGCTGCAAGGCCGGAGAAGAGTCTCGTTACCGATCTCCGTAAATCAGGCGGAAGAAACAATGTTGGTAAGATGACCATGCGCTATATGGGCGGTGGACACAAGCGCCAGTATCGTATCATTGATTTCAAGCGTGATAAATTTGATATTCCTGCTCGTGTAGCTACTGTGGAGTATGATCCAAACCGTTCGGCCAGGATTGCACTTTTGGTGTATGCCGATGGTGAGAAGCGTTATATGATTGCGCCTCATGGATTGAAAGTTGGTCAGACTGTAATGTCGGGTCCTTCGGTTCCACCAGAACTCGGTAACAGTTTGCCTCTGGCAACTATACCTTTGGGTACAATTATTTACAACATTGAACTAAAGCCAGG
>CANETC010000109.1 GCA_947441055.1 Cytophagaceae bacterium | reverse complement strand
TGCCGGAGGTGACTTACCCGGCAGCGGCAGATGGGATGACAATGGTTCGGGTCTTGGCATTAACCCAGACGGAACTTTTATTCCCGCCACCGTTGGCATTTATCCAGTTAAGTTCATCTGGAAAAACGACAAAACCTGTGAGCGCGACTCCATAATCAAAGTTCGTGTAACAGAACCTGAACCAATGGTAGCAGGCCCAGATCTGGCTACTTGTCTCGACTCTACTGGCTACCTGATAACTGGATTTTCTCCAAAGGGCGGATCCTGGACAGGGCCGGGTATGACAGGCACACAAGATTCAACCTTTTTACCAAGGCAGACTGGAATCGGAACACATAAATTGATTTACACGGTTGGAAAAGGACTTTGCCTACGCCAGGATAGCCTTGAAATTACGGTAAATCCTCTTCCGATAATTGATGCAGGCGGCGATCAGGACACCATTTGCGTAAATGACACGCCCTTTGATTTAAATTTAGTTCAAGGTGCACAAGCAGCATTTGGTGCAAGCTGGTCTATTCTATCAGTTAACCCAATTGGAGGCAATGCATCCCTCAGCCCGCAGGGCATATTTAATCCAAATCCAAGCGGTTATTCAAACATTCCAGAACCTTATTTGTATGAGATTCTATGCAGAACCGTGAATCCAATTACTGGATGTGATTCGGTTGATAAAAAATTCATCACAGTAAACCCCAAGCCAAAAGCAGACATCAGGGTTACAGATGGAAATCTGTTTTGCATCAATAGCCCTATTAAAATCAAAAGTGCCTCTGTTTCAAACATCCTCAATCAGAACCTTAGTTTAAACTGGGATTTGGCCAATGGTATAATATTGTTTCAAACACCGGGTTTGGATTCATTGGTTATTACATTCCCTGACACAGGAGTAAAAAGAATCATTCTCTATGCCCAAAATGGACAAACCTGCGGAAATGAAGACACCATACTGCTTCATGTTATCGACAAAGGAATAGCCAAGTTTGGGAAACTATTCAATCCGGAAAGCCAATGCGGTCCTTTAACTGTCACTTTTAAGGATTCCTCCAGTGGATACAGAATCGAGTCCTCATGGGATTTAGGAGACGGAATTTTCGTTTCAAAACCCAAAGTATTTGACCACTTCTTTCCAATGAGCATGTGGCGGGACACCGTATACCACATTCGCTACAAACTGGTTAATTTCTGTGATACCCTGGTAATTAAGGATTCCATTTTAGTCAAAACACTCCCAGTTGCAAACATTAGCGCCAATGGTTTAAGCCATTGCCCCGAACCCAACTTGGTCACTTTTAGTTCAACAATCATTGGTGCACCAACAACCCTAGTTTTTGATTTTGGAGACGGAACCATCACACCGGTGGCTGTCAATCCTGCCAATCTGCAGGAAACCATTCAACATGGTTATGTAAACAACACCATGAATGACATTTTCTTCACGGTAAAAGTTACAGCCATTAATACATGCCCAAGCAGTACGGACAGCATAAAAATTCGAATCCGAGGTAGAAATTTCAACTATGAATTGACGGCAGATGATACTGTCCATTGCGACAATGGAATTACAAATTTCAGTACATCTCCCATGGTTCCGGGAGTAACAGTCCGATGGGATTTAGGAGATGGAACAATCGTTCTGAATCAGAAAGATGTAAGTCATGAATATAATTTACCTGGCGTTTACAGGGTTAAACTAACCTCTTTCAATGATTGCCATCGCATGGTTGATTCGGCTTGGGTTCATGTTTATCCAAGTCCTTTAGCTCTGATTGTTAATGCAAAAGACACCAGCATTTGCATGGAGGATACAATCCGATTTGTGAATGGATCAAGTACAGGTTTAAGTTATGAATGGTATAGAAATAATGAGACCTCTCCTTGGTCATTTTCTTACCAAGCCCCTGTAATTCAATTACCCGCAAGTGGAATTACAAAAATAAAATTGATTGTGAAGGACCCGCAAAGTGGCTGTTCTGCAATGGATTCTGCAAAAGTTACTGTTAGACCAGGCTTAAGAACAAGGGCGAAAATTGAAGCAATTCCAAATGAGATTTGCCCGGGTGACACCATTTTAATTCGGGATTTATCCGAGAACAGACAAAGCAGTGAAATTTACACGGGCGATAGTTTCTCTCATCTCCTTGGCCCAAGCAAAACCGAATTAAAATACCCGTATTTCACACCAGGCACATACTCACTGTATTTGATTGCATTCGGCCAATGTGTGAATGATACGAGCGATCAAGTTCAGGTTAAAGTGAATCCAGTGCCTCGGGTTGGATTCTTAACTGAAACCAAAACAAACAGCAACTGGAGTGATACCGTTTACATTTGTGTTGGGGACAGTGTTTGGTATTCAAACTTATTTCCCACCCAGACAGGTGTAAACTACAATTGGAATTTTGGAGACAATACAGGTTCTAGTTCCATTTCTCCTCAACCCAAACAATACAATGTTGCCGGCCTGTATTTAACTACTTTAAAAGTAGTGGCGAGTGGTCCAGCAGGTTGCGATTCCACCAAATCAATTTGGGTGAAAGTAAAAAGTCTCCCGAATGCGATAATAATTGGAAACAACAATACCGTTTGCCAGAATGGTGTTTTAAGTTTTCAGAATGCTTCCACAAATTTTATTCAACACCGATGGAAGGTTTTGGACCCAGGCAATTTTGAAATCACACCTCCTTCTCAAGAATACAACCAGACCATCAACCTCCAATTTAACCAGGCAGGTTCCTACACCATTCGCCTCATTACATCAAACACTTTTGGCGATGAAGGTTGCAGGGATTCGGTAGACAAACAGGTAACGGTGTTCCCGGCACCCATTGCCAACATTGAGCCGGATACCAGTTTTGCCTGCTTAGGCGACTTTGTCCAGTTTTCAAATCAATCCAGTGCGGGGATGGCATATCTCTGGAGGTCAATTGGTCCACCATTTGTGACCTGGACAAACGGAATTAATCAATTCACTCCCGGACCAACACCCAATTTCAATTCAGCTGGTATTTATCGATTTGAGCTACGGGTAACCGATCCGGTTTCTGGGTGTAAAGCTTATGATACAGCCTTTGTAGATGTAAATTCTATACGGCAAGCGGCTGCCGCCTGGACAATTGCCCCTTTGGAAGGATGCGATTCATTAAAAATCACCATTCGGGATAACTCTGTTTTCAGAGATTCCAGCAGAGTTTGGTTTAGCAATGGAACGGTGCTTTCCATTCCAAGGCCAAGCAACCAAACTGTTGTTAAATTTTTTCAAGCCGACACTTTACAGGCCTATTTGGTTGCTTATGGAAAATGCACATTTGACACAACCGCTTCTGAAACCATCCGAATCAGGCGAAGTCCTAAGGCAAACTTTCGGGCATCAAGCACTGGCCAACCTGAATGGATTGGAGATACCATCAGAATATGCTTGGGTGAAACCGTGCAATTAATAAACATGTTCCCCGGCATTGCGGGAATTGAGCATAACTGGGTTTTTGGTGATGGCGGTATTGGTTCAGCACAGGAATCTCCGCAACACACTTACAACCAAACTGGCCTGTTTCAGGTTGTCCTAAAAGAAACCTATCTGGATCCACCTTTTTGCCAGGCCAGCAAAAGAAAATGGGTTCTGGTAAAACCTCAGCCCCAGGCTTTGTTTACAGGACCAGTTGTTGCGTGTCAGGGAATCCCAATTTCGTTTCAAAGCAACAGCCTGTTTTCAAACAAAATTCGCTGGTTCCTTTTGCAAGGAAGTACGAAAGTGGATTCTGCCGATAATATTCCAGTCTGGTCATTTGCCATTCAATCAGCAGGAAATTACTTCGTAAGGCTGGAAGCAAGCGGCCTCATTAACAGTTCTGGTTGTACAGCCGTGCTTGAAAAACCGTTATTGGTACATCCAAAACCCAATTCCAGCTTTACCATTCAAAAGCCCAGTATCTGCCTGAACGATTCTTTGCGGGTATTGAACGGTTCCGAGTCCGGAATGATTTATTCATGGTATTTGGCAAACAATTCCATCCCATTTTCTTCCTTATTCAATCCAGCGCCAATAAGGATATCAACTGCAGGTCAGGTGGCTATACGGCTAAAAGTAACAAACCCAATTACCACTTGTTATTCATGGGACACTGCCTCTTTGAGCGTAAGCAATGTAAAAAAGACGATTGCCAAGTTTCAGGTTATTCCACCTTACCAAGGCTGCGACTCACTGCGCGTAAAATTCAGAAACTTATCGGTTGACGCAGATTCAGCCTGGGTTTTGCTGGGCTATAACAATTTGATTCTTCCTTTCTCCCCTGGTAATTCAAACGCTGCATTTACCTACCCCGACACTGGAAAATTCCAGACCCAAATTATTGCAGAAGGACAGTGCAACCGTGACACTTCTGAAGGCCCAAGCATTCGCATATGGCCATCTCCAAAAGTTGGATTTTATGCCTCGACCATGTTGCAGCCAACATGGATTACCGATACGATTGTAATTT
Source organism: Cytophagaceae bacterium (assembly GCA_947441055.1). Classification (GTDB taxonomy): domain Bacteria; phylum Bacteroidota; class Bacteroidia; order Cytophagales; family Flexibacteraceae; genus CAMDMI01. Next base: position 4,616 of record CANETC010000109.1, on the reverse strand, counting down.
GCGTGAACGACACAGTCCGTTTTCACAATTCGTTGCCACTGCAAAGCAGTGTCCATTACCGCTGGAAGTTTTCTGAATCAGGAACAATCTTTGACGGAATTAACCCTGATCGCAGGAATTATTTGAATTCAGGCTACTATGCTGTTACGCTCCAGGCAATTTCAGATTCAGGAGCTTGCCTTGCAGAAGCAAGAAAAATAGTGCGGGTAAAACCACTTCCTACCCTCAGCCTCAATATTTCACCAAATTCAGTTTGTGCAGGATCTGAGGTAGTTCTGGATGGGACCAACACTCAAAATGCAGAATTTTTCCGTTGGGAAATTACAGAGGGAGACTTTGTTACCACAATAGACACAGCAGCGCCCATCATCCATTATACATTTTTACAAGCAGGAAATGGGAATACCAGCATACGCTTGATTGCCTACAATTCTGCAAGCCGAAATAGCTGCTTTAGTGAAATTACAAAGAGCGTGGTTGTTCGACCAAAACCTATTCCAAGGATTACCTTAAACGATAGTTCAGGTTGCACTCCACTAACCATTACATTCTCCAGAAATCCGGAAAACTTCGGAGGACAAGAAAGCGTTTCCTGGAATTTTGGGGATAACCGAACATCGACCTCCGGGAATTTGAGTTTAACGCCCCTAATTTTTACAAATCCAGACACCCTTGAAAAAGTAAGAACCATCAAGCTAAAGGTTGCTTACCAAGGTTGCGTAGATAGCAGCACCCGGAAAGTCCGGATTTTTCCAGTGCCAAAACCGGGGCTTCCCTTTGTCAACGGATTTGGGCCCATTATCTACCAGGCCAATCCTATTTTAAAAATGCAGGAGGAAGTGACACCCGTCTGCAATCAATGGGTGCGTTATTATGATTTTGGGGATGGAAAAGACACCATCATTATCGGCGGACCAAATACCCAAATCGAACACCGCTATGACACGACCGGAACCTATACCGTAAAACAAAAAGTAATGGATTGGCGGTACCCGGATACCTGTTCTGCTGTTTTTGAGCAGAATTTCATTTCAGTAATTCAATCCCCACCCATCGCTGAATTCAAGGTGAATGGCAAAGACAGCTGCAGCGTATGCGAAGACGATACGGTCACATTCTCCAATAAGTCAAGATTCGTTACCCAGTCTTCTTTCTGGAATTTTGGCAATGGCAGAACCCTTCGATTAACAGGGAATAACCGCTACCAAAGCCAGAAAATTGTTTATCCAGAACCAGGAGTTTATAAGGTAAGTCTGACCGTTAAAAATGAAAGGGGCGTGGACACTGTGGTTAAAAAGGCATCTGTTATTGTGAATCCAAAACCCAAGACTGCTTTTACCATTTCTCCCAATATTTTCGAATACCCCATATTCAAGGGTTCAGATCCAATCAGAACCGTGAATGCCACAACCGGAGGCGCAAAATTCTATTGGAATTTTGGTGAAATCCCTGGTGATACCTTGGCAGCATTTGACACAACCTACCGGTATACAATTCCGGGGGCTTACACCATTTCACTTGTCAGTATTTCGGAACTTGGTTGTCCGGATACCTTCCGGTTACAGCCCACATTGAATGCATTTATGGCCGGACTATGGGTACCAGATGCATTCTCTCCGAATGGGGATGGGCTGAATGACGACTGGCAAATTTTCCACATCAATGTAAACTCATTTCAACTCTTTGTTTACAACCAGTGGGGAGAGCAGATATTTTATTCAACCGATCCGGAAAATCGATGGGATGGAACTTTTGAAGGCGCCTATTGCCCGAATGGCGGATATTCCTTCCACATCACTTACACGCTTAATGGCCTGAAAGGACAGATTTCAACGCCACGAACCATTAGCAAAGTTGTAACCCTAAAGCGATGATTATGAAAATGCGAATTTTGATTTTGTCATGGCTTTCCAGCCTGTTGCTGATGGAAAGGGTTTCTGCCCAGGATTTTCAGTATTCACAGCCTTACTCTATTCCTTTATACACAAATCCGGCTTTTACGGGAAATGGAATGATTGATTGCGAGAACTCAGAAAAATGGAATCAGAAGGAAAATTTTAGAGCATCTGTTCAGCATAGAAATCAATGGTTTGGAGGCCCTGCAGGAAATTATAATAGTGGTTTGGTTGCCGTTGAATATTCTAGGGGAAGAGTTGCCAGAAAAAAAGTCGGGAATTTAATATGGTCATTTGGATCATTTGTAAACAACGACTACTTGTCGAATGCCCAACTGAATAGCTTGTATGCAGGTGTTACAGTTTCTGCGGATGTTCCATTGGGTGATGATAATCAATCTCTTAAGTTTGGATATCAACTTGCGGGTGGAAATCGCTCTATCTCCAAAAATAATTTCGATTGGGCTGATGAATTTAATGGAGCAGGGTTTAATTATAATTCAACAGCAGAAGTGCCCGCAAAAGGCAACAACAAGTTTTATGGTGACTTTGGGTCTATTGGAGGTTTATATGGTTCCAAACACTTTTTTTTAGGTGCTGCTTGGCACCACATTTCAAAGCCAAATATTTCAATGTGGGATGGAAATGAGCGATTGAACCAAAAGCTTTCAATTCAAGGTGGTATTATTATTTCGCCCAAAAAGACAATTTTTGGCAATTCTATAAAGCAAAGGAGCCGGATATTTATTTTATCAACTTTCAAAAAACAATCTGGTTCGCAGCAATGGGATTTCGGTGCATTCATTCAACATTCCAGAAAAAATTGGAGTCAACGGCAACTAATATTAGGATGCTGGTACAGAGGTTTTCCGATTCGCCAGGCTCCAGATCAATTCGTGCAAAATGATGCCATCGTGATTAGTGTAGGATATAAATTTTACAACTTAAACATTAATTATAGCTACGATCAATCCATTTCAAGGTCTTACGTTTTTGGCAAAACAATGGAAATAAGTGTCTCTTATCAATATACAGATAATCTTTGCACCTCACGAAGCGGAAGACCAAAACGAACCATAGTTTGTCCTGGAGGTAGCGGTCTTTATCCTTGGAAGAACTGACTTCCACCCATCCCCCCGCGTGAAGGACAGCAGTGGAAATCCGACACGCCGCAGGCGTGGCGATTGAAACGAATGGCCTGACCCGACCTCGCCATTGGCGGGGAGGGACACGCCCAAAAAAATGAAAATTCAATCCATGCCATTCATTTCTACCTTTGCCAGAGATGAGAATATTGCCTGCCGGAATTTTTGCGTTGTTGTTGTGCCTCGGATTTTCATGCACCGAAAAGGAGAAACCCATTTCTGCGGTTTTGCCGACCAGCAACGAAAGCCGGTTCTCCTGCACGCAACATGAGATTTTGAGGGACAAAATCCCTTTCCAGGTAAAAGGCGTGGTGTATGTTCCTTTTCTTCCCGGTCAGCTGCCCTGGGACATTGAAAATGCCACAAATATCCCGCAAGCGCTGAAAACCCGGATTGACTCGGACCTGGAAAACCTCCATTCGATGGGTGCCAATACGATTCGCCTTTGGGGTCCGCCGGCGTATGTGTATGAGGCACTGCAAAAAAGAACTGACGACATGGCCATTGTGCAAACCCTTTGGATTGGAAGTCCGGGCGATTTGCAGGATCCAAGTTTCAAGGAAAATACGAAGGCGGGTTTCAGGACGGTTATTGACCGGATCTACCGCTTTTGGCCGAAAAGAAATCCACCCATCCTTGCCTATCTGGCTGGCAATGAAATCAGCCATGAAAGCATGGCTGCCACCAATTCCAAACACCCGGAAATTCATTCCTTTTTGGGTCAATATGTGAGAACAGGCGACAACTGCACAGCCACTGAGGCATTTCTGGCGGAAATGGTAGACTACATCAAAACTTATGACAAAACCAAGTCCGGAAAAATTCCACTGGTTTCTTATTCCAATGACATCAGAGAACCAGGCCTCAACACCGGTTTTATGGATTTTCAAAGTGAGAATGCGTATTCGTATGCGGTGCCTTTTTACCGGCCAAATACAAAACCAGGTTCTGTGAGTGGCACGCAGTTTCAAGGCTGGATTGAAGAAGTAAAGGCAAGGGTACCCTCAAAACCCCTGCTGATTACGGAAACTGGCTTGAGTGTTTCGCCAATGGCGGGACATGTGGGACCACCGGCTTATGGCTATGGTGGAAATACCGAAACCGAACAGGCAGACGGAATTTTGAGCAATCTTCAGGACATTGAAACTACGGCATTTCCAACCGCAGGGGTTTGTATCCATGAGTATCAGGATGCCTGGTGGAAATATGATACAGAAGATTCCAAAACCCAGGACCCGGCGGACATTGAAGAATGGTTTGGCTTGGTGAAAATTGAGGAGAATGGCAGCAGCGTGAAAGTCCGGCCTGTTTTTGATCGGATAAAAACAAGGTGGTCAAGGTAAATCAAATTCTGATTAGCCTGGTTTTCAGAAATAAGAAAGCAACAAAACCCAGACATTTTCTAAAGAAGCGCAGCCGAATTTTGAGGGAAATGGGTTAAACCCAGATTCCGCAATAGAGGTTCGTGATGAGGGGCTAAAGTGCAAAAAATCAGAGCCTTATATTCGAAATTCGTAGCAGCGCTACGGATACAGAAGATAAGGCTGCGAAGCTCCTGATTTAAAGCAATTTAGAC
>CANETC010000108.1 GCA_947441055.1 Cytophagaceae bacterium | reverse complement strand
GGAAATGTGTTTTGAAGAAGATGGTCATCCGACACTTAATCGTTTTGTGGGATTCAGAGAAATGGAATTTTTTCCAAAAAGCGGTCTTAAGGGTGGGTAACAAGCAGATTGTCCTCAGTGGCAAGGACCTGATAAAAATATTAGAGAAACTAGGTTTTGAATTAATCAGAATTAACGGGTCACACCATCGCCTCAAGCATCAGGATGGCAGAATAACAACAGTTCCTGTCCATGGCAACGATGATCTACCCAAAGGCTTGATTCGAAAAATAATCCGGGATGACCTAAAAATGGAACTTTCCGAATTTGAAAATCTGGTCAGGAAATAAGAACTTTTATACCTAAAATCATTCATTCGTATTCTCTGCCATCGGTGGTCTTTTGACCAGTGCTTCTCAATACTAAATTTTGTTGGTGACAACAGCTACAAAGGAGAAAGGGGGAAAATTTTGTTGGTGACAACAGCTACAAAGGAGAAAGGGGGAAAATTTTGTTGGCGACAAAAGCAACAAAGGAGAAAATGTAAAACTGCATTTGACAAAACACCAACAGCGAACTAAAAAATTATAGAACTGGATTTCTTTTTCAGGAAGGTCTGGAGAATATGCTGAGTTTTCTGCAAGTCAATTTTTAAGACCTGATCCTGACTTAACTCTAGAATGCTGGATTAGACTGAATAATAATAACCCTCAACCCTTTCAGCATATTTTTGGGAATTGCTGGAATTCGGCAGGAGATCTTGAAAGCAACTGGGGCTTTGGATTTGCAGTGATGAATATCAGATTTAGTTTTCGCCCGCCTACGGCGGGACAATAAAAGAGCCAAAGGGACAAAGAGTCAAAGGGTCTTTTTAATCCCTGAGGCAACGGACACTAAAGCCATAACGCTTACCGTCGTCGTACCGGTAAGAACTGCCACTGCCGTAATACAGGTACCGGTTCCAGGCGTTTGAGGTTGAGTTCTCCGTAGAGGACCACCAGTAGCCGAAGTCGCCAATGCCTAAGTAAGTACCACCGCTGTCACGGAAGCCGCCCGGAAGGCCTGAAAAGCCGCTCTCATTCGTTGCGGAAGTGTTTGGTGTGTTCCAAAGGGTTGAGGTGCTTTTAAGCTTGCCACCGACATTCTGGGTGCCGCCACGCCGGCCTTCCAAATCTGCATCCGTAGCACTCATGCCCAGGTAAATCTCAAGTGTCTTCCATTCGGTATCGCTCGGCACATGCCAGCCAACCGGACACAGGTTTCTGCTGTCTGCAACTGCATACCAGTTGTAGAGCTTGCCGTAAGTATTATTGTTGGCCGTATCATTGTCATATATGGCATAGGCACCGGTAGTTGCATTGTCCCACGCATTATCGCTCAGGCCAGTGGGTATTGCTGAGCCGTCTCGGTAACGGGTCGTTTTTAGGTTTTCTTTCATCCAAATCTGTGTACCAATTATACCCGTGCTGTACACATTGCCATCGATGTCAGTAACGGTACCAATATTTCCACCATTATCGCATACCTGCAGATTTACTCTAGCATTGCTTCCGTTTAAGTTAATGGTCTCGCTATTTCCTTCAGTCCATGGATTGTTTCCAAATGCCCTGATGCTTAGGCTATTGCCACATGCCGAAAAGGAAAAGTTCCCAGCTTCATCGGCAAAATATGCTTGTCCATTCGCCACCACATAGGCGCCAGAGATGCTGGCATTGTTGCAGCCGGTAATCTTTCCACTTATCTGTGTTGCATTGGATAGGCTTACATTGATGTCGCCCAGATTGGTATTGGATGTAAATGGCCCGATATTCTGGCTATATACTTGTGTAAATATCCCTCCGCAAGAAGCTTCTGCTATCAGTGTAAGTACCTCATTCTTTAGCACAAATCCACCAAAGCGGCCATCGGTATTGGTAAGATTGCTTTGGCTGCCCATTCCCTGACTGCTGATGGTGATTTTGGCGCCGGCAAGGGCCAAACCATTGCTTAAAATACGGCCATTGATTTCTATTAAATTGAATGGCACATCACAGTTCCAGAATGAAAAGTGGCCAACCATTGCATGGTAAAAATTGCCTTCCTTTCCAGCACGGCCTTCCTTTTTCCAGTAGCCATTGGTTTCATCATAAGACCAGAGGTCGATGCTGTCAGCGGCTATTGACCGCAAACCAGCCGGAATGGGAAATTTCAGGTGCGCTTTCTTGCCTGATGCGATCTGAAGTTCCTCGCCGTTTTCGTCCTGCAACTCTGCGGCCAGCATGCCAAAGGATTTAAGTCCACGGGCAGCATTGCCATCCATCGCAATGAGATTTCCCGGCATGCGACTTTCGAAATCAACAGTCGTGGGGTCGATGGATTGCAGAAACACTTTTACATTTCCGTTGTAGGCTACACCGTTTTTGCTTACGCTGCCGGCATCCAGCATCAGTTCAGCACCAGAACTGTGGCTTACCGTTCCGCCCGAAGCAGTTATGCTTCCTGTCAGCACTTTAGGCAAAAGACTAATGCGCAAATTTCCGCCACCGGAAAGCGGCAAAAAACTTCGAGATCCGGGGAAGTAGCCAGCCTTTTCTACCTGCACAAAGGCCAAACTGCTTTTACCGGGTGCATTTTTCAAGATGAAAATGCCATTGTTGTCTGTCGTAGTTGAAACCGAACCAGCTTTTACCGTTGCGCCAATTACAGGGTTGCCAGTAGCATCATCCAACACTTTGCCGCTGATGTTCAGATTGATGCTGCTGCCCCAGGGATTGCTATTATTGTTGTTGTCAGGATTTGTCGGGTTGGCACTTTCATCCTTTTTGCAGGAAAACAAAACAGCCAGAATGAGCGTAAAAATAATGGGCCTCATTGATTGGAAAATGGATTTCATACAACTTGTTCTAAGTATAGCATCAAATACCGAAGCAAGAAAGCCATAGCATTACACTTGAGCAAAAGAATTACTTAATAAAATGCAATTGGAAAGAAATAACCCTCCCGGTTACCCAATAATCTGCAGGAAATTTCCTGCACAATGGGGTTTAATTCTATGTACTTATTACTAACTAATTTTCAATTACTTACGCTCTATTCCCGCAATCGTATCATTTTTTTGATACATTTGCGGGGATAATTCATAACAATATGTTATCCAGAAGTTTAGAAGCCGATATTTTGTTTGATATGAGCTTTCAACCAGCAGCAGTACCCGAGTTTGCTCGGTTAAAAACCTGCCGGAACGCTTGTTGGAATATTTGAAACATTGAACCCGAATTCCAAAGCAATTAAAGCGAAGCCTTCTCGAAAATCATCCTTCTGCCTGCATCTCCGAATGGAATCCGAAGATAGTTCTGCTGGTGCCTTCTGTGCCATTTTGCGGCACTCAGCTTTTTACTTTTGGCTTAAACATCAATTTTCAAGAAGGATACTGAAGGCCGCTTTGAAGTTTTTCGGTTTGCTATTACAAGATAAGAACAGACGGCTTGGTTCAAGCTATCTGCTCAAAGTAAAAGCAATTCAAAAAAAATTATGCTTTCTTAACCCGCACAGCTCCCGGACCTCTTGGCGTACTTTCGGTTTCGAAAATTACTTTATCCCCTTCACGAATAGGTTCAGCCGTTTCCTTGGCGTGAACGAATATGGAATTACCAGTGTCAGAATCCTTGATAAAACCGTAACCTTTTGATTCGTTAAAGAAAGTTACCACTCCTTGACTGGTGCCATCACCTTCCTCTTCTTCAGCCCTGCGGGGAATTCCCAACTGAATGTCATGGGCCAAAACGACTCCTTTTTTCTTTGGATCAGGAGGGGTGGTACTGAGGTTTCCGTTCTCGTCTACATAAACAAACATTTCCTCAAGACTCTGCCCTGGGCTTGCAGTAGACCGCCTTTCGACTTTTTTTTCGTCTTTGTCTTGGCGCTTTTTCTTTTTCTTTTTCTCTTTTTCTTTTTTGCTGAATGTCTCTGAGGATCTTCCCATGTTGCCTTTTTAGTGATAATCTAATCCGGTCCTGCACCATTGGAGATCAAAAAATGCCCTTGAAAGACTTAAAATGAACCCCGGATTATTTCCGCTTTGAACTCCAAAATAAGCCTATTTAAGGGGCAATAAAAAACCGGATTTGAAATAATGAACTGATTGTTTTCATTCCGTACAAAAATCGATGTTGCCCAATGCATAGTTTTTCATTCCGATTGTCCCATATCCTACTATTTACCACGGAATGAAGTTATGTTTGGGTCTCGCAAGAAGCTATGATTTTCAGCCTTACAAATTTATCCGAGGCCATGGGAAGCATCAGGGCAAATCCCCTGAGGGCGACGCTTACTGCCCTGATTATCGGCATTGGCATTACCGCGCTGGTCGGAATTCTTACGGCAATTGAAGGCATAAAAGCATCTGTAAATCAGGGCATGGAAGACCTTGGCTCAAACTCTTTTGACATTTCGGCTTATTCAAATCAAGGAAGGACAAGGCACGGAATGGAAGGCCGTTATTATCCTAAAATCACTATGAAGGAAGCTCTTCGGTATAAGGAGAAAATGGTCGAAAAAGCCAAGGTTGCAGTGTATGTGCGCGTGTCCTTTAATACTGAGGTTAAATACAATAGGCTTAAAACTAACCCCAACATCCGGGTATTCGGAAGCGATGAAAATGGCTTTTATGCCAAGGGACTGGAAATTGTTTCCGGAAGGGCTTTTACTGAAAGAGAAATGGAATTCGGACTTCCTGTGGCAGTTATCGGAGATGAAATTTCCCAAACGCTTTTTTCAAAAGAAAATCCAGTTGGAAAGGTTGTTCAAGCACAGGGACAACGCTTCAAAGTGATTGGCCTGCTGAAAAAGACAGGCTCTGTAATGGGTGGTAATGGTGCCGACAGAGCTTTTGTTGTGCCAATAAGGAAAGGCGAGTCCATGGCTGCGGGTCAGGAACTTACTTATGAAATTACCTCGATCGTTCCTTCGCCTGAATTGTTGCCCAGAGCCATGGATGAAGCCAGAGGCATCATGCGTACTGTTCGCCATGACCTTTCAGATCGCGAAGATTCGTTTGAAATCAGAAAATCAGAAACCCTGGCAGAGTCTTTAAACGAAGTAACAGGAACCCTCCAGGTTGCTGGTTTTGTAATTGGCTTAATTACACTTCTGGGAGCTTCCATTGGTCTGATGAACATCATGCTGGTTTCTGTAACTGAACGAACCCATGAAATCGGGGTTAGAAAAGCGCTTGGAGCAACACCATTTTTGATCCGGGTTCAGTTTCTAACCGAAGCAGTAGCCATCTGCATATTGGGTGGATCTCTCGGAATTATCCTGGGAATTGCTGCCGGCAATGCAGTGTCTGTTTTCATTGGCAATGGCAGCTTTATTATTCCATGGCTTTGGATTGGGGTCGGGCTCACATTGTGCGTGAGTGTGGGGATTTTTTCAGGACTTTATCCTGCGATAAAAGCATCCAGACTTGACCCTGTAGAAGCCCTTCGCTTCGAATAATTCAAGCCGCATTTTATTTATAGTTGCAGCCTTTAGGAATTTTGAGTCTTTTCGGGCTTTCAATTCCTTCAGAAGATGTCTTCATCAAACTCCATTTCCGGCAATCGCTTGTTTCTTGGCTCCTGCCTTGCTTTAATAGTTACGGCAATGAGCTTTTCCATCCGGGCTGGAATTCTTACCCAACTGGGAAGCGCTTTTGCACTGAGCGACACGGATTTAGGATGGATCAATTCCATGGCTTTTCTTGGATTTCCGATTGCAATGCTTATTGGAGGTCCTTTGTGTGACATTGTCGGAATGGGCCGACTTTTGGTTCTGGCATTTTTCTCCCATTTACTCGGAATTGGACTTACCATCAGTGCAGGTGGATTCTGGACACTTTTTATTTCCACCTTCTTTATCGGCTTTGCCAACGGAATGGTCGAGGCGGCTTGCAATCCTTTGGTTACGGTTCTTTTTCCAGAATCGAAAACCAAAATGTTAAACCGCTTCCACATGTGGTTTCCAGGTGGACTTTTAATTGGTGGCCTGATTTCTTACTTTTTTGGTGAGGCAGGAATCAACTGGAAATTTCAACTTGGACTGATGCTTTTACCCACCATGGCTTACGGATTTCTTTTTCTTGGTCAGAATTTTCCTTCCAGTCCGCAAATGGAAAAGAAAACGCCGGTGCAATCAATGCTGAAAGCTTGCCTTTCTCCGCTTTACCTAAGTTTGGTCTTTTGCATGTTCCTGACAGCCACTACAGAATTGGGCACAGGGCAATGGATATCCAAAATTCTCGCAAATGCAACGCCCAACTCCCTGCTTCTCATTGTTTTCATTAGCGGCATAATGGCCATCGGGCGCTATTTTGCAGGACCTGTTGAAAAAGCGCTTGGGCCTTTTCAAATGTTAAGTTTGTCTGCCGCTCTTTCTGCCATTGGGCTTTTTTTTCTTTCCAGGGCAGAAGGCGCATCAGCATTTGCAGCTGCCTCAATTTTTGCCACTGGAGTTACTTATTTCTGGCCAACCATGATTGGAGTAACCGCAGAATTTATCCCTAAAAGTGGGTCTTTGGGACTTGCTTTGATGGGCGGCGCGGGCATGTTTGCCACCTCAATTTTCAATCCTTTGCTGGGAAGTTTTATGGACAAAGGCCGTGCAGCCGCATTGGCATCCGGCATGGAACAGGGTTTGGCTGAATTAAAAGCGGGTCAGGATGCACTTTTATACATGTGCATATTCCCAATTGTTTTATTGGTTGCCTTTACAATTATGTCAATAAAAATGAAGGGCCTAACAAAAGAGGCTCGGCACTAAGGCTTGCGAAATTCCTTTTCATACACCGAAATCCAATCGGATGGTGTCATTTTCGAGGCCAGTTGCCCGAGAAGTTCGAAAGGGATTTCGTTCAATTTCTTAAAGCGGATACAACTTTTGCCCATGTCTGGTTTTTTGCCCGTTGCTGCTACACAAGAATCTTCGAACCAGTTCAACAAATCTGGAAGTGCATACAATCCCATGTGGTAAACTGCCAAATGAGATTTTGTGGCGGCAAAACTTATAAAAGGCAAGGGCAATTTCGGGTCACAATGGTAACCCGCCGGATAATCCTTGTGAGATATGAAAAAAGTGGGCATTTTATACTGAATACCCAATTCAAATCCAGATGGTAAGTTGTTTTTGAATTGCTCTATTATTTGTTCAAGAGCATGCTTTCTTTCAGATTCTAAATTTGAGAAATAAGCTTCAATCAAATTCGCTTCCATACTCGAGAAAAATCAAATCAATCCAAAATCAGCATGGAATCGCCGTAGCTAAAGAAACGGTATTTTTCTTCAACAGCTGTTTCGTATGCTTTCATCATCAATTCATAACCACCAAATGCACAGGCCGTCATCAATAAAATCGACTGAGGCATATGAAGATTGGTAATCAGAGCATTTGCAATTTTAAAATCGTATGGCGGAAAAATGAACTTATCCGTCCAACCTGAATTCAATTTCAAGCGATTGGTGGATGAAACAGATGATTCCAAAGCACGAAGGGTGGTTGTACCAACTGCACAAACCTTTCCTTTCTTTTCGATGGTTTTATTCACCGAATCCACCGTGGTTTGAGGAATATTAAAATTCTCAGAATCGGTTTTGTGCTTGGTCAGGTCTTCAACATCCACGGGCCTGAAAGTACCCAAACCAATGTGCAAAGTAAGCGGTGAAACCTCCACTCCTTTAAGTGCTAGCCTTTTCACCAACTGTTTGGTGAAATGCAGTCCAGCTGTTGGAGCAGCGACAGCACCTTTGTGTTCTGCAAAAATAGTTTGATAACGCTCTTTATCAGACTCTTCTACTTCCCTGTGGATGTACTTTGGAAGTGGCGTTTCTCCCAACTGATCAATTAATTTATAAAAGTCTTCTCCGACAGCATCGGTAAGAAAACGAATGGTCCTTCCTCTTGAAGTAGTATTGTCAATAACTTCTGCAACTAAGTCAGAATCACCAAAATAGAGCTTATTGCCTACACGAATTTTACGGGCAGGATCTACGAGTACATCCCAAAGTTTATATTCCCGGTTGAGTTCGCGAAGAAGGAATACTTCGATTTTGGCGCCGGTTTTTTCCTTGTTACCAAACATCCGTGCTGGAAAAACCTTGGTATTGTTTACAACAATCGAGTCCCCGTCATCAAAATATTTCAGAATGTCTTTGAAAAGCTTGTGTTCAATCTTGCCTGTTTTCTTGTGGACGACCATCAATCTGGCTTCATCCCTGTTTTCTGCGGGATAAAAAGCGATAAGTTCTGATGGTAGATTGAAGTTGAATTCTGATAATTTCATGGAAGTATTACGGTACTTGTTATTGAGTAAAACGGCCGCAAAAGTAATCATAAATCCCGGCCCAACACTGACAAATCTCATCAATTAAGGCTATTTGTTCTGGAAGCCTTTCTTATGGCTTGAATTGCACCTTTGTAACAATGGATATAAAAAAGAATGAAGGCTGTTTTTTATTGTCGTTCGAAGATTTTTCCCTTACTTTTGCAAGCGATTTTTTTCGAAATAAGATCTTTCATATGACAGACAATTCCCACAACCCGCAAGAGGATTGGACTTCTCCTGAAGCTGAAAACCAACAACTTGCAGGCGACATTTCTTCAGGCGAAACCCAAGCCGAAGAAACCCACGAGGCAGAACCAGAAAATGCGGCCACCGAAATTACTGAAGCAGAATCTCAGGTTTCTGAATCACAAGAATCTCCTGAAGCAATGGCTGAAGAGGAAATTGTGGATGAAATCGAAGCAGTTTCAATTGAAATTGTGGCTGAAATTTCTGAGCCCGAAACAATTGTTTCTGAGTCTGTAATGGATCTTGTCTCAGAAGAAATCAATTCTGAAGTTTCAGATAATACTGAAAGCAACAATGCTGAACCAGAAAATGCAGAAATAACTGAGCCTGAAACAATTGTTTCTGAGTCTGTAATGGATCTTGTCTCAGAAGAATCCAATTCTGAAGTTTCAGACAATACTGAAAGCAACAATGCTGAACCGGAAAAGGAAGAAATGACCGAACCTGCTTCAGAGCAAATTATTGCAAGTATCGAAGAGGCCCAAGCTGCCACTTCTGAGATGGAAATTCTCCAGGTAGAAGAGGCGGAAATTGAAGCCATGGAAACCGAGGAGGCGGAAATTGCACCAGAGGATTACAGCGGATTCGACAAAGAGCAGCTGGTAAAACTTGCAGAGCAAGTAAACCGCGACCACGATCCGATTCTGGCCAGTCGTGTCATACAGAAAATCAG
>CANETC010000107.1 GCA_947441055.1 Cytophagaceae bacterium | reverse complement strand
CTGTCACCGACCGGAACGAAATGTAGCGAAACACCCCAATTCCGGGGATATCAAACATTTGGTCTAAGTAATGGAAAAGGTGGTACAGCATTGTTAGTTCAAAACTGGTTTTTGCGATTCCAGAATTTTTTCCCTGTCGTCGAAGGGAAATCGTTCTCCTTTTATTTCTTGGTATGTTTCATGGCCCTTTCCAGCCACAAGCATTACATCAAATTTTCCGGTGGCAGCGGCTGCCTCGCGGATGGCACTTGCACGGTCTTCAATCAAGGCGACCTTTCTTCTTGCACTTATTGGAACGCCAGCAAGCATGTCTTGAAGAATGGCCATTGGTTCCTCATTGCGGGGATTGTCTGAGGTAAGAAAAACCTGGGTGCTCAACCTAGATGCGATTTCGGCCATCACAGGTCTTTTTGCCTTGTCCCGGTTTCCACCACATCCGATTACTGTGATCAATTGTTCTCCATTCACCTGCATAGAGCGGATGGTTTGAAGCACATTGAGTAATGCATCGGGTGTGTGGGCATAATCCACAATGGCGGTTCCTCCATTGCTAAGCGCGATGCGCTCAAATCGTCCTCTTACGGCTTGAAGTCCCGAAAGTGCCAGAAGAATTTCTTCCTCTTTTTCTCCCAAGAGCATGGCTACCCCAAATACTGCCAGCAGGTTGGACGCATTAAACTGACCTACAAGGCGGAACCAGACTTCCTTGCCATTGATTTCCAAATGCAATCCTTGGAGCGTATCAGAGAGAACTCTTGCGCGGAAACTTGCAGATGCCTGAAGTGAATAGGCATGGACTTTCGAGCGGGTGTTTTGAACCATCACTCTTCCCCGCCTGTCGTCTGCATTTACAAGACTGAATGCGAAAGGCTCCAGATCATCAAACAATTTTTTCTTGGCATAAATGTAATTGTCGAAAGTGCCGTGGTAATCAAGGTGGTCGTGGGTGATGTTGGTGAAGACAGCACCTGCGAATTCAAGTCCGGCAATTCTTTGCTGATGAATTGCATGGGAAGATGCCTCCATGAAAACATGGGTGCAGCCGGCGGATTTCATTTTTGCCAGCATCTCATTCAACCGAATTGGGTCGGGAGTCGTGTGGGATGCCGGGAATATTTCTTCATCAATTCTGTTTTCAACCGTCGAAAGCAAACCGGTTTTGTAGCCAAGCTCGCGGAATAAATTGAAAAGCAGGGTTGCTGTGGTGGTTTTGCCATTGGTTCCGGTTATGGCAACCAGTTTCATGCTTTGCGAAGGATCGCCAAACCAACGGCAGGCCATCAGTCCAAGGGTTCTGGCTGAATCTGCAACCTGAATAAAGCATGCATCTGGAAATTGTTCTGAAAGGTTGCCATCTGGCATCTGCTCACAGACAATCATTGCGGCTCCGGATTCCAGTGCTTTTTGGATGAATGCATGGCCATCAGACTGGGTGCCTTTCACAGCCACAAATGCGAAGTCCTGCTTTACTTCTCTGGAATCTGCAGTAATACCCGCCAACATTTCTGCTGCCTTTCCTGTCTGTGCAAGAATGGTTATTGGCATGAGTATGTCGGCAGCAGATTTCATCCCAAAGTGAGGTAAACAGTTTCGCCTTTTTTGATATTCTGGCTTGCGTTCGGAGTCTGGTTCCGAACCTTGCCTCTTCCGCTTGTCCGAACCCGGTAGCCGTAATTTTCCAACAGGTAAAGGGCATCGCGAAGCGGCATTCCTTTTACATCTGGCACAATACCCAGTTCTGTGCGGTTGGTTTTCCAGTAAATGGTACGGTTGGCTTTTTTGCCCGGCAGTACCCATTCTGGGTGGATGGTATCACTGTTGTAGTTGCTCACGCCCAAGCGGTTGCACACTTCATGCAAGTCCTCAAATTTTCCTGCTGCCACACCAGGAATATCCTCTGCGGCGGTTTTCTCTGCCAGCATGCGGTGCATTTCCACATCTCCGGCATAAATTTTATCAGCAATGTCGCGGAATACAGGGGCGGCAGCATCTCCTGCCATCAGGCCAAACTTTGGACTGTCGATAATGACAATGACTGAATATTTTGGATTGTCGGCAGGAAAATAGCCTGCAAATGATGTATAGTAGGCATTGTCGATCCAATGGCCATCCTGAAATTTATGCGCGGTGCCGGTTTTCCCTGCGATTTTGTAAAGCGGATTCTGAATTTTATGTCCTGTTCCTTTTGGATTTTCCACCACCGCTTCGAGCATTTCCCGAACAGCCAGCAGGGTTTCATCGGAGCAAATCTTCTCTCTGATGACCTTTGGTTCAAACTTATTCTGAACCTGATCGTTGTTTTTAACCTCCTTCACCAGAATCGGCTGAATCATTTTACCGCCATTCGCCACAGCATTATAAAATGCAAGTGTTTGCATCGGGGTAATCAGACATTCGTAGCCAAAAGACATCTTGGCCAATGCGGCATCGTTCCAGTGTTTTTTGTCGGATGGATTCCGGAAAAATGGTTTTGGTGCCCCGTGAATATGGAAATTCAAAGGCTCTGAAAGACCGAAGTTGGTTATGTATTCAATGTACTTGTCGGGTTTGGTTTTGAAATTTTTCACCACCAGTTTAGAAACAGCCACATTGGAGCTTTTTGCGAAAGCATCTTTGATGGATAGGCTTCCGTAAGCGTGTTTTTTAGCTTCAGTAATGGCTTGCTTCCCGATGACATAGCGGCCGGCACCCGTATGAACCGTATCGTTTAATTTTATTTTTCCTTCTTCAAGAAGGGCCATGTAAGAGGCCAGTTTGAAAGTTGAACCAGGGTAGTGGTTCATTGCAACGGCATAGTTGTAATTTTCATCGTATTCGCCATCGCGCTGTCCAAGATTGGCAATGGCTTTTATTTCTCCGGTCTTTACTTCCATCACCACCACACAACCAAATTTGGCCTGATATGAGGTAAGCGCTTTTTGAAGAGAAGCTTCTGCCACATCCTGAATGTTCACATTCAGGGTTGAATACACATCCAGGCCGTCAACAGGCCGGATTTCCGTGCCATCAAAAATAGGTCTGGAAATTCCGCCAGCGAGTTGCTGATAAGTGGCCTGACCATTCATTCCTGTCAGCATCTGGTTGAAACTGGATTCAAGTCCGGCTCCGGAGGATTTTTCATTTACAAACCCAACGGATCTGAAAGCGAGTTCTTTAAATGGATGAAAGCGCTTATAAATCTTTTCAAAAACAACCCCGCCTTTGTTTTTCCCTTCTCTGAAAATGGGCCATTTCATCAGCTCCATCTGGTCGCGGTAGGTGAGGGAAAATCCCCGGCTGAGGTAAATAAATTGTTTGGTTCCCTTGTGGGCATCTATCAGCTGGCCCTTGTATTGTTCTTTGGAGTAGGTGCCAAATTTTTGCGAGAGCAAAAGTGCGAGGGAGTCAACACCTTTTTCAAAGATTTCAACAAGCTTTTTTTCTTTTCTGCCAACGGAAGGATCAAACCCAAGTCGATAGAGTGGGAGTGAAGTGGCAAGCAAGGAGCCATCATCCGCATAAATGTTGCCGCGGTTGGCTTTAATTTCCTTTTTGGAAAATGAATTTGATTTGGCTCTCCATTCATCGCCATCGATGTACTGGATGTGGATGATGCGGTAGGCAATGGCAAATGCAAGCAACACCCCAGCGAAGAATACCAATCGTACCCTTGCAAGGATGGACCTCTTTACATTTTTTTGCCCTTTTTCCTGCATCAGTCGTTTTTTAAGCTGATTTTTTGAGGAGGCGTTTCGCTTTCCATGAGGCCCATGAATTGAACTTCTTTGGCCATTTCAGACTGCTTGCTATTGAACATCAGTTCTGACTTCTGGGTTGTGTAGTTCACCCTGAGGTCTTCGAGCAATGTCTTTGCGCGGTTGAGTTTTTGAACGGTGCGGTTGCTTTGGTGGCTGATGCCAATGTAAAGCAGGCAGAGAAAGAAGGAGTAGGCAATCTTTGGAAGATGCCTTGCCGGAATTCCATCCTGGAATATTTCCGACAATGTGATGCTTCCCTGAAGCCAGGGTAGTAGCACAGGACCCGCCTTTTCGCTTTCGAGGCCGGCTTCATTCGCCGGGTTTTTGTAGGTGTTTGCAGCCATAGGTTTGACTCTGCTTTTTTAGTTTCAACTTTGATTGCCTTCGGGTTCTGATTGACTCAGTTCCGTCTTGCTTATTTTTTTTTATAGTCCGTTCTAACTGCAACCCTGAGTCTGGCACTTCTGGCCCTTGGATTGAGGGCCACCTCTTCAGCCGTAGCTTCCAGAGGTTTTCGGGTGACAGGCTCAAAAGGCCTTAGCAGGTTTCCGTACAAGTCCTTTTCCGGTTTCCCTTCAAGGTTTCCTGCTTGGATGAAGTGCTTTACCATTCTGTCTTCCAGAGAGTGGTAGCTCATCACCACCAACCTTCCTCCCGGTCCCAGAATTCGGCTGCTCTGCTCCAGAAGGTCTTCAAGGGCTTTAAGCTCCTGGTTCACTTCAATTCGCAGCGCCTGAAACACCTGCGCCTGGTATTTGAATTCCTTTCCCCTTGGCGCAAATGGGTTTAGCACATTCTTCAGTTCTTCAGTGGTTCTGATACTTTGCTTAACCCTGGCCTTCACAATTGCAGAGGCAAGCGTTCTTGCATTTTTCAGTTCGCCGTACATGCCAAGAATCTTGTGCAGTTCGGCTTCAGAGTAGTTGTTCACCACATCTGCAGCTGTTTGTCCTTGCCGGACATCCATCCGCATATCCAACGGTCCTTCGCCTCTGGTGCTAAAGCCCCGGGCAGGCTCGTCTATTTGATGCGATGAAATCCCCAGATCGGCCAGGATCCCTTGGGCTGGACCTGTCTGGTAGAGTTTCATATAATGCTCGGCGAAACGAAAGTTGGCCCTGGTAAAGACCAGATTTGAATGACCGGAATTCTGAGCTTCCGCATCCTCGTCTTGGTCAAAGGCATACAGGGTGCCTTCTTTCAGTTTGGAGAGGATGGCCCTGCTGTGCCCGCCTCCGCCGAATGTGACATCGATATAGATGCCATTTGGTTGAATATTCAGTCCTTCCAGGGACTCTTGAAGCATGACCGGGTTATGGTACATAACTTCATTCATTAACTGTATTAGGTCCTTTTTTGTCGAACAAGCCTCTGGCAATCTCCTGTAAGCTGGAGCGGTCGCTCATTGGCGTGAGTATTTTCTGGTATTCAATGGCACTCCAGATTTCGATGCGATTTCCAACACCGGCAAGTACCACATCCCCCAACAATCCTGCGTAGTTGATCAGGGTCTTGTTGAGAGAAAAACGGCCTTGTCCATCGAGTGTCTCCTCCGTCATGCCGTAAGTGAAGTTGCGGATGAACTTCTGGCCTTCCTCATCGTATTCAGAAACCTCTGCGAATGTCTTCAGCTTCTCTTCCCATTCGGTCATGGTGTAGATGGTAAGACATTTCTGGAAGCCAAGTAGAATTACAATGCGTTGGTCTAGGGTATCGGGCAAGCGTGCTTTCAGGCGTGCAGGAAGGACTATCCGCCCTTTCGCATCCATTTTGCAATCGTATGTGCCTGAGAATGTAGCCATTGTTTCAATAGGCCAGGAGTGTCAAAGAGACAATCCACGGCTCGCCTCAAAAGTAGGAAGTGAAAATGATTTCTCTACCACTTTCCACCACTTTTTTACACATCGCCCCACTTTTGACTCAAAAACCCGAAAAAACACAAATTACTTCCCATGATTTTTTTTTGTTTTTTTTCTGACTTGAATTCGATTTTCCCTAAAACACAAAGTAGCCAAGGCGAAAATAGGTTTCGATCCGAGGCATTTTCGGATTGTGGGGCAAAGTGGAAGTAAGGAGAAAGGATGCTTAATTCAGGGCAATTTTTGCCTGGATTTGGCGGGCGCTAAAACAAAAAAAGGGCCACCAGATGGCAGCCCTTTCAGTAAGAAAATTATCAATTTTAAGGGAAGATACCCAAGGCCATGTAGCTTGTTGCAACCTTGTTGATTGCCGAAACATACGCTGCAGTGCGCATATCCGGAATCTCAGGATTAGCATTCCAAATATCCATGATTTCGTGGGTGGCAGCAATCATGGATTCTTCCAAACCACTGTGCACTAGGTTCACTTCCTCAGCACCTTTGAGAATGATTTTTCTTTCCGGATCACTCACACGCTTTCCGGTTAATTCTTCAATCTGCTCCAGAATATGGAGGTTTTTGTTCTCCCTGAAACGCTTTTCCAAACGGCCATAACGAACATGGCTAAGGTTTTTGAGCCACTCAAAATAACTCACGGTTACACCGCCTGCATTGAGGTACATGTCAGGCACAACAAGAACACCTTTTGCGTTCAGGATTTCATCTGCATCAGGAGTAAGCGGGCCATTGGCAGCTTCACCAATAATTTTTGCCTTCACTCTTGGCGCGTTTTCCTTGTTGATTACATTTTCAAGAGCTGCTGGAATGAGAATGTCGCATTCAAGCTCAAGGGCATCCGAATTTTTCGCGAGGTTGGTGGCACCCGGAAAATTTAAAATAGAACCGGTTGCTTTCCTGTGTTGGAAAAGATCTTCTTCATTGATACCTTCAGCATTGTAGATAGCACCTTCGTACTCTGCAATAGCCACAACTTTGGCGCCGCCTTCGCGAAAAAATTTGGCGCTGTGGTAGCCAACATTTCCTAGACCCTGAATAACAACAGTCTTGCCTGCAATTCCTGTTTTAAGGCCAAGTTTTGCCATGGTTTCTTCCATGTTGCAAACCTCACGGATGCCATAAAAAACACCGAGTCCGGTTGCTTCTTTTCTGCCTGTAACACCGCCCTGAGAAACTGGCTTACCAGTTACGCAACCTGCAGCATCAATTTCGCCTGGACGAAGAGAAGCGTATGTATCCACAATCCAGGCCATCTCTCTTTCGCCTGTACCATAATCAGGAGCCGGAACATCAATTCCAGGTCCGATGAAATTCTTTTTTACAAGTTCAGCAGTGTAGCGGCGGGTAATTTTCTCCAGCTCATACACGCTATAATTTTTAGGATTGATTTTGATCCCTCCTTTACCACCTCCGAATGGAACATTTACAATGGCACATTTGTAGGTCATAAGGGCTGAAAGTGCCATCACTTCATCCTGATTTACCTCCTCGCTGAAACGGATGCCGCCTTTGCAAGGGGTTTTGTGTTGGCTGTGCTGAATGCGGTAGGCTTCGATTACTTCAATTCTTCCATCATCCATCTTCACCGGGAAGCGCATGGAATAAATGCTGTTACAAGCCTTAATTTGTTCAAGCAAACCTTTGTCCCACTTTGTGAAAGCGGCTGCTTTGTCGAAACTCTTTTCAACGCTCTGAAAAAAACTGTATGTCTGAGACATGATTGAACTAATGGTTTTATTTGGTGTGAAAACCCAACTTGGCTTCCTCGCCGGAAACCATGCAGAGTGGTCGGCAAACCTATGATTTTGTATTGTATTTGCCAATGAACAATTAAAAAGTTTGACTATTTCATAAATCAATTTCACTTTTTGGTTTTGCTCGGTTTCGGTTTGCTTTCTTTGCAGGCCAGAATCCTGACTATTCTTTATGATTACCAGCCAAAGTGAGAGCCTGTTTACCCGCGCTCAAAAAACCATACCAGGTGGTGTTAATTCACCCGTAAGGGCATTCCGCTCTGTCGGAGGAAAGCCGCTTTTTATCCGCAGGGCCTGGGAGGCCTGGCTCGAGGATGAAGATGGCAACCGCTATCTGGATTTCATCAATTCATGGGGGCCAATGATTTTGGGACATGCCAATCCTATGATTGAAGAAGCAATCCGTGAGGCTTTGCCCGCTTCTTTTTCTTTCGGAGCACCTACAGTGAAAGAGATTGAAATGGCCGAACTCATCTGCAGCATGGTGCCTTCTGTGGAGATGGTTCGAATGGTAAATTCAGGTACTGAGGCCACCATGGCGGCTATTCGACTGGCAAGAGGGTTTACTGACAGAGAGAAAATAATCAAGTTTGAAGGCTGTTTTCACGGCCATGGCGATTCCTTCCTGATCGCAGCCGGAAGTGGAGTTGCAACCCTTGGAATTCCCGGAACTCCGGGCGTAACGAAAGGAACCGCAAACGATACACTCACCGCGCCATTCAACGATCTTCCGGCGGTGGAGGCTTTGCTTCTTGCCAATTCCGGCAATGTGGCTGCACTTATTGTGGAACCAGTTGCTGGGAACATGGGTCTTGTACTTCCGCAGCCCGGTTATTTGGAGGGACTCAGGAAATTATGTGATGCTCATGGCGCCTTGCTCATTTTTGATGAGGTAATGACCGGCTTTCGACTCGCCCCAGGTGGAGTGCAGGAAATTACGGGCGTGCTGCCCGACCTTACAACTCTTGGAAAGATTATTGGGGGCGGACTTCCCGTCGGTGCTTATGGCGGCAAAAGGGAAATTATGGAACATGTGGCGCCACTTGGCCCTATATACCAATCAGGTACCTTGTCTGGAAATCCCCTTGCAATGGCGGCTGGATTGGCAATGCTGCGGCATTTAAAATCCAATCCGGGTATTTATTCCAGCCTAGAAAGTGCAGGGAAACACATGGCAGAAGGCCTTCGTCAAACAGACAAAGAACTGGGTCTAAATCATTGCACCACACAGATTGGCTCGATGTTTACCTATTTCTTTACCGAAAGGGAAGTATTGAATTTCGAGGATGCCAAATCCTGTGATACGGCCCGTTTTGGCGCTTATTTCAGGGAGATGCTGAATGAAGGAATTTACCTGGCGCCGTCCCAGTTTGAAAGTTTGTTTTTCTCCACCTCACTCACAACGGACCTTCAGGATATGTTTCTTTCGGCCCACAAAAAGGCGCTTAAGAAAGTGTTGGTTTCCTGAAGATTTGGTTAACCGACCGGCTCTCGCTTAAACAAGAGCTTATAATAAAAGCCCGGTTTACGGAGAATTTTGCCCGGATTTTTCTCATAAAGCAAGTCCCTGAGCATGGCGTTGGTTTGGGGCCTGCCCGAAAGGAAATTCAGAAACTTCAGGACCTGCTTGCTGTAAAATGGTTTATGCAAAAGTGGAAGAACGACCCGACCTCCCGCATAATTCAATTTTATTTTATGGTATAATTTATCCTCATAATCCGAAAGAAAACCGGCTGAAAAATTCTGGTTTTCGATCGCTGAGATGGCGGTTTCACCTGCAATTCGCCCGCTGCTGATGGCTTGAGGAATTCCATTTCCCGAGAAAAACTCAATCAAACCGGCTGAATCGCCTGCTACCATATACGAATCGCCTGCT
>CANETC010000106.1 GCA_947441055.1 Cytophagaceae bacterium | reverse complement strand
TACATCAGTTTCAGTTCTTTGGTTTTTTTCGAATCCGTACCAAAAGCATTTCTCGATAACAAACCTGAAGATTTTCGCTGGGCAGAAGGCCGGAAAGACCTTCCAATTATCGTTTCTCAGGATTTTCTCAACCTATACAACTTTGGCTTTGCGCTTGGTCAGGGTTTGCCACAAGTAAGCAGGGACGCCATGAAACTGGTAAGCTTTGAAATTGAAATTGAAGGACCGGGAGGAAAAGAAGTTTTTAATGGAAGGGTGGCAGGCTTCACAGAACGGATTGCATCCGTATTGGTGCCCACAGAATTTATGGATTGGGCCAACCGAAAAGTTGGAGGCAAAAACAAGTCTGAATGTTCCCGGATAATTGTAAAAACAGCCAATGCCTCAGTTCCGGAAATTGGTGCTTTTTTAAAGAAATACAGATTGATGGCCGACCAGGAAAAACTTAGTTTTGGGAAATCCGGTCGCGTTTTGAAAACGGTAATGCAAGGCCTTGCCGCTATTGGCCTTCTTTTTACCATACTTTCTCTGGTGATGTTTTCAATGAATTTCAGGCTGGTGATGGCGGAAGCAGAAAACGACATTCGCCTTTTGATTGAATTGGGCTATTCCCACAATAGAATTTTGATTCAGTTGCTCTCCTGGTTTAGTCTTTTTCTAGGTCTGATATTGCTGCTTGCTGTTTTGATTTTAATCCGTGTGGAGGGCATTGCTGGAATGGCCATTTCAGGGCAAGGACTGGAAATCGGCAATGCCAGTTTCTTAATTAAAACAGCCGTGTCTGGATTCTTTTTTACCGCCTTGGTTTTGTTCTGGAATTCTTTGATGATTTTCAAACAACTCAGGAAAATAGCTTGATAAATGATGATAGAGATTCAAAATCTGGATACAAACAGCCCTCTTTGGAAAGAGGTCCGCGCCATCCGCGATGAGGTGTTTGTTTTGGAGCAGGAAGTTTCTCCAGAGGAGGAATATGATGAATTCGAAGAAAGCGCCCGCCATTTTTTAGCCTTTTTCGAAGGCCTTCCAGCTGGAACAGCGCGATGGAGATTCACAACGAATGGCATTAAACTAGAACGCTTCGCTGTGAAAAAAGAATTCCGCAAGCACGGTGTGGGTGCGGCACTGGTTCAGGCGGTTCTCAATGAAGTTATACCTCGAGCTGAAAAGGAAACGCTGATCTATCTGCATGCCCAGGTTCAAGCAATTCCTTTTTATGCGAAGGCCAATTTCGAAACCTTCGGTGTAGAATTTGTAGAGGCCGATATTCTGCATAGAAAAATGCGGCTTATTCGATAAAATGGCCTGAATTCAGACCAATCTTGTTTTTTTCCAATAACCCAAGCATAGTTCTTGGATGTACGGCGCAAAACTTGTCAATTTGCGACCTTAAATATGCCCGGTAATGTCTGAAAAGAGAAAAATAACAATTGCTTACGGAGATGGAATAGGTCCCGAAATTATGGAAGCCACCCTCAGAATTCTGAATGCTGCAGGGGCCATGATTGAAACAGAAGAAATTGAAATTGGAGAAAAGGTTTACAAAGCAGGCGTTGTCAGTGGCATCCGCCCGGAAGCATGGGACTCACTTCGTTCCACAAAAGTTTTTCTCAAAGCACCGGTTACCACTCCACAGGGTGGTGGTTTTAAAAGCCTGAATGTAACCACAAGAAAGGCGCTCGGACTTTTTGCCAATGTCAGGCCAGTAGTTACGCTTACACCATTTGTGACTTCCAAACACACAATGGATTTGGTGATTGTGCGTGAAAATGAGGAAGACCTTTACGCAGGAATTGAACATCAGCAAACGCAGGATACGGTTCAATGCCTGAAGTTGATTTCAAAACAAGGTTCTGAGAAAATAATCCGGTATGCTTTTGAATATGCACGGGCTTATAACAGGAAAAAAGTAACCTGTTTCAGCAAAGACAACATCATGAAGCTGACAGATGGACTTTTTCACAAAATGTTCAATCAAATCGGTGAAGAATATCCTGAAATAGAAAAAGAACACCGCATTATTGACATTGGTTCGGCGCTATTGGCCGACACCCCCGAAAAATTTGATGTCATTGTTACCCTAAACTTATACGGAGACATCATTTCAGATATTGCGGCCCAGGTGGCAGGATCAGTCGGACTTTGTGGATCTGCCAATGTTGGGGACCAATGTGCCATGTTTGAGGCCATTCACGGATCGGCACCCGATATTGCTGGTAAAGGAATTGCCAATCCAAGCGGATTAATCAACGGAGCATTGATGATGCTGGTGCACATCAACCAACCTGAAGTTGCTGATAAAATTCACAATGCCTGGCTAAAAACTCTGGAGGATGGAATTCACACGGGCGATATTTTCAAGGAAGGTTTTTCAAGTCAAAAAGTGGGCACAGCAGGCTTTGCAGATGCCGTAATTGAAAGACTTGGTCAGAAACCTGTTACCTTAAAACCTGCCGAATATTCAAGAGAGATTCAAAAAGGCTTTGAAATCAAGGTTTCTCCAATTGAAAAAGAAGAGAAAAAACTTGTGGGATTTGACCTGTTTTTGGACAATGATTCCATGCGTCCGGACCAAATCGCCGGTGTTCTGAAAGGCCTGGACAATGAGAAAATTTCCCTTGCATTCATTTCAAACCGCGGCCTGAAGGTTTGGCCTGATGGATTGCCAGAATCGTTTTGTACCAGTCATTTCCGCTGCCGTTTTAAAAGCCGGGATTTGACGGTTGAAATTCCAGCATCAGAAGTATGGGAAGGAATCCGCAAAGCAACAGAAGCTGGTCTGGAGGTGGTAAAAACAGAGAACCTGTACACATTCAACGGCAATAAAGGGTTTACCGACGCCCAAGCTGAATAATTCGATTTTGAGAACATCAGGGCGAATCCAATTCGCCCTGAAAATTCCCATCATTCTTTAATTTAGAAAATCAGCGGTTCAAACTATAGTTTGAAGATTCCCGCATAATCACCACATCGTGTGGATGGCTTTCGCGTACACCCGCTGAGGTAATGCGAATAAATTTAGTTTGGTGAAGATCTTGAATACGGGGCGTGCCACAATAACCCATTCCAGCACGAAGTCCGCCCACAAGTTGAAAAATCACCTCACTTACTTTGCCTTTGAATGGCACCCTTCCAACAATTCCTTCGGGCACCAACTTTTTCGAATCGGCTTCTCCAGCTTGAAAGTAACGATCCTTTGAACCCGTTTCCATGGCTTCAAGGCTACCCATTCCACGATAGGTTTTGAATTTTCTACCTTCTGCAATCACCATTTCACCTGGAGCTTCTTCCGTTCCGGCAAACATTGATCCTATCATTACACAACTGGCACCAGCAGCCAGAGCTTTGGTGATATCGCCGGAAAAGCGAATTCCTCCATCGGCAATAATCGGAACGCCATAAGGAGCAGCACCGGCAGCAGCTTCAAGAATGGCCGACAACTGTGGCACACCAATACCAGCAATGATGCGGGTGGTACAAATACTTCCCGGTCCAACACCGACCTTAATCCCGTCAGCACCAGCTTTTGCCAAGGCTTCGGCCGCTTCTCTTGTAGCAATATTGCCAGCCACAACCTGAATATCCGGCCATTGTGCCTTAATTTTCCTGACTGCATCAATCACGCCAGCCGAGTGTCCATGGGCAGTATCAAGGCCAATTACATCGGCTCCAGCCTTGTGCAAAGCAGCTACACGATCCAGCAAATCTGCAGTGGCGCCAACAGCAGCACCCACGCGAAGGCGACCAAGCGCATCCTTGCAGGCATTTGGCCGAAATTTCCTTTTGATTATGTCTTTAAAAGTAATGAGACCGACCAAGCGACCAGCATCATCAAGAATTGGAAGCTTTTCAATCTTAAATTCCTTGAGCATATTTTCAGCATCATCCATTGAAATCCCCTCTTTGGCAGTAATCAGGTTTTCGCGGGTCATGGTGGCTGTTACCGGCTTCGAAAAATCTTTCTCGAAACGCATATCCCGATTGGTGATTATGCCTTTTAGAACTCCCTCGTCATTTACTACCGGAATTCCGCCGATTAATTGTTCCGACATAATCCGATTCACATCCGCTAGCACGGCATTTTCTGAAACTGTAACCGGATCAATGATCATCCCAGATTCAGATCGTTTTACCTTGCGAACTTGCTCTGCCTGCTGGTCGATGGTCATATTCTTATGAATAAAACCCATTCCTCCTTCCTGTGCGAGCGCAATTGCAAGCTCGTATTCGGTAACGGTATCCATGGCTGCGGAAACCAAAGGAATATTCAGATGAATGGATTTTGTTAACTGAGTACGGGTGTCCGTATCCTTTGGCAAGACCTCAGAATACCCGGGAAGTATCAGTACATCATCGTAAGTAAGGGCCTCAAAGGCGAAGCGATCGGAAAGGCTGCTCATGGCAAATGACATTGTGTTATTTGCCGGACAAATCTAAGGCAAATTTTTACAGGTCGCTTTATTAAATTGTGAACAAATCCCTAGAAAAAAATGGAATGCCATACCCGAAATGCGATTAGTCGCCAAAGGATGGATGCATCCTGATTTTCCGGATTTTGAAGAAACCGCGCCGCGTATTTTTCGAATGCCAATTGATCAAAATAATCTGGGCATACAGGCAAACTCCGCACATAATCGGAACGAAGCAAATGGCTTAGCCACAAATTATTCGGTGCAGCAAATCCAACCTTATCACGCCTCGAAAGAATTTCTTTGGGAACAAATTCTGAAGAAGCATCACGCAGTAAAACCTTGCTCCTACCCCCCCGGATTTTGGCGTTGCCCGGTATTGAAAATAAATGCTGCACCAGTTTTTTCGAATCTGCAAAAGGCATTCGTGATTCTACAGACCACCGCATGGAATTACGGTCAGCCGCTTTTAATAAAAAAGGCAGAATTCCCGATTTGAAATCATAAAGCAGGGTTTGATTGATGCCCCGAACTGGATGATGATCAAAATTTGCCGCCTCACGAAGGACATCTTCCCGGAATACTGCATACTCCGGTTTCAAATATTTAAGAAGGGATGCGGAAGAATCCCCGGGTAAAAATCCCCGAAATAAGTTGACCATCATTCTGGAAAAATGAGATTGAAGTCCAGATTCATAGCCACCATGTAAAAACTGTTCCAATAAGCCCGCCTCCATGTGCCTTGGATATCCGGCAAAAATCTCGTCCGCGCCCTGGCCATCGAGACTCACCTTTACCCCATTTTCTGCAACCAATTTGAAAACAGAATATTGCGAAAAGGCATTCATCCCAGGAGGCGGCTCGTCCAGCGTTCGAATCAAATCGGCCAGAGATTCAATAAAATTTCTAGGGTCCGGGGATGTTGTAAAAAACTCGAACCCACTTTCAGTCGCCATTTTTTGGGCAAATGGAAATTCATCACCAGGAGATTCGGAAGGAAGGACGGCCATAAATGCTTTCCTTTTTTGCTGATTTCCCAAACTCTTGTCTGCAGCAGCGCAAAAACCTGCAATGGAAGAACTATCAACTCCTCCACTCAGGCAAATGCCCAAAGGCACATCGGCCTGAAGGCGAAGACGAAGTGTTTCTTGAAAAATTTCACGGATTTCGCTGCTTCGTTTTTGCTGTAAATCTTCCGGATTGGATTCAATTGAATTGTTCAGATTCCATTCATTCCATTGCTGAATTTTTGGCTTGCAGGATTTCGAACTTAATGGAATAGACAAACAATGTCCGGCTGTAAGCCTGTAGATTCCTTCGAACATTGTTTTTTCCGTTTCATCGGATTGGCCATTCGCCAGAAAACGACAAACCTCTTTCTTTGAAGGCGAAACCGGAGGGAAAATACCCGAAAGGACTTTTATTTCAGATGCATAAAAAAACCCTTTGGGCGTTTGCCGGTAGTAAATCGGTTTTATTCCTGCATGGTCAGTAGCAAGGAAAAACAATTGCCTTTCGAGGTCCAAAACCGAAAAGGCAAACATGCCATCGAGTTTTGAAAGGCAATTTTCGCCCCAATGGATCCAGGCTTGAAGCAGCACCTCAGTATCGGTGCGGGTTTTGAAAACACGGCCAAGAGATTCAAGTTCAGTTTTAAGCGTGGGGTAATTGTAGATTTCACCATTAAAAGAAATCCAAACCTTGCGGCTAATATCTGCCATGGGTTGATGCCCATTTGCATCCGTTACGAGAATGGAAAGACGGCGATGCAGCATTCCAGCCTGAAAATCACCAGCAAAATCAGCAATTGGCCGGGCCATTGGAAGCATTCCCGGATTTGCCGAATCGGGACCAAAGCACTCTGTGAAAACACCTTCCCGATTGAGAAGGATAAATCCTTCATCATCCGGACCACGATGACGGAGATTGTCTGAGGCCGAAATCAGAAACTGATTATGGGATAATCCTGATTCAGAAAAAAAACCGGCGATACCGCACATGGCCACAAAGTAGCAAAGGATTCCGGGCTGCTCAAACAGGAAGTCCTTCCTGCTCCCTCATTGTGCGGATAAAATCTGTCCCAAAAGACAATTTTTTCGCCAGAGGCATCTTCAAATCGACAACCCGCCAAAATGGAGTAACATCTTCCGCGGGACTTCCTAAGCTAATTTTTTCGTGCGCCAATTCGGCGACTATGCGGGTGAAAATCCCAGCGGTAAGCGGACACATGTATTCTGTTCCATGTTCTAGGGCGATGTCGCGTTTAAGTGTGGCAAATGAAACGGCCCTTCCTTTGGGAATATGACGGATGTATGCATCGATTTCGGCAGGGGTGGAAATCAAAAACTTCTCTCCCGCTGGAATACCCGCCCAGTCCTTTTCCGCACTCGCCAACTTGGGATTATGGCCGTTATCGAATTTTTGTTGCCAGGATTTTGCCATGGATTTTGATTTTTGGCGGGAGAAAAAACTGAATGTTGTTCCAGGGGTCTTAAGGATTTACAAAAACTTCACCACAGTGATAATAAGGGATGAAAAGCCCAGCATTAGAAGGATGATCCATTTGAGCTGGTCTTTGAAGCCGGCTTCCACACGAACTTCCATATGGTTAATATCTCTTTTCAAGTCATCAATATCATGCTTCAGCTCGTCTTTGACCTGAAAAAGCTCTGATTTAGTTGCGAGAGTTGTTGTTTCCATCTGAAGCTGGTGGCGGACCACTTCCTCTATTTCTGTTACGAATTCGCGGCTGTCGTCCTGATTGGGGATGTATTTACTGACTAACTGAAATAGCCTTAAGGAATGTAAGCTGTCATGTTTCAATAGATTTTAGTTTAGGAATCGAAATTAAAAAATTCATCCGGATACTTTACAAAAACTTCACCACAGTGATAATGAGGGAAGAAAAACCCAGCATAAGCAGGATAATCCATTTAAGTTGATCCTTAAAACCAGCCTCCATGCGAACTTCAAGTCTGTTGATGTCTCCTTTCAATTCACTTCGAAGTTCGTGAATGTCATTTTTTAGCTCATCACGAAATTCATGAATCTCTTTCCGAAGTTGATCCTTCATATCAAAGAGTTCCGTTTTTGTAGCCAAATGGTTGGTTTCCATGCCGAAATGTGTTTGAACAACAGCCTCAACTTCGGAAACGAAGTCACGGCTATCGTCCTGATTTTTGAAATACTTATTGGCTATCTGGTATAGCCGGAGCAAATGATATGCGGTCATTTTTCAATAGTTTTTAGTTTAGACTTCAAAAATAAAAAAAATCCCAGAACCAAATAAAAATACTGGATTCACGGGATAAAATTCAAGTCCAAATTCTATAAACTATTGTTTATTCATTTTCATCATTCAACCCAGAACTTCGACTTTCTGTTCTTGATTTTCTCTGGTCGGATAAGTTCAAGCGTTTTTTGAATTTTATCGGAAGACACAGCCGCAAAAGCCGCATGGTCCAGCACCTCAACTCTTCCGAGATCTTCCTTAGCCAAGCCTCCTTTTTGCAAAAGCAGGCCAACAATATCCATTTTGTTTACCTTTTCTTTCTTGCCGACATCCAAACAAAGGGTTTTCCAAGCCGAGGATGCCGGAAGTTCTTCCGTGTTTGAAAGTTCCAGAAGTTCAGGGGTTTCATTGAGAAAAGTTGGCAGGTAATCTTCCACAGAAAGCAAAAGAAATGCGGTTCCATCAGCCTGCATTCTGGCAGTTCGGCCGTTACGGTGGGTAAAAACCTCCTCGCTTCCTGGCAACTGATAATGAATTACAGCTCCGATTTCCGGAATGTCTAAACCCCTCGATGCCAGATCGGTTGTAATGAGCGTTCTATAAGTACCGTTTCGAAATTTTATTAGCGCACGCTCCCTTGCTTCCTGGTCCATGCCACCATGAAAAATGCCATGGGGAATTCCATTTTCATAAAGCAATTGACTAATTCTTTCCACAGCATCTCTGTGGTTGCAGAAAACAAGCGATGGCAATTGGTTGAGGTGGCACAACAAACCAAACAACAATTGCAATTTGTCGGTGTCGCTTGCCCGCAGATATTTCAGGGATAAGCGGCTTTCAAGCGGGGCATTTCCACCCAGAAAATTTAGAATTGCATGGCTTCTCAAACCGGTAAAAGCGGGTATTTCGCTTAAATCGGTTGCAGAGGTAAGTATCCTTTGCTTCAAAGCCGGAAGCTCGTCGATGATAAAACCCATTTCATCCTGAAAACCAAATTCCAGGGATTTATCGAATTCATCCAGAACCAGCATTTCCAGATCCTGGGTATCAAAAGAACCTTTGCGAAGGTGATGGGCAATCCTTCCCGGCGTCCCAACCAAAAGGGCCGGAGGCTGCAGAAAGTTGTTCTTCTCCGTTTTTAAGTCATGACCGCCATAGCAACAATTCACTTTGAATTTAACACCCATCTGCCGGAATACCTGTTCTATTTGTAGCGCAAGTTCACGGGAAGGAACCAGAATAAGGGCCTGAACTGTGTTTTTTGTTTCCTTCAGTTTTTCCACCAAAGGCAGCAGAAAGGCCAAGGTTTTCCCAGAACCAGTAGCAGACAACAGCAGCATGTCGCGCCCCGAACGCGCCATTTCAAGGCTTGCCAGCTGCATGGGATTCAGGTTTTGAATCTTTAAATTTTGAAGGATTTTTTCTTGCATTCGAACAGGCAAATACGACATTCAAATTAGAATAGAGCCGGAGAAAATTCAGGACTTCTAATTCTTAAAAAAAGAGATCAGTAAAAACATAAAAAGCCCCCGTTTCCGGAGGCCTTTTAATCTTGAGCTTAGTGTGTTTGGATGATTACATCATTCCACCCATACCGCCGCCACCCATTGGAGGCATTGAATCTTTGGT
>CANETC010000105.1 GCA_947441055.1 Cytophagaceae bacterium | reverse complement strand
TTCGATGCACTTTTTCTACAGGAGAAAAACGAGGCATTGGAAAAATTTGTTGCGGAAGGCGGAAATGCAGATACTTTCGAATTTAAGCATCAAGCACTTGAGCAGCGTTTTTATCAGGCCCAAAAAGGAATCTCTGAAAAACGCCGCGTAAGTCAGGAATTTCAAACCAAGGAAAGAGCCAAAAATCTGGAATCCAAATTCGGACTTCTGGAGCAACTCAGGCTCTTGGTTGATGACCACGAGCACACGCCAGACTCCGAGAAATTCAAACAAATCCGTGAGGAATGGAAGAAAATCGGTCCTGTAGGCCAAGAACATGCTCAGAATCTGAATGCTTCCTTTTACTCCTTAATAGACAGGTTTTACAGCCTGCGCGAGATCTATCACAATTTGCGCGATTTCGACCGCAAAAAGAATCTGGATCTCAAGAATGAACTCATTTCACGCATAGAAAAGCTTGCTGAGGAACCGATGATTTCCAAGGCGATGAAGGAACTCATCACCATTCAGGAGGAATATCGCACACTTGGTCCTGTTCCAAATGACCGTTTTGAAGAAGTAAAAGCCAGATTAAAGGCTGCCGCTGATGTAATTTATGAGCGCCGCAGGGTTTTCAACGAGGAGCGCAAAGGCTTGATTCAGGAAGAAATCAACTTGAAAGATGTTCTGGTTGAAAAAATAGCAAGCTTTGAGAATTTCACAGCCAATACCGTGAAGGAGTGGCAGGAGAAAACCAAGGAATTGATGGTCCTTCAGGATGAATGGAAAGCAATTCCAGGAAGGTTCCGTGAAAAAACCGTGGAGCAAGGCAAGACATTTTGGACTGTCTTCAAAAAATACATGAACAATAAGAATGAGTTCTTCAAGACCCTGGACAAGGGCCGCAAGGAAGTTCTCTCCTCTAAAATGGCATTGGTTGAAGAAGTAAACAGTCTTAAGGATGGTGACGATTGGGATGGCATTACCAACAGGATGAAACAAATCCAGATGGAATGGAGGAACATTGCTCCGATTTTCAGCAAAGAAGGCCAAAAGGTTTATGATGAATTTAAAGCCGGAATTGACCACTTCTTCAACCGACTCAGAGACCGCAGGTCTGGTGAAGACAAGATTTATCAGGAAAACCTAAATATTAAAGAAGCACTCTGCGCAGAAATCGAAGCCATGGCCGAAGCTGGCAAAGGCGACAAAAAAGCGGTGGATGATTTCCGCGAGAAATTCCGGAATGGCGGACATGTTCCGATGAAATTGATTCAAAAAATCAATGGCAGATTCTCTAAGGCCCTCATGACCCTCATTGAGTCTTCAAATGAAATTCCAGCAGCTGAAAAAGAAAGAATGAAGATCAATGTTCTTTCGAGCCGCTCTACTTATTCATCTGAAGGAGTTAAGCAATTGAAAAACCAGGAAGGCTACATTCAGAAGCGCTTACAGCAACTCAGAAAAGATGCCGGCAACCTGGAAGACAACGTGGCCATGTTCCGCATGTCGAAAAATGCAATGGCGATGATTGAGGATGTTCAAAAGAGAATCAACCTTTACCACATGGAGATTAAAGAGCTTGAAGCCCAGCTCCGTGAGATTCGGAATACTGAAAAAGCAGAAAGCAACAACTAACTGTAGTTCAGATAAAAACAAAAAGCCCGGTTCAATTCCGGGCTTTTTTTATGGCTTAATCCCTGGTTACAAAACAAGGATTGGCTTTCAGAATTTTGAAGAGAATTTAACCATTAGGAATTTATAAAAGCCGAATCTGTTCTTAATGCAGGCCTTTCCCTATTAAAGACCTTTTTCCTTCGTGGGGAGGAAGAAAATCCGCGGAGGGCGCGTTGCCCTTGCAGAGGCCGATCGGATTTTCTTGGAACGCCTTTGGCGTCCTCTGAAGAATTTTTTGGCTTATTTGTCAAGTTGAGTGCCGCAAACTTCGGCACGAAATCCCGCTTTGCGGGAGAAAAAGAACATTAATAGCCAATGATATTTGAATTTCAATATTCAATTGAGGCTATGAATCAAGTTGAAAATTTTCGCGCTTAATCAATATACCGAATCAAACTTCGGTCCGCAGGAATCCTCCTGGGCGCCGCATTTTCTCCACTGATGATAAAGTTTGCAGCAATATCATCACCAAGAGCATCCACGAATTTCCTTTTGATTCTGGAGATCTTTTCACTCACCGAATTACTCAAAGGATTTACCAGATCATTAATTCTAATACTCTGAGCCAGCTGACTATCTGAATTGCTGATGCTTGAATATATCGCAAAGATTTCATCCCGGTAATCCGAAAGGTGGCTAATCTGAACGCCTTCATTTCGATTGAGAAAGAACAGATAAAGCGTTTTTTCCAATGGATTAAGGCGAACCATCAGATTCCCCATATCTGGAAATATGATGTTTTTCTGCCTGCCTTCAATGAGCATTGCCGGCACCTCACGGTTAATCACAAATCGATTTTTGTAAATCATTTGAAGCCGGATTCCATCAATAATTCGGAACACCTGCTCCATCACCATGGAAGGAACTCCCCGACTCGAAAACAGCTTCAGACAATCCGGACAAATGTCTCCTGTCCGCATTTTAAAAGTTACCTGCGCTTTTTCCTGACAGAAATCGAGCATACAGCCCCTTGGATCATGGTGCCAGTGTGCGCCTAAGTCTTCATAGTTTGTGAAAACAAGTTTTTTAAGGATTCCTGACGCAATCTGGTAGGCAATGGGAAATCGCCTGTCGCTGCCCAGGAAAAAATCCCAATCTTCCGTGTGAACAAAATGATCGCGGGGACCCTCGGGATTGCTTGCAGAAAACCAGTTAAGCTTGTTGTTGTAAGTTGTGAGCAGAATTACAAATTCATCATCTCCAATATCGTTGCTAAATCTAAATTTAGCGCAAGCCTTAAAAATCTGCTCCCAAGAAACCGTATTCCGTTTCTTAAACCGGTCGTGAAAATTAATTGACTCTCTTGCCATCCTAGATGGCGGCTCCAAAGAACAGTACTCAACCATTTTTTCAAGGCTTTCCGGCGAAGGCTCCTTTCCAAGGATGTGTACAAATTCTGAATGTTCTTTAAAAACAATCGGACCCTGAAACCCTTTTAGAAGATTATATACATCCGAAAGAATTTCTTCATTACAGTCAGCAGAACGAACAAGGTTTATTTTTAGCATTGAAGAAAAAAAAGGAATGCGAAGTTAAATAAAAAACAACCGGAGACATTCATCTCCGGCTGAAAATTGATTTTGGGTTGAAAATAAGGTGTGCTTATTGAAAGAAATCTTTTTTGATGCTTCCAGCTTTTTTGAGTGCTACATATTCATGCATTTTTTCATCAATCAAATTGAATGTTTCACCCATGTTGTCTTTCGATATATTCATACGGCTGTTTACACTCATATTGAAATTATCGGCTGTGGCCGTTATGTCGAAGTCAGCACCGATAAAAGCAAAGCTCCACAAATCAGTTGCCCGCAAACGATCCATTTCCCTGCGAATCATATCGGAAGAATAGCGGCTGGAAGAATTTTCATGGCCATCGGTAAGAATAACCATTACAACACTGGCTTCGTTGCGGTCCAGCATTTCACCAGCATGCCTCTCAATGTGGCGAATGCTGTCGCCGATTGCATCAAATAAAGCAGTGCCTCCCCGAGGAGAAATTTCAGCAAAATATTGCTCGTCGTTTGGTCCGGCCGGACTCAGGGGTTTGGGAAATTCAATAATACTGTCAAAAACACAAAGGGCACTGTAAAACTCCTGTTCAGGATTCTCAATCTTTAGATTTCGGATATTGGCAAACTGGCTTCTGAGTCCTTGGATGGTAGCAGGCCAGCAATCGCCCATACTGCCACTGCGGTCGAGCACGAATTGATAAATGGTTTTTCTGTTTTGCATTGGATTTGAATTTTGATTTTCCATGAGAGATTATTTTTTTGTTTTGATGATGCAAAGGTGTGGACCCGACCACCAAAAGCTTGAATTCTTGCAAGCTTGCAAACACTTAAATAATTGAAAATCAATAACAAAAATACAAAGTCAAGAAAACCTTGCAAGACAATTCGGCATCATTTCAACAGAAGAAGCCGAATTTGAAAATGAAAATAGACGCTGAATTTTCTCCTTACGGAAGCTACCAATACAGCCTTTACAAGGCTTGGGAGGAAATCTTATTGGGAGTAATTCCTATTGTGAACAATCACAAAGGATTCAATTGAATGTTAAAATGATTTATGGTTTTTCTCCATCGCCCTGCGCCAAGTATCAATGTTGTCTGCAGACAATTTCTTTTTTTCGTCATCCAAAGAATCCAATGCATTCTGAATAACAGGTATCGCGTCAGGATGAATAAACAAGGGATAAAGGAAAAGCCAAAAACCCCCATTTTTTCTAATAAAATCATCCCAATAGTTTTGAAAATCAGGATAATCAACCTGCCAGGAAATAATGGGATCTTCCTCTTCATCGAGCATACCACCGCTGCTTCCTGATGTAAAAAATGTGCCGTCAGGATTCCTGTAAAGAGCCTCTCCTCCCCCATCCGCACCAGCTTCAAAAAATAACTTCGCCTGATTCATTTTTACAAAGAAGAATTTTATATTCTACATAAACAACAATAATCAGATGTTATTTACGAGAATAACAAGAGAAAATAAATACCGATTAGGACTATGTTTACTTGATATGCAAAATAAACATAGAAGAAATCTCCCAACTCCGAATTTATTCTGCTATAAACCTAAAAATTATACCAGAACCACTTCCAGACCTACTTCATTTTTTAGTGCTTTAAAAAAATCTTCACTTGGATTGACTGAAAATATCCTGGAGACACCTTCTGTTTCCATCTGGTCTTCTTCTGATCGGATTTTAATTCGAAGGCTTTGTTTTCCCTGAAATCGTTTCAGACAATCCTGCAAAGCCTGGAGGTTAATTTTGGGTATGTCCGCCATGTTAAGTCTAAGTTCAAGCCCTTTCATAAACTTTTCCCTTATCTCGCTCAAAAGCATCATGTCCATTGGATTGAACATAAAATCCGTTTGAGACCCAAAACGCGGTCTGTATTCACCCCGGACAAAAATGAAATTACCTTCCCTGCCATATTGCTCAAATTTGAGGTAATCCTTACCAAACAGGGCAATTTCAAACTGCCCACTATAGTCCATAATTGTGAAGCGGCAATACGGATTTCCATTCTTCGCAATCTTCTGAATGCGGCTTGTAACCATGCCTGCAAAGCGTATTTCGCGACCTTTGGCAGATTCTACCTCCGCACAAGTACAGGTGCAGAAGGTATTGATGTCTCTTTTAAATGGATCGAGCGGATGGCCTGAAATATAAAAGCCCACTACCTCATATTCTCTCTTCAGGACTTCCATGAGCGGCAATTCTTCCAAAAGCGGAATTTTCGGAACAGCCACTTCTTCAGAAAAACCAACACTTCCAAACAGCGATGTCTGCGCCGTATTGGTTTGTGCAGCTTTTGCCCCGGCAAACTTCACCATCTTGTCGATCAGGTTATTTTCACCATCAGCAAAAAAATTGGCGCGATGAATTCCTTCATTGCTGAAAGTATCAAAAGCTCCCGCTGCCGCCAGTGATTCCAGGGTTTTCCGGTTAATTCCACGCTGACTGGTCCTTGACGAAAATTCCCAAATGGTATTGAAAATGCCATTCTCCTCTCTTTCGCGAACAAGGTTTTCGACAGCTGCTTCTCCCACCCCTTTTATACCGGCCAAACCAAATCGAATGCCTCCTTCCCTATTGGGCGTGAAATCAGAAAACGACTCATTTACATCCGGCCCCATAACCTTAATGCCCATGCGGTTGCATTCTTCCATAAAGAACTTCACCTTATCGATGTTGTCCTTTTCATTGGTCAAGTTGGCTGCCATGTACTCCGCGGGATAATGCGCTTTCAGCCAGGCAGTCTGGAAGGCAACAAATGCGTAGCAGGTTGAGTGACTTTTGTTAAACGCGTAGGCCGCAAATGCCTCCCAGTCTGTCCAGATTTTTTCCAGTTTTTCGATTGGATGTCCTTTTAAAGAAGCCTTCTCAATAAACTGCGGCTTCAGTTTATCCAAGGTCTTCCGATCCTTTTTACCCATGGCTTTACGCAAAACATCGGCATCACCTTTTGTAAAATCGGCCAGCTTTTGAGAAAGGAGCATTACCTGTTCCTGGTAAACCGTAATTCCATACGTTTCCTCCAGAATTTCCTCCATATCCGGAAGGTCATAGCTAATTGACTCCTGACCATGTTTCCTTCGGATAAAGTTTGGAATATATTCCATCGGACCTGGCCTGTAGAGTGCATTCATTGCAATCAGGTCTTCAAACTTATTCGGCTTCAGATCCTTCATATGCTTTTGCATGCCCGCACTTTCAAACTGAAAAAGGCCATTCAATTCGCCACGCTGAAAGAGGTCGTAGGTTTTGGCATCTTCAAGATCCACATCATCCATGTCGAATTCCTTGCCGTGGTTCTTTTTAATAAGCTTGAGACAATTCTTAATAATGGTCAGGGTTTTCAGACCCAAAAAGTCCATTTTAATAACCCCAGCATCTTCGATAACTTTTCCCTCAAACTGAGTGAGCAAAAATTCAGAATCCTTTGCCGTGGATAATGGAACCAATTCCGTAAGATCTGAAGGTGCAATGATCACACCGGCCGCATGAACGCCGGTATTCCGGACAGATCCCTCGAGAATCATGGCCTCAGAAAGCACAACCGAACGAGGATCCTTTGGATTGGAATAAATTTCCCGAAGCTGTTTCACCAATTCAAAGCCATCACCATCGAGTTCTTCCTTTGTTTTCAGGCTGTCTTCCCCATCGAGGGCGGCAGTTAACAAGCGCTTCAATTTAAAATTGGCGCCCGGTTTTTCCGGCACAAGCTTGGTGAGTCCAACTGCCTGATCGAGTGGAAGATCCAGAACACGGGCCACATCCTTGATGGAAGTTTTGGCTGCCATGGTGCCGTATGTCACAATCTGGGCAACTTGATTCTTGCCGTATTTATCCACCACATAATCCAAAACCTTCTGGCGGCCCTCATCATCGAAATCGGTATCAATATCGGGCATTGACTTTCTGTCCGGATTTAGAAATCGCTCAAAAAGCAACTTATACTTAATCGGGTCGATGTTGGTAATTCCAATGCAATAAGCCACAACCGAGCCAGCGGCAGATCCCCTTCCTGGTCCAACAAAAACGCCAATTTCCCGACCTGCTCTAATAAAGTCAGCAACAATCAGGAAGTACCCGGCAAAACCCATGGTCTTAATGGTAAAAAGCTCGAAATCAATTCGCTCTCTAACCTCATCCCGAATTTCATTGTAGCGTCGAAGGGCGCCTTCATATGTGATGTGTTTTAGGTATTCCCACTGATCATCGAAGCCAGAAGGCAATGGAAAATTGGGCAGCAGAATCTCCCTTTTAAGATTGATATCGTCCACCTTCTCTACCAAAAGCTGGGTATTATCCAGCACTTGTGGCATGTCGGAAAAAACCTTTTCCATTTCCGACTTTGTTTTGAAATAAAACTGGTCGTTTGGAAATTTGAAGCGCCTGTTTTTTACCATGGCATCTTCGTTGACAAAATCATCGAATCCTGGCGTGCTTTGCTTTTCACCCGTGTTGATGCAAAGCAAAATATCGTGGGCGTTATAGTCCTTCTGGTTGGTGTAGTGGCTGTCGTTTGAGCAGATTACCGGCACATTGTATTTCTTCGCAAACTTCAGCAAAACCTGATTTACAATGTCCTGCTCCTTCATATTATGTCGCTGAAGCTCAACGAAATAATCATCACCAAACAATTGATGCCACCAAATAAATTCTTTCTCGGCAGCCTCCTCCCCTTCATTCAAAATTGCCTGAGGCACTTTGGCACCAATGCAACAGGTTGTGGCAATCAGGCCTTCATGGTACTTTTCAATCAGACTTTTGTCGATGCGCGGGTAAACACCATACTTTCCGTCAATCCAGCCGAGAGAACAAAGTTTTGACAGATTTTTATACCCCTCTGCATTTTTGGCAATCAGCAACTGGTGATGTCTGTCATCCTTTTCCTGCTTGGTAAATTTCTTGCGGTACATATCCTCTACCACATAAAATTCACAACCAACGATGGGTTTCACACCCGTTTTATGTGCCTCATTTACAAACTGAAACACGCCAAACATATTGCCGTGGTCTGTAATGGCACAGGCAAGTTGCCCGTCGTCCTTTGCCTTTTTGAGCATGTCGCCAATGCCGGCGGCACCATCAAGAAGTGAGAACTGGGTGTGGCAATGAAGGTGAGAAAACTGGGGCATGGAGTCTTGCTTAAAAATCTAAATCAAGGAATTTTAGCAGGCATTCAGGTATTCTGAACATCTGCCGAAAAGCCCAAATTTACATTCTGGAGGACCTCCTGATTCCAGAAAATAAAAATATGATTTAATGCATTAATCCTGAGCGGATAAAAAGCGAATTAAACGCCCATTTGAAGCTATTTGTGCTGGAGCTTGTTGTAATATTCCACCCTTTTCTTGTTCTGTTGAGAATCCCGGGTTTTAAGGCGACCATCAGAATCCCGCTCCGCCTGGGGTGGTGCATCTCCGTCCAGAATTTTTCTTTTCGGCTTGTTGCTACAGCTGTTCAAAAGCACCAAAAAAACAGCAAGGAGAAGAATTGGAAATGTTTTCATAGTCTTTCAGGAGTTTAACCAAAGTTAAGTTCCATGAATGCGAAACCAGCCATCCTTTCCTTCTCCTTTCTTTCCTTGTAAGGTCAGGACTTTAATTTGGCCAGAATTGCTTTTGGAACCGCATTTCTGTGCACCATGATGCTGGTGGTTTTATACAAATAGTAAGGAAGTGAGCAGTAAAAATATCCTTTGGCGAAATTGCGGTCTGCGCCCCAGGAATTTTTCACGGTGTAATAGCGCTTGCCTGTTTGGTCTTTCACAGCACCAACAATGTGCATTCCGTGGTCGTCCTGCGTGGTGTAATCGTCAAAAGAAGTCTGTCTGATTTCCGGGGTGATTGTCATTTCGGCAATCGGTTTTAGAAACACAGAATCTGAATCCATTTCAGCCGTGCTTGCAAAGTCTTTCAAAGGCACCACTGCAAGGCTGTTGCGAAACGAAAATCCCCTTTCAGAAACATCTGCGCCCCAGGCAACAGAGAAATCGTTACCAATCGCATGGTCGGCAATTTCCTGCATTTCAGAAAGGCTCACATTCCAAACCTGGTTCCAGGCCCAGTTGTCTGGCACTTCCAGCACAAAAGGTCTGTAAAGCGGATGGTG
>CANETC010000104.1 GCA_947441055.1 Cytophagaceae bacterium | reverse complement strand
TTCGGGACATCAGCCTATCAGCTACCACAGGAAGCATTCATGTAATTACCGGGCCAAATGGATCAGGGAAAAGCACAATGCTAAGAATTCTGTCGGGAGCAATTTCACCGGATGAAGGAACGACATCGTTTTCACAAGATGGAAAAGCACTGGAAGACGAATTTCTCTGGCAGAAAATCGCCTTCATTGCGCCATATCAGGAATTACCTGAAGAATTCAGTCTAGCTGAATTAATCGATTTCCAGAAAAGCATGCAGAAGGAGAATGCAGGAATTACTGACCACCACAATTTTGCAGAAAAATTCGGCCTCAGCCCGTTTATGAACAAACCTATTCGGGAATTTTCAACAGGAATGAAACAAAAGGCCAAGTTCATTTTGGCCATGGGCAGCGGAAGAAGAATCTGGCTTTTGGATGAACCAGGTTCTAATCTGGATCAGGCGGCCTGCCAAACTCTGCATGAACTGCTTAGAGAAAAAGCCAAGGAATGCTTGGTAATTCTAGCCACAAACGACCCGGCAGAACTGGCACTTGGGCCCGTGATGATTCATTTGTAAAGGCCTTGCCCTGCAGACTGGATTATCTGCCTGAGAGAAAACGCAGCAATCGGCAACATTGGCTCCTAAACATTAAATTTCTCAGCCTGAATTTCTACCTTTGTTTCATGGGAGATGCATTGGAACAATACAACGAACGCTATCGCGTGAGCGACTGGGAACATTGGAAAGATCCATGGGAATTGATTCATGGCATGCCGTATTGCATGAGCCCGGCACCTGCTTTCAGGCATCAGTCATTGAACTCGATTTTGCTCGCCGAACTGGTTTATCAACTCAAAACCTGCAAAAAATGCAGGGCCATTATGCCCATAGACTGGCAAATTGACGAGGAAACCGTGGTGCAGCCAGACATCCTGATTCTGTGCAAACCCCACAATGGCGACCGACTTCTGCATCCTCCAATTTGTCTTTTTGAGATCCTCTC
Organism: Cytophagaceae bacterium; assembly: GCA_947441055.1. Lineage (GTDB taxonomy): Bacteria > Bacteroidota > Bacteroidia > Cytophagales > Flexibacteraceae > CAMDMI01. Next base: position 8,310 of record CANETC010000104.1, on the reverse strand, counting down.
CCCATCCACCCGAAAAAAAGACCATGGCATCAAATTTCAGCTTTACCAGGAGCAAGGCGTACAGTACTACATCATGGCCGATCCGGAAAGCAAAACCATTGAAGCATTTGAACTTGATGCAGAAGGCAAATACCAGAGTATTTCGGCATTCCCCACATTAAACCTTAACCTGGATGGATGTCTTGTAGAACTGGATATGCCAAGCATTTGGGAAAGTCTGGATGAAATGACTTCCTAAAGGAAAAGTGAACCTAATTTTGTGCGGGTAATTTGAGTTTGCTGCTCTTTTAAAAATCCACCCAAACAGAACATTATTGTCAGCAAAAATCAGGGTAAGCAAAGCCCGCAATCAAAAAAATAACTTATTAATTGCTGCCCAAAAACCCTTTTAATCCGATTATTAAAAAACATGCTAGACTTTTTTCAGCAACTCAAACACCGAAATGAAAGCTTATTCTATTATGGTTTGATCTGTCTTGTTTTATCCCTTATTTTCATCTCCCTTACAAAAATTACAAATACCCAGGTTTACAATGTAAATGCCTGGTACAAGCCTTTCAAATTCGCTTTTTCAACCTTTTTGTTTGCTTGGGCTATGGCTTGGTATTGCCATTATCTGCCGAATTTCAATGTCCAATTATTTAACTGGACGGTTATTATTTTACTGGGTTTTGAAATTTTTTACATCACATATCAAGCCAGCAAAGGCCAGCTTTCGCACTACAATATAAGCACGCCCATATATTCAGCTTTGTATTCAATGATGGCTTTGGCCGCATCTTTGGTCACACTTTACACAGCCTATATTGGGATACTGTTTTGCACAAACTCATTTCCAGAATTACCCGGATACTACATTTGGGCGATAAGATTGGGGATATTTATTTTCGTTATTTTCTCATTTGAAGGTTTTGCCATGGGCTCAAGATTAAACCACAGTGTTGGCGCATTAAACGACAATTCAAATTGGTTCATCGTTGGCTGGAGCAAGACTGTTGGCGATTTAAGGGTTTCACATTTTATAGGCATGCACGCCCTACAATTGTTACCAATCCTCTCTTACTACATTTTAAAGAACACAAAATTGACAATTGGACTTTCTGTTGCTTATGGATTATTGGCTTTGCTCACACTCATTCAAGCACTTCAAGGAAAGCCATTGATGAGAGCAAAAAATTCACAAAACGAAATAAGTAGCAGCATATAGCGCGACCGAAAATCAAAACTTCAGCCCCAAATTTCACTTTCCTCTTCCCTCCTTTTTGCCCATTTTTGCAGCCCAATTTTCCATTATGAACACAGAACAGCTGAAGTCACTTCAGAATCGCCTCTCAGACCTGAGGGGCTATCTTTGACTACGACCACAAGAAAGAGGAAGTAATCGAAAGAGAAACCGCCACCCATGCCCCGGATTTCTGGGACAACCCAAAGGAAGCACAACAAAAAGTAAAGGAAATTCAGGCACTAAAGGTTTGGACATTAGCCTTTGAGGGCATTCAAACCATGATTTCCGACCTGGAAACCCTGCTGGAATTTCGCGATATGGGCGAAATTGAAGATGGCGAACTGGATGCAGAATATAAAAAATCGCTGGATGCACTTGAAGAACTCGAGTTCAAAAAGATGCTTTCTGCAGAGGATGACCAGATGAGCGCCATCTTGGAAATTAACCCGGGAGCAGGCGGAACTGAAAGTCAGGACTGGGCAGAAATTCTCATGCGCATGTACATCATGTGGGCCCAAAAACAAGGCTTTACGGTAAAGGAGTTGGATTATCAGGCCGGTGATGGCGCAGGACTAAAATCGGTTACCCTGGAAATTGACGGTCAGTTTGCTTATGGCTTCCTGAAAGCAGAAATTGGTGTTCACCGACTTGTGCGGATTTCTCCATTTGACTCCAACGCGCGCCGCCACACTTCCTTCGCCAGTGTGTTTTCTTACCCTGTTGTGGACGATACCATCAACATTGAAATCAACCCGGCAGATGTGGTAATGGACACCTCCAGATCAGGCGGTGCCGGCGGTCAAAATGTAAACAAGGTGGAAACCAAGGTTCAGCTTACACACCTTCCAACCGGCATCGTTGTGGTTTGTCAGGTAGAACGCTCGCAACTTGGCAACCGCGAAAGGGCGATGCAAATGCTGAAATCGAGGTTGTATCAGATGGAGGTAGAACGCCGCAATGAAGAGAAAGCCAAAGTGGAAAGCTCTAAAAAACGCATTGATTTCGGTTCGCAAATCCGCAACTATGTGCTGCACCCTTACAAACTGGTAAAAGACAACCGCAGTGGCGTTGAAACTTCAGACACACAGGCCGTTCTGGATGGCGAACTGATGGAATTTATCAAAGGTTACCTGCTGATGCAGGATTAAGGATTTCTTCTGGGTTTTTTCTTGGGCAGCTGGCCACGCCTGGGCGTGTCCACCGCGCTGTCCGGGGTTCCGTGGCACCTTCAGCGCCACCAAGCCCTCCCATCGCTGCTGCGGATTTTATGGGAATGTTGGATCAATCCAACAGACTATCGTTGCGAAGAGGAAGCTCCCTTAATTTATGATATGCTTTGGACTTATACGCTTTCTCCAATGGCTCCAGATGCCTTGTCCTGTGACAATCAGAACCGAGAAAATGAACGAATTCATTTTCAATCATCCATTCTGCCAGTTTTAAAGCCGGAGGACCATAATAGCCGCCAAGACTCATGGTATTAATCTGCAGAAGCACCCCACTGTAAAAAAGGTCTTCCAGTTTTTCCTTTTTTGTCTGCAGGTAAACATACCGTTCAGGATGCGCCAAAACAGGTTTATAGCCCTTCAATCTCAGTTTAAAAAGAACATCCCGCAAATAAGCCGGCTCATTTAAAAAACCTGTTTCCACAAGAATTAAATTGTCCTTCAAGGTTAAAAATTGCTGTCCGGCGTCCAACATCTCAATAAATCGGTCGTCGAGAAAATATTCAGCAGCGGCCTCAATTTGCAGGGATGAACCACTTTCTTCTAAGGCTTTCCGGACTTTTTCAAGCACGGGAAAAATAGTGTCTGGGGTGTTTTCGTAAAGGTCTTGAATGATGTGTGGGGTAGTTATGATTTTTTTATACCCACGATCTTCAAACGACTTTAATAATTTAAGCGTCTCTTGAATGTTCTCCGCTCCATCATCAATCCCAGGGAGAAAATGACTATGCATGTCAACCTGTAATGGTGGAATTTCAGCCTTAGGTTCCGGCTTGAGAAGGAAAGAGAAAAAGCCCATGTCTGCAAAGCTATGAATATCCTGCAAGTGACAAGAACAGAGAAAGTTCCTAAGTGAATTTTATCTGTTTTTCCGGGTCAAAAAATTTGCTGGTAGTAAAATAATTTAAAAATGTGCAGAATTCCGAGTGACTTCCAAAACGGGATTTTTCTGTAATTCAGACTGATAAGAAAAATGTAAAAAATGTTATGATTTTGGCTTAGGCCTGATAAAAATTAAAAAACGAATTTTTCATTTGACAAGATTCCGACTTGATTTGCGTAAGGCATTGGTTGATTTTTCCACTAGCCGATATTCTATTATTACCTTCTGAATTTCAAAACTTTACCATAAAAATGCATCCCTTTTCCAACGAAAACGAACCATTGTTAATCGAAAACAAAAATAGGTTCGTACTTTTCCCAATTCAGCACGGCGACATCTGGCAGATGTACAAAAAAGCAGAAGCCAGCTTCTGGACTGCAGAGGAAATTGACCTTGCACAAGACCTGGTAAATTGGGAAGGACTCAACGATGGAGAAAGGCATTTCATTTCCCATGTGCTGGCTTTCTTCGCTGCCTCGGATGGCATCGTAAACGAAAATCTTGGCGCAAATTTTTTCAATGAAGTTCAGTATCCCGAAGCTAAATGCTTCTATGGATTTCAGATTATGATGGAGAACATCCATGCGGAGACTTACTCGCTTCTGATTGACACCTACATCAAAGACCCAAAAGAAAAACAAAGACTTTTTCATGCACTCGAAACGGTGCCATGTGTTGGAAGAAAAGCAGAATGGGCGCTGAAGTGGATTAACTCGGACAATTTTGCGGAGCGCTTGGTTGCCTTTGCCGCTGTAGAAGGAATCTTTTTCTCCGGCTCATTTTGTTCCATTTTCTGGTTGAAAAAACGCGGACTGATGCCCGGTCTAACCTTCTCAAATGAACTGATTTCAAGAGACGAAGGACTCCATTGTGATTTCGCATGCTTACTTTACACCGACCATTTGAAAAGAAAACTTTCAGCGGATAGGGTTTATGAAATTATCAGAGATGCCGTCTCTATTGAGCAGGAATTTGTAACCGATGCCCTTCCAGTGAATCTTATCGGCATGAATGCAAAGCTTATGAACGAATACATTGAGTTTGTTGCAGACCGCTTAATTCAAGCTTTGGGATATCCGAAGATTTACAATTCATCAAATCCTTTTGATTTTATGGAGATGATTTCGCTTCAGGGCAAGACCAACTTTTTCGAAAAACGCGTTGCTGAATATCAAAAAGCGGGTGTTATGTCCGAAAAAGAGCAGAACAAATTCTCACTCGAAGAGGAGTTTTAACCGATTCAATTCCTTGAAACCATTAAAAAAAAGTCAGCTGAAAGGCTGACTTTTTTTATCCCAGATTCCGCATTAGAGGTTCGTGATGAGGGGCTAAAGTGCAAAAAATCAGAGCCTTAGATTCGAAATTCGTAGCAGCGCTACGGATACAGAAGATAAGGCTGCGAAGCTCCTGATTTAAAGCAATTTAGACACGGAATAGAATTTCTATTGCGGATTCTGGGATTATCGTATAAGGGCAAAAAAACCACTCTTTTCCAGTCTTTCTCCAGATTCATCGGTGGCAATGGCGCGGTATGCATAATTGCCTGTTGGGGCTGGTAATCCGTCAATTTTCCCATTCCAGAATTCACCTAATTTGTTGGAACTGAAAACAATATTTCCCCAGGAATTGTAAACCACTAGCTCAAACGATTTCAGAAAAAGTCCATAGCACTGAAAGAAATCGTTAATTCCATCCTCATTTGGAGTAAAAGTATCCGGGAAACGGAGTCTCGTTTCCTGAATTACTTCCACTTCATTCGACCAGGAACCCTCCGGATAAAAACCCGAATTTGTTGGCAATGAATGAATCCTATAAAAAACTCTTTTGGCAATTGTGTCCTGGCTTTCAATTGCATGTTCTAAATCCAAACCAGAATAACGCAACCTTCCGGCTTGGCCTGGAACCGTTCGAATCAATTCATACCTCAACACACCACCTTTCCAGCCAGACATGGAAGTCCAGTCAAATTCATAAACACCTCCTTGATTTGTGTACTTGAGTAGAACAGGACAAATACTGTCGCTCAATCTTGAACGATTACCACAAATGTCATCAAAGGCAATTTTATAACAGTAGGCTTTTGAGGAAATTAAAGCACTTGAATCTTGAATGGGCAAGGAAGAAAATCCATTTCCAATTTCAGCATATTCGGGCACATCGCGCTCCCGCCGGAAAAGATGATAAATGCTTGCTAGCGGGGAAGCTGTACCTGAAATAAGGATACTTCCGGCAGTAACCGTTGCATTCAATTTATCAACCGGATCTGGAGGACGGTTGGAAATTGCTTTTGCCTCTACCACAGGTGAAACAAAAACCATCATTCCCCCACCGGGAAGTAAAACCTCGGTTCGAAATTGATAGGAATAACTAAGTCCGCAAACCAGGTTGTTCTGGTCTACATAAAGGCCATCAGAAATGGGTGGAGAAGCAAGCAATTGACCATTCCGAAGAATTTCAAATTTGCTAAGGCCTATGATATTCAATGCCGGCCATTTAAGTGTAATCTTCTGATTTTCAGGCTCTGGTATGGGCCAGAAAATTGTCCATTCCGGTGCCGGAACCAATGTATCAGCACCACTGCCACAATACTTTCGGGTAATGCCGCGAAGCCGGCCACCTTGCAGGCCATTTCCTTGCAATGCCGGTAAAGAAATTGAAAAATCCGCGTTGTCTTCGTTCTCCCTGCCCGGAGAAATTAAACCTGAAAAATCAACTCCTGAGGGAGCCAACTGAAAACCAAAATCTTCATCGGCCCGCACACCAAGCCGAACAGAATATTGCAAAGTGTCGGTACCATTTGCTTTCAGCTCAATCGGAACAGGCGCATTCTGACTTGGATAAATACTCACCTTATCTGAAATCAAATCCTGGTTACAGGTTGAAGGCCTGATTCCCAGAATTGAAAATGTAAAAGGTGAACCAAGGGGAGATCCGTAATCATAAACGGCATCCTTTCCGTCAAAAATCACATTGGCACTCCCATTGCCTGGATCAAAAGAATACTTAAAAAAAACTGAATCTATAAAATGAATAAGGAGTTTACTGCCACAGGTTTTCCATGTGAAGGAAGGCCTTGTCTGAGGATCAAAAACCCTTATCCTTCGCAATGCAAGCGGAACCCCGGCATTGGCAAATTGTGCGATGGTATAAGAACCAACACCATATGTATGAATGGTATCCGCAATAAACTCCAAAGGATTAAATCCGCCCTGATAATTATAGTTATAACTGACAAGGCCATTGTAGCAATTTTTCACATGCACCCGAAATGGAGCACATCCAAATGAATCCGCCTCCAATTTGGTAACAGAATCCACAATGGTGAAACATGCCTGCTGGGCAAAAACGGTAGAGGAAAGCCCAATACCGAGCAAAAAACAAAATATTAAATGCCTAACTTTCAATTGAGTAATTCCTGATAAAGGCTTTGGCCGCATCCATATCCGGCTTGAAGGTTTCATCCGACCTACGGAAAGAAACCATTTCGCGGAAGTCCGAAAACAGTTTCTCCAGAATTGCACTGCTTGTTGCCGGACGGCGGAAATCAAGTGCCTGTGCCGCGGCAAGCAAAAGAATTCCAAGCACAGATTCTGTATTTTCCACCACGCGGTAAAGCTTGAGCGCCGCATTGGCACCCATGCTTACATGGTCTTCTTGTCCGTTGCTGCTTACAATGCTGTCCACTGATGCGGGCGTTGCCAATTGTTTGTTTTGGCTAACGAGTGCAGCGGCAGAATATTGCGGAATCATAAAACCACTTTCGAGTCCGGGGTTGGAAGTAAGGAAAACGGGCAGCCCTCTTTCCCCAGCAATCAATTTATACATCAGCCTTTCGGCGATATTGGCCACTTCCGCCACCGCGATGGCGAGAAAGTCAAGGCTTAGCGCCAAAGGTTGTCCATGAAAATTACCACCGGAAACCACCAAGTCGGCCTCACGAAAAACCAGCGGATTGTCTGTAATGGAATTCAACTCTGTTTCAAAAACTGAAGCCACATACGCAATTGCATCTGATGAAGCACCTAAAACCTGGGGAAGACAACGCACAGAATATGGATCCTGAACTTGCTTTTTTTCTGCATTGGCAATGGAGCTATCACCTAAAAAAGCAGCAATCTTTTCCGCAACCATCACCTGACCTTTGTGTGGTCGAATCTGATGAATTCCTGGAAAAAGAAAATCCTTTCTTCCATCAAATGCATCTACAGCAAGCGCAAAAACAGCAAGTCCATTGTCAAAGGATTTTTGTGCGCGATTGAGACTTTCCAGCCCATAAGCGAGCATAAACTGAGTGCCATTCAACATGGCAAGTCCTTCTTTCGCACGAAGTTTATAGGGCTGAAGTCCTTTGGACCGCAAATAATCTGAGCCTGCCATACGCTGTCCATTTTCCCAAACTTCACCTTCGCCGAGAAGAGGCAAGGTCATGTGCGCCAAAGGAACCAAATCCCCGGAAGCACCGAGCGAGCCCTGCTCAAAAACCACAGGACAAGCCCCGGCATTATAAAAATCCAGCATGGCTTGCACCAATTCCGGGCTGGCAGCAGAATGGCCGGTGATGAAATTCCTGATTTTAAGCAAAAGCATCATCCTTGAAATCCGCTCCGGTACGGGCTGACCAACACCGCAGGCATGGGAACGAACCAGATTGATTTGAAGCTGATCAAGATCTGAAGAAGGAATTTCTTGGCGACACAATTCACCAAATCCGGTGTTTATCCCATAAATAGGCTTTTCGGATTCCAGTATTTTTTTTTCGAGGAAGGCCCTTGAAGCCCTGATTTCATTCCAGATTTCTTCCGAAAGTGACAGAACCGAGTCAGAATTCAGAATCTGGAAAAATTCGGCAATGCCGAGCGTATCTTGGTGCAAAGTAGACATTTCAAAATTTCATTGGCCTGCAAGGTAGGCATGTAAGGTGATTTCTGCGAACCATTCGGCCCCTTAGTCAAACCAAGTTTCAAATCAATTTCATC
>CANETC010000103.1 GCA_947441055.1 Cytophagaceae bacterium | reverse complement strand
TGAAATAACTACCTGCTCCTTGACCAGCGAAGGCTGCTGAAGCACCAAGACTTACATCAAATGCACCAAGATTTACCAGACCATTTGTGAAAGTAGTAGTCCCATTGATTGTAAGAGGAATAGAAAGGCTCAAACCTGAGGCATTGTTCATTTCCAGGTTGTTGATGGCGCTTACACCAAAAGCATTTCCACCAATCTGTGCACTTGCACCATTGAAAATGTAATTAACTCCAGCAACTGAAAATACCCTGGTCGAAGTTTGAACAGAACCGGCAGCGGTGCCAGCAGTTACAAATGCACCGCTAGCGTCAGTGTTCGCCGTTTTTAGTGTGGTTCCTGCAACAGTTGTGAAAGTACCTGAGCCTGAAATCACATTGGTTTGAAAATCAAGAGTAGCACCGGACTTCGCAGTAATGGTTCCCGTACCATTCACAAAACCGCTCTGAAGTTGAACTGTATTGGTTGTTGTTGTCCCATCTCCGATGTTGAAATTAACAACATTGGTTACAGTTCCTGCGGTTTGGTTGATGGTTTGAGTTCCTGAGGATTTTACAAAATTTAGATTGCCATTGGTTCCTGATGACTTCCTTACGATTCCTCCAGAAAGTGAAAAATTTCCACTCAAATTAAGATTGGCAGAAGAACCAGCACCACTATTAAAATCAAGCGTGCCCGATGAAACAATCAGATCACCTGAAACATTTATGCTTGGACTGATGGCACCAGTTGTGAGCACAACATTGCCACCTGATACTTCAAAATTACGGCCAACATTGAGCGTAAGAGAACCAGTTCCAGCAACAAGTCCGAGATTAAATGCTCCAGAATTGACAATTTTCAGATCCCTACCAACATTGGTGAGGCCACCTGCCAAGTTCAAACTGGCAGTCTGCCCGGCACATTCCCAGGTAAAATCTGAGAAGGCCTGGTTTAGGGAAGTAACATCCAAAACAGTTGTGGTAAGTCCGGTAACCTTGCACAAGGAACCGACATCCCATGTAGCGTTAGGGATTTTAACAGTTGAAGTCGGCGTGGCATGCAGGAAAATTCCGCTGCTTCCAAAACGCATGGTTGAACCGGTTAACTGACCCTGTGTTCCGGCATTCGATAAAGTTCCGGTAACCAGAACATCCAATGAGCCAGGACCATTGGCAAAATACATAGCCGAACCAGTAGCAATATTTAAGGTTCCTTCAATCAAAGCCTGATCCATTGTATAAGGAGGGAAGACAGTATCTGCTACCATCACATGGCCGGAAAGAATTGCGATGCTGTCGGAGTTAGCAGAATTCGGAGGAATCGGAGGAACTACGCCTGCAGGAGAAACAAAGTTGACATCCGAGGAAATAAGCCAATTGTCCGAATTTTGCCATTTTCCACTGGAATTGGATCTGTAGTAGAGTGGTACCGTTTTTCTTGCAAACAAATCGTGATCGGTGATCATGGTTTTATCCAGCGTAGCAGAATACAAGGTGTCATTGGTAGGGTCTGTGTAACTGGTGATGTCCTCTGTATTCTGAAGCGTTCCGGTATTGAAACGATTCATTTTCAGAGCAGCCTCATTTCCGATAACATCAGGATTCTTATAGGTCGACCTAACATTCAGCGACACGGTGGCTGCATTATTGAATGCTGTTCCTGTTGTAACAATCCAGTAACGGGTCATATAATCCGTAAGAGACGCGTCGTTAGGATTACGATTATCAATGCATTTAAAACCAATATATGGAGTAGCAACAGTTGAAACACCAGCAGTATAAGAAATATCAAAAGTTAATGGTGTATATTCAGTTGTACCAGTCAAATCGCCCAGAGGGATGGTCATGCGCAAAGCTTGGGTTGTGCCCGCAGCAGCTGTTGGCATAAACCTCCGGAACTGGCCCGGATTCCGCTGCGGAAATACAGAACCCTGATTGGTCACAATCATATTGGAAGTACCAAAACCGGGATTTCCGACCACATCTTTCCGTACATAAAGGCGTCCGGCCGAAAGGAATAACACCCCATTTGTAAGCGTAAGCGTAGAATCTACATAAAATTCACACTGCAGATTTGTGGTCGGATTAAGGATAACTTTTGCACCTCCGCTGGTGTTAATCGTAAGATTACGAATTGTTAAAGAAGGAGTTGCTGTTGAAAATCCGATGTACTGATCAGAGGAACCATTGTAGGTATAGTTGGTACCGCCCACAAAGGTTCTCGCTCCCCCTACCTGAACTGAGCCCAGACCCCCAGCATTAATGTTAAAAGCACCAGTAGGTTCAGTATTGGCGGTTATCAAACTGGAATTGGTTTGTGTTGTAAAGGTTGCAGCGCCTGCTGATCCAATATTGAAAGTCTGAAAATCAAGGCTTGCCAATGTCCTTACCAGAAAGGCTCCAGCTCCAGAACTATAAAGATTGGAAAGAAGTCGAACTGTATTGGTGGTCGTAGTTCCGTTTCCTATTCCGAAGGTAAGATTGGTCAAGTTGGCTGTTCCACCTGTCTGGTTAACCGTCTGAATGCCTGAAGCCTTTACCAAATTGATGGTTGAAGTAACAGCCGCAGTAGATGCAGAACGCTGGATTGTTCCTCCAGTCTGAGTAAAATCTCCAGATAAATTAAAAGTACCAATGGCAGTAGTTCCTCCAGCGATATCAAGAGTTCCTCCAACCATGCTAAGGTTACCATCAACATTGAAGGTGGCATTGTTTGTGGGTGTAACACCATTTGCAAGACGGAAAGTTCCGCTGTTGATGGTTAAATCACCTGTAATGCCCAGCGTAAGAGCCGGCAATTGCCAGATGGTAGAGGCACCTCCCGCAAAAATCAGATTATTGTATTGGCGGGAAGCCACATTGCTGGTAAAGCTTGTAAGCGTCCAGGTGGTCGCTGCGGTGTTCGAATAGCGGATGGTACTTCCAGTAATGGTATGGGTACCAGTTCCGGGTGTGAATCCCTGGTTGATGTCGATGATACCCGAAGAAGCCCAGGTACGATTTCCGTTTCCGCTGTTGCTGATCTGCCCATAGTAGAATGACGGAATCGTTTGAGCAGAAGCTGAAGTAAAATCAAAAATGCTGGCTGCATTCACAGACGGCGTATAAGCACTAAGTGAAGAAACATTAAATGTTCCGCCAACAGCGATTGTTCCGGAAGGTAAAGTTAAAGTGGCTGAACCTCTAGCATTGCTGATGGTCAGGTTGTTGTAAGTGGCGGCAGAGATGGTCTGTGCTCCGGTTCCGTTATAGTTAATTGTACTTCCAGTTGTGGTTTGGCTAACAGATGGAGTAAATGTTCCGCAGATACCGATGGTTCCGCTGGATGCCAAAACTCTCGCACCGCCCGCAATGTTGAGGTTTCCATAATTGAAAGCCCGTACATTTTGAGAAGTCGCAGCTGATAACTGGAATGTTGAACTGCAATCAAAAGAAGGCGTAGCAGAGCTGCTGTAAGTGAAATCTCCTTTTACATTGATGGAAGATGAGGCTGCCATTGAAAAGGTTCCATTTCCATTCACGGTGAAGGCTACACAAGTTCTGCTTCCTGTAATGTCAAGCGCATTGGTATAAGAAGCGGAAGTAGGAATAATGATGTTGTCGGTAATGGCCGGAACGGCAGAAAGATCCCAGTTGGTGGCCGTTCCCCAATCGCTGCTAGTAGCACCGGTCCAGGTAAAGTCAAATGCTGGAACAATAAAACCATCATCCTTGGCAATACCGATTGTGTAAGTGGATACAAGCGGAGCAAAATTGCTGTTGGTGCTGGCAGTGAATGGCCCAGCACCTGCCCCTGTGGCATTTACGATTGACCAGTCAGCACCATTGTGAATACCCATATTGAGTGTGGTGCCGGATGCAAAATTCGCATTCGGTTCTCCAGAATTGTATTGCGCTGTAACAGCAATACTTCCTCCACCAGCTACGCCTTCTGTAACAGACCAGAAACGGTTTACAATTTTGGTGCTGTTGTTTACTGTAGGACTAGCTGGGGCATCTACCACCAGCACTGAATAAGTATCGGATGTACCGGAATTGGTGAGGGTAATCGGATTGTATGCGGAAACTCCAACAGGGAAAATTACGGCGGAAGAAGCAACTGTTTGAATTAGTCTTCCGGTGCTACTTGTTTTAACATATTTGGCGGAAGTCTGACCAGAAAATGTGGCGCCGGAAGTCATGGTCAGGTTGAAAGTTGAAAGATCAACATGACCAGCTGTGAATGTCAGAACTCCAGTGGATGAAAGGTTTGTCGCCGCACTCAGGGAAAGACCTGATGCATTGTTTACAGTAAGATTTTTTATGTTCGCTGCTGCACCTAATCCTGTACCGGCAACCTGGGCAGAAGCTGCGTTAAAGGTATAGTTTACACCGGCATTGCTGAAGGTACGGGTTGTAGTTTGTACAGAACCTGTCGCTCCACTGGTATTGAAACCGGCGGTATTGGCGGTGATGAGGGAGGAGCCGGTTGCGGCGACGAATGTGCCTGAACCATTGAGGACGAAATTCTGGAAGTCCAAAGAGGCATTGTTTGCAGCAGTGAAAGTACCAGTGCCTGTACCCAGGTTTACATTACTTCCGAGCTGCACGATATTGGTGGAGGTTCCAGTTCCGGATGCCCAGCTAATCGGTCCAGAAATTGTTCCAGATGAACTAAATTGCTGAACCGGACTCGAGGAATTTTTATTAAAAGTAATGGTTGTTGTTCCGGTTCCAGCATGAGCCAAAGTTGCAACACTTGCGGTTTGAGTAATAATCACATTTCCACCAATAGAAATAGAGGAAGCTGTTCCAGAGTTATTTGTTTGCAGCGTCGAATTGGTAGTAGTAGAAGTAATATTCAGATTACCAGCAACGGTGGCTGTAACCTGTGTGCCCCACCGAAGGATTCCGGTTCCGGTACTTAGAACACTAAAATTACCATTGATGGTGGTCGGATTACCTAAAAGATTGATTGTAGCAGTCTGTGTTGTGCTGCTCCAAGTAAAATGATGGAAATTCTGATTCAGGTTGGAAGGTGCTGTGGTGCCTGCAACCCAGCCAATGACAGAACAGGTTGAACCCGAATTCCATGAAGCAAGCGGAAGTGCCCCCTGCTGGTTGTGCTCGTAGGTTCCGGTTGTGCTAAAGGTCAAAGTAGTTGATGTTGCACCGGTGAAAGTTCCGGCAGAGCGCAAAAAACCATTCACAGTACTGGTAGAACCGGTAAGTGTTAAAGCAAAAGTTGCCATGTTCAACCTTGCACTTGCATTCACGGTGAGGTTATTCGCAATCGTTAGTGCTGCGCCGGCAGATACAGTTGCGGTTGTATTCGCAATGGTGAGATAGCCATAGGTTAGCGCTGTACTGTTTGTTGTTTGGGCAGTGGTACCATTAAAGGTTACCGTTCTTGTATTGTGGGTGAGTGTTGCACCTACGGGGTTGGATACATTACCGCCAATCTGTAGGTCACCACCTACAGCTGTAGACAAGGTGAGGTTTGAAGTAGCAAGGGCAAGATTAAGGTTTCCGGTCATCTGCCTGTATTGGGTCGAAGCACCAAAGGAGCATCTGGAACTGGCTAAGGAATCTCCAATGGTTACATTTGCAGGAACACCAACACCGGAAGCAGCATTGGCTGTCCATTCTATACCCGCCGCATAAGTATTTCCACTATTGTATTTCAAAAAGGAGCCTGCAGCATATGTAGGCGCATTTGTATTTATATATCCGCCATTTCTGATATCCAGAATTGCCCCAGAACTGAAGGTAAGCCCCCCAGAAGCCAAAGGAGTAAACTTGTTCCGGATTTTTATCCTTCCGGCAACACTGAGGTTATTTCCAACCACATTGCCCTCACCGATAAAATCAAAAATAGTTCCGGCAACAGTGGTGATAACACCTGTACCGGATGTGTTGATGGTAGTTCCACGGCCAGATGTTGCCGAAGAATTTCCCATAACAATTTTCTGCGCACCAATTGCAAATGTTCCACCAGTTACCTCAATGCTTCCTCCTGGTGCAAGCGACCAAGCATTTGCATTTGTTACTGTTCCTGTATTAACCTTTACTTTTCCATAACGCGCACCAGAAACAGGAACGCCGTTTGTAATGGAGGCAGTGATCGGAGTATTTGTTGTATTCACAGGAATACAATCTGCACTACCTAAACCGATTCCACCAAAATAACCTGTGATTGTTGGGTTGGCCGCTGCCGCCACATTCGCTCCGGGTGCGTTTGCAAAAAATCCACCTGTATAACCCATCCACATGGTCAAATAAAGTGCATCCGGATTTCCAATGCTGCTACGCGGAATACGAATTTCTCTGGCTGTGGTATTGGTAAAAACATTAAAGCCTGTAACAGCTGTTGCCCAGGTAGCACCGGTTTTCATTTCCTGATAACTTTGCTCTACATGGGCATTGTAATCAGCGCGGAAAGGCAGGACTCCGGTTACACCATTGTACGATTGACCCGCGTTTGTTCCACTTCCAGTTGTGGCAGGAGTTGCGGTTGGGTCAGTATCCAAGTAAACGGTTAAATTGTCAGTGGCACCAAAAGTACTTCCTCCTGTCCGGAAGGCACCAATGTAAAGGTAGGTTACATCAAAAGTCACATAATAGTCCGTATTCTGTGCCGTTCCTTGAGCGGTATATTTTTCGGCTGCATTGAAATCCGCAGAACTTCCAGAAAATGTTACTGTCCGGAAACTTTGCGCCGATGAAATGCTGGGCAAAAGCAGGAAAGCACATGCAACAACAACAATAGAGAACCCTTTGAAAACGGACTGGATGCGATTGGGTAGATGTTTTTTCATAATTTCTTACAGTTATTACTCAAAATACAATTCATGAAATCCAGAGTTTCTTCGTTTGAAACTTAGAGATTTGGATTGTGTTTCGGCAATTCAAAAATAGTCAATAAATCGTATAATGTTTAAAGCGCCCGAAAGTAAGAAAAAAGAAATTTCTCTTGCAAGAATCTAATGAAAGGATTGCGCCAGAAAGCGATAATTCTTCGGAATTAGGGACTTGACTTTAATTTATTACGTAGGAATTTAAACCTTTCCTTTTGATTTTTAAAATGTGGAATATTACTTAAAGTGGTTTCTCATATCACTATTTTGCTTGATGTTGATCAATCCCGATAAGCCCAAATCTTTTAGTTTTCAACATTTTGTCAAAAAAAGTCTCTCAAATTCATGTAATTTTCTAGTCCCGTGGGCAATGTTTATTTTTCAAAATCCTAAATAAAATCTCTCAAAATCAGGCCAAATGCCATCCTGATAATCGAGAATCTCCTTTGCATTCTCATCGTCTGAATTACTTTTACCACTTCAATTCTGGCATGAAGTTCTTTTCCTCCAATTTCAGAAATTCCCTTAACCTGAAACCGAATGCTTTTCCGGCAATATTGGCGCTGCTGCTCGTATATTGCCTGAGCCTCAATTCGGGTCAGGCACAACAGAAATCGAGAAAACAACTGGAAAGGGAGAAGAAGGAAAACCTAAGGAAAATCGAACAAACCCGCGAAATCCTTCAGGAAGTTAAAAAAGAAAAAAAGGCATCTATTTCACAGCTGCAGGCCCTCAAACAACAGGCGCTTCTAAAAGAAAAAACCATCGGAAACATCCGGGATGAACTCGGGATCCTGGATTCTGATATTTCCCACCTGCAAACGGAGGAAGAAAAACTGGCCTACACTTTGGCATTGCTGAAAAAGGAATACTCCGCCATGGTATATGCAGCATCAAAAGCAGGCAAGCAACAAATCCTCCTTTACCTGCTCGCCTCGGAATCTGTAAACCATTTCTTCAACCGGATTCAACAACTGCGGCATTATGCAGATGAAAGGAGAAGTCAGGAAAAACAAATCCGGCACCTCAGCCTGAAACTGAATCAGCAAAAGCTAAAACTGGCTGAGGCAAAAGAGGTAAAAGAAGTTTTGCTTGGACAGGAAAAAAAGGAAAAACAACAAATTGAAATCTTAAAAGACGACCAGAAAAAAGTTGTCAACCAATTAAGCGCCAAGGAAAAAGAACTCAAGGCCAGAATAGAAAAACACAGAATCGCGCTGCGTAAACTGGAGAACCTCATTGCCAGCCTGGTAAAAAAAGAAATCCGCAAATCGCGCTCAGGAGGAAAGTCGGATGGAAAGGAAACCAGCGGTTCAAGCTCGGAAATGTACCTTACGCCGGAAGGCAAAATCATCTCCAATTCCTTTGCTGGAAATCGTGGCAGACTTTCCTGGCCGGTGCAATCCGGTTTTATTTCTTCTGGATTTGGAAGGCATGAGCATCCGGTCATCAAAAAAGTGTATGTAGACAACTTAGGCGTGGACATCAGTACCCGCCCACACGAAAAGGTGCGCGCTGTTTTTGAAGGCGTTGTTGGTCTGGTCGGCTCGGTTCCAGGAATGGATGGACAGATTGTGCTCATCCGCCACGGAAACTTTTTCACTGTTTACAGCGGCATTAAAAACATCCGGGTTTCTGCTGGCGAAAAAGTAAAGTTGAACCAAACCATAGGTGAGGTAAAATCCGGACCAGATGGAAATGTGCTTCAGTTCCAGGTCTGGAAAAACGATAAGCGCCTTAACCCTCAGTCCTGGCTTGCAAATCAATGAGAGTGCCGAGGAAAAAACAGGCGGAAATTGAAGATAAAACGCCCAAACCAAGACAAAGTAAAAGCAAAGCATCAGGAAACAAACTCGTCGGAATCAGTATACTGCTTTCCTTTTTTACCATCGGCCTTTACTACGCTTGCACCATCCGGCCAGAAAATTATTGGCTCGCTGGTTTCTCTGGCTTCCTCATTCCACCCGCAATTTTTTCACAGATATTTCTGGCGGCATACTGGTTGTGGAAAAAACCAATCAATGCCCTTATTCCCGGATTGAGCCTGGTTTTGGGTTTGAGGTTTATTCAGGCAAGTTTGGGTTGGCACCTCATCATTACTGAAAAATGTGGCGATATTAAAGTTTTGAGTTTGAATGCAAAAGCATTTGGCGCCATGGAGCACAAGGAAAACAGGGATGAAAATTTATGCATCCACATGGTTGAAAACCTTAAAAATTCCGGCGCAGACATCATTTGCATTCAGGAAATGTTTGATTTCCCGGGCAGAAAACCATTCAACATTGTCCGAAGCCTCAAAAAAGCAGGTTACAAACATGTGTTCTATTCCATCGCAGAAAAACAATGGGGCTCTTCGGTTGGAATGGCCATTCTTTCTCGCTTTCCGATTGACTCAAAAGAAATTATCCGGAAGAAAAAAGGTTCAAACAACCAGATCATCATGGCGAGAATCCGAATTGGAAAGGAGAAATTGTCCATCATCAACATGCACCTTCAGTCGGTGGCCATCAAAAAAGATGAGCTGGAAGCCCCAGAGGAAAACGACAAAT
>CANETC010000102.1 GCA_947441055.1 Cytophagaceae bacterium | reverse complement strand
ACCAACACATCTGCGGAAGCCAAATAATCCACAAATCCACATAAGTTCTGCGTTCCAATCAGGTCGGTAAATGCCAAGCCATTAAATTCTTCTCTTACCCAGGAATCCGAAGGCGCGCCAGTTAAAATCAGCTCCCAACCCTGGTCTATTACAAGTTTTCCAAGCTTTTTGTAATGGCTGATTGGCCAGCGCCGAAAGTCGTCATTACGAAGGATGTTTTTTGCTCCGCCACAGGCAAAAACCACGCGTTTTGTGGTTATTTTAGTTTGATCTTTTTTTGGAAGGTCACGGAAAACCGGGTATTCCGGCTGGTAGGTTTCACCCGCTTTTATGCCACTAAATGCCTGAATGTACTCGAGAGAATGGTGCCGACCTGGAACTGGCAAGTTAGTTCCGATATTTTTTTGCTTTCCAAATCCTTGGGTTTCCTGAGTTAAAGCCGGAAGATAAAGTAGCTTATATAAATTCGAATGGTAGTAGTAAAGCGCAAGGTCGAATTTTTGAAAGGCCAGCTGAATCCAAATTTTAAAAATTTCCGAAATCCGTGGAATAAAAGAACCTTTCAAAAGCCGGTTTTCATCCACTGAAATGAGTTTGTCTATTCCCTCAATTCTCTCAAGCAATGGCTTTACCTGATTTCCACAAAGCCAGGTAATTTCTGCGCCCGGATGCTTCTTTCTTATCTCCGGAATTAGAGGCAAACACATCACCACATCTCCAATTGCTCCGATTTTAATAATGAGAATTTTCTTCACAATCAGAAAAGGCTTAGTTGCTCCGGAATGGAAAAGGGACAAGGATCAATCAGTTTTGGATCATTGTCGAAACTTCGGTTGAGTTTTGACGAAACGGAAAATGCTTCAAGTGCGGCTTCTTTTTTCACAAGGAATTTTTGCACAAGTTTTTCAGGATTAGAGCTGTGCGCCAACCATTCGGCCTCTTCTTCCTTTTCAAGAATAACCGGCATTCTGTCGTGAATTCCTGCCGCAATTGGACCAGCAGGCATGGTTAGGAGGGTGAACCTTCGGTTGTCTCCATGATCTTCAAAAATGCCAGCCATTGAGAATAATTCCTGTCCGCGGACTTTATGCAAAAAGGGAATTTTGCTTTTTCCGATTGCTTTCCATTCCACATAACCACTCGCAGGAACAATGCAACGACCTGTTTTTACCAGTTTTGCAAAAGGCCATTTTGAGCAAACGGTTTCAGTTCTCGCATTGATTAGATTTCGGGCAACGCCTTCTTTGCTTTGAGGTGCAAGGCCCCAGTGGTACATGAAAATTCCTTCTGCATCATCCATCGGAATACAGGCAGCCGGCATTCCAGGGCCGATGTTGTACAAGGGTGTGTAATTGCTAATGCGCAGTTTCGCCTTGAAACGGGCTTCAAGTATATCTGCAGTTTTATCGAGCGAAAATCTACCACACATACTTAAGGTTGTTTTACAATGTTTACCCAGCCTTTTAAAACCATTTTTTCATCGGCTTTCTTGAGGCGTTTTGTCTGCAATTCCACCAAATAAAAATAAATTCCGCTGTTCAGGTATTCTTTCCTGCCTTCGGCAATTCCATCCCAGTTGATTTCTGGGAGCACATCGTCTTCAAAAACCTTTTTTCCCCAGCGGTTGTACACCGTAAAGTGGACATTTTCAATGAACGCGTTTGAGTAACACGCCGGACTGAATTTTTCATTCTGATCATTACCATCCGGAGTAAACATGTTGGGCAGATCGTAGCGGATGCAATTATCCACACAAGTTGGGCTTAGGCCAATGCTTTCATTCCCAGATTTATCCACGGAGTTCACCAGATAGCATCCGGCCAGACTCGCCAGTGAGGAGTGCACAAAAAATGTATCGGCTGTGCTTCCAATTAATTGCAACTCTTCGTCATCGTGCTCAGCATAATAAATTTTGAAGCGATATGCATCCTTTGCGCAATCACCAAGTCCGGCCACACTCCATCGGATTGTGCGGCTAAATTCTGTTCGGGTTTTCAGGGCCTCGCAATCTTCGCATGGTCCCGCATCTATCGTTATTGTAGGTGGCGGACAAGGTTTTACGGTGTCAGAAGGATTTGCACAGAATTCTTGAGAGCGATTCAATAGGGGAGAAGGAAGCATAGTATTTCCATAGGATCCTGAGGTTTCTACATAATAACAATAATCCAGGCTGTCCTTAAGTGGTTCTCCGTCAAATTGGCCTTCGTCCGTATATTGAAAAACCGGACCTTGTTGATTTACGGAATCGATTAGGGTGAAAGCCCCGCTTGTTTTACGGTAAATGCGGTGATAATAACCTCCTAAACTCCAAGGAGTGGAGGCCTGCCAGCGCAAGTTGATTTTTTGCGTTCCCGGAATCAGCTCCAGCCGAACAGATTGGGCCACAGGTGTGCTGTCGGGCATAATTGGCGGGTCGCTTTCTATCTGATGATATAAAAAATAGGAATAAGTTTTATCGCGGGTGTTTAATCCACTGTCCGTAAAGGAAGTGTCGGCTGGATTCAGGGTGGTAAAGACAAGGGTTTTTTCGCCACTGGGATTTACCCGATAAAGGCTGGTGCGGAAAATGACAGTCATTAACAAGAAATTCCGTGTCCAGCGGACATTAATTTTTCCATCGGCCGGACTCGTTTTTTCTACATCCACATTGACCATTACAGGAATATCCAAGTTGATGGATCTGCAAAGTTCATTTGAAAACAAGCTTTCTCCTCCGGCTGGTTCCGGGAATTTGGCCACAATTCGGTAGCAATAGGATGGACCTTTCAGCAAACCTTTTCCATTGTTGGAATCGGTGAAAGCCGTATCCGTTGCTGAAACTTCCGCAATTTTGACGAAACCAGTACCAGTTGGCATTCCTGGAAGACAGGTGTCCGGCTGAATGTCGGTGCTGTCTATTTTTCGGTAAATCCAGATTTTGTCGGCATTGCTGCAGGTGTAGGGCTGCCAAGAAATTCTAAGGCTGTTTGGATCTACGGTTCGGATTTCTTTCATCACAGGGGCTGGTCCAACGACCGTGATTTTCCAGGTTCGTACATCTACGAGCTGAAAAGATGTACCGCTATTGCCACTGTCTTCTGCTTGAAAAACAGCGTAATAGGCCTGTTTCCGAACATTGCTGCACTTGGTCTGCCATTTGAAATTCCCCCTGAATGGATTTGAATTTCCTGAGGCCTGAATAAAACTTGCCCGGTTGCTT
Source organism: Cytophagaceae bacterium (assembly GCA_947441055.1). GTDB lineage: Bacteria > Bacteroidota > Bacteroidia > Cytophagales > Flexibacteraceae > CAMDMI01. The sequence goes on along the minus strand of CANETC010000102.1, from coordinate 6,647 downwards.
GTTGGAAGCAAAGTGTTTAATTCTCCAAGCATAGATAGGGTGACAAAATCTCCCGGATTTGGGTCGGTTGCCAGTATGGTTCTTTCCAACATGGAACCAGCCACGATGCAGGTATCCTTCGGAAGTTTCAGGATTGGTTTTTTGTTGTTGGCATCCTTCACAATGATCTGAATGTCGAGCAATACAAATCCAATTGAGTCTCTTCGGGGTTTGTTTTCCCGAAGTTTCCTCCATTCAACAATCTTGATGGCGGTGTTGTATTCGCCAATTAATCGGGGAACATTCCATGTTAAATCTCCGGTTTTTTCGTCCAGTTGTAGAAAAGCCGGAATGGTTCCGGAAGAATCCAGGCCACCGGCGCGAATGGCAGGATCTCTGTAATTTGAAACATTGGCCGGATAGCCACTGCCTTGCGAAGGCACAAATTGTTTTGAAGGAACCAATTGATAAGAAATGCTGTCTCCGTCTGGGTCATATGCCCCAGGGTTGTACTTGTAAATACTGCCGACTGAAGCAATATCCACAGCAGCCTTGGTTATCACCGGACTTTGGTCCAGAGCGAGAAATGGGTCAATGATTACCTTGGTTTCCACATAAAAAGTTGTGCTGCCAGAGAAATCCATATTGAGGATGCTCAGATTGCGAAACAGTTGATAATGGTAAGCGGTGTAAACGCCAGGCGCGCTGTAGGTGTAATTAAATTTATATTGGAGAACCTGGGTCTGTTTTTCAGGAATTTCTATGGAATTGAAAACAGGGCTGCTCAAGACATCTGAAATGGATGCATCCGGATAAAGTTTGTTGATGGAATCGTAGATCGGAGAATTCAAATCCCGAAAAATCGTCAGGATGAATTCGTATTTGTAACCTTGAATTCGTTTAGCGGAAATATATCCGCCACGAATGTGGGAGGCATTACTTTCCAGGATTAACGAAAGCAATGCTATAAAAATGAAACAAAATTTCTTCAAGCTAAAACCGGGTGCTGAAGTTGCCGCCGCGGCGAATTTACAACAATTCCCTCGCCTTAAAACTAATATCCAATCAAGGGCTTCTTTTCAGGACTCAATTTAAATTAACCATAAGGCAATTCAGACTGAACAATTATCCGATTTGGTAGTTAATATTGCATTGCAATTGGCTTTAAGATAAAAAGAAGTTTTTCCTAAACAGACAATGAGCTGGATTACCAATACACTAACAAGCACCCTTGGCCGTAAACTCAGCATGTCGCTGACCGGCTTGTTCCTCGTTTCATTTCTTATCGTACACCTTTCAGGAAATTTCCTTTTGTACAAAGGAGATGGCGGAGAAGCTTTTAATCTCTATTCCAATTTCATGTCCACCAACGGTTTGATTCGGGTTTTGGAAATTGGCTTGTTACTTGGTTTTGGCATTCACATTTGGACCGCCTCAATTCTTACCAGAATGAACTCAGCCGCAAGGCCAATTGGGTATGCAGTGCAGAAAACCCATGAAAAAGTGAGCTGGTTTTCCCGCAATATGGGTTTATCGGGTTCTATCGTTCTTTTCTTTTTGATTGTTCACCTCATTAATTTCTGGTTCCCTTACCATTACCAGGAAATGCCAATGGTAGATATTGAAGGCAAGCCTTATAAAGATATGTATGGCCTTGTGGCCAGAATTTTTCATGATGAATGGTGGTATTCAGTTCTTTATCTGATAGCCTTGCTGCTGCTGGGTTTTCACCTTCAACATGGCTTTGCTTCTGCATTCAGAACTTTAGGCCTAGATCACAAAAAATACAATTCCATCATTGAGGGAATTGGAAATATTATTTCAATTATTCTCCCATTGGGATTTGCAACAATGCCGGTCTATTTCTGGTTTTTTCATACTGTTTAATCTTACGAATTTTCTATAACTATGACATTAGATTCCAAGATTCCATCTGGTCAAATTTCTGAAAAGTGGTCCAACCATAAGTTTGGCCTCAAATTGGTTAACCCAGCCAATAAGCGAAAGTTCGACATCATCGTAGTAGGCTCAGGACTAGCAGGTGCTTCTGCAGCTGCTTCACTCGCAGAGCTCGGCTACAATGTGAAAGTCTTTACATTTCATGATTCTCCCCGCAGGGCGCACTCAATTGCGGCTCAGGGTGGAATTAATGCTGCCAAAAATTATCAAAACGATGGGGATTCCACTTACAGATTGTTTTACGATACTGTAAAAGGGGGAGATTACCGTGCCCGTGAGGGAAATGTATACAGACTTGCGCAAGTGAGTGTGGACATCATCGACCAATGCGTGGCTCAGGGAGTTCCATTTGCCCGTGAATATGGCGGACTTCTTTCCAATCGTTCCTTCGGTGGCGCACAGGTTTCCCGTACATTCTATGCCCGCGGTCAAACTGGACAGCAGCTTTTGCTTGGGGCCTATTCGGCAATGAACCGTCAGATTGCTGCCGGAAAAGTGAAGCTTTACACCAGAACAGAAATGCTTGACCTTGTTGTCGTAGATGGCAAGGCAAGGGGAATCATTACCCGCAACCTGATTACCGGTGCCATTGAAAGTCATGCTGCCCATGCAGTTTTGCTTTGTACCGGTGGTTATGGCAATGTTTTCTACTTGAGTACCAATGCCATGGCCTGCAATGTAACTGCTACATGGAGGGCGCATAAAAAAGGAGCCTTGTTTGGAAATCCTTGTTTTACTCAAATCCACCCTACCTGTATTCCTGTGTCAGGAGATTATCAGTCTAAGCTAACGCTGATGTCTGAATCTCTTCGCAATGATGGCAGGGTTTGGGTTCCGAAAGCAGTTGGTGACAATAGGCTTCCAACCGATATTCCGGAGGAAGAAAGAGACTATTTCCTTGAAAGAAAATATCCTTCATTTGGCAATCTTGTTCCACGAGATGTCGCCAGCCGAAATGCCAAATCTGTCTGCGATGAAGGTCGTGGAGTAGGTGCTACCAAGCTTGCGGTTTATTTGGATTTCGCGGATGCAATTCGTAGAGATTCTGAAGATGTCGTGAGGGCCAAGTATGGCAACCTGTTCGATATGTATCAGCAAATCACAGGTGAAAATCCATATAAAATGCCAATGCGTATTTACCCTGCAGTGCACTATACCATGGGTGGACTTTGGGTAGACTTCAACTTAATGACAACCGTTCCTGGTTGTTACGCTTTGGGTGAAGCCAATTTCTCAGACCATGGTGCAAACCGATTGGGGGCTTCTGCCTTGATGCAGGGTTTAGCGGATGGATACTTTGTGATTCCTTATACAGTTGGAGATTATTTGGCCGCAATCGGCCAAGAAAAAATTGGAACCGATAGACCTGAATTCAAGGAAGCAGAAGACGCGGTTCGTAAAAGAATCAATGGTTTGCTTTCGATGAAAGGCGAAAAAACAGTAGATGAACTTCATCGTAAACTGGGTCTTACAATGTGGGATTATTGCGGAATGAGCCGCACGGAAGAAGGTCTCAAAAAAGCCCAGGGGATTATTGCTGACATCAAAAAGGAATTTGAAACCAATGTGAAAGTGTTGGGCGCAAATGAAGAAATGAATCAGTCCTTAGAAAAGGCACTTCGTCTCGCGGACTTTATTGAACTCGGTGCCCTGATGGTTCAGGATGCGCTTGACAGAAATGAAAGTTGCGGTGGACACTTCCGCGAAGAATACCAGACACCGGATGGCGAAGCCCTCCGCGACGATGAAAATTACGCTTATGTCGCCGCTTGGGAATACAAAGGCGATAACCAGTCGGAGGTACTTCACAAGGAAGCCCTCAAGTTTGAATATGTGAAACTCACCCAGCGCTCATATAAATAAGAACAGGCCATGAACACAATGAACCTGACCCTGAAAATCTGGCGGCAACCAAACACCGCAGCAAAGGGCGAACTCAAAACTTATAGTATTTCCGGCATCAACGACCACATGTCATTTCTTGAAATGATGGATGTGTTGAATGAAAATCTCCAGAAAAAAGGGGAAGATCCAGTGGTTTTCGATCATGATTGTCGTGAAGGAATTTGTGGCGCTTGCTCCCTTGTAATCAATGGAAGGCCTCATGGTCCTCAGCAAACCACCACTTGCCAGCTGCACATGCGCAGTTTCAAAGATGGTGATACCATTTACATTGAACCTTGGAGGGCGAAGGCTTTTCCGGTAATCAAAGATTTAATGGTTAACCGTTCCGCTTTCGACAGGATTCAGCATGCCGGTGGCTATGTTTCTGTGAATACAGGTTCGGCCCAAGATGCCAATGCCATTCCAATTGGAAAGGAGATTGCCGACGAAGCTTTTAATTCTGCAACTTGTATAGGTTGCGGTGCTTGCGTGGCGGCTTGTAAAAATGCATCTGCCATGCTTTTTGTGTCTGCTAAAATTTCCCAGTTGGCCATGTTGCCTCAAGGCCAGGCGGAGAGAAACCGTCGTGCAGAAGGAATGGTGGCTCAAATGGATCAGGAAGGTTTTGGCGCATGTACCAACACAGGCGCATGTGAGGCTGAATGTCCAAAACAAATCAGTATTTCCAATATTGCCCGCATGAACCGGGAATATCTTGGTGCCAAATTGAGCAGCAACGCAGTGTAATTCTGTTTGCTGTTCCAATAAATAGGGTTTAAATTAATTTTTACGGCCAAGGCTTGCAACTGCATCCTTGGCCGTTTTCATTATCAAGCCATTACTTTTTTCTCGTCGCGGGCCTGGATGTACTCTTCGAACTTTCCTAGTTTGTCCATGACCACGCCATTTCCAATTTCAAGAGACCTGTTTACCACGGTGTTGTTGAGTTGAAAATCGCGACTCTTCATCAAAATAATGCCTTTAAATTCGGTGAGCGAGTTGTTCAAAACCGTGATGCTCTCAAGATCCAAGTGGTCGGTGGGCTCATCCAGAATAAGGACATTGCCAGCCTCAAGAATCAGTTTGCTAAACATACAGCGCACTTTTTCACCACCTGACAAAACATTGGATTTTTTCAAAGCCTCTTCTCCGGAGAAAAGCATCCTACCAAGAAAACCACGGATGTAGCTTTCGTCTTTTTCAACTGAATATTGGCGCAACCAGTCCACCAAGTTGAGGCTGGCATCCTTGAAATAAATTGAATTGTCATTCGGCAAGTACCCAAGTGAAGTAGTGACTCCCCATTTGAATTCCCCTTCGCTTGGTTTTAATTCACCAGCCAGAACCTGAAAAAGTGCTGTATTTGAAGTTGAACTTTCGCTTTCCACAGCCACTTTCTGGTCTTTCTCAACTGAGAAAGTGAGGTTGCGGAAAAGCCATTCGCCTTCCGGATTTTGATAGCCAAGGTTTTGAACGCTCAAAACTTGATCGCCAACTTCGCGCTCGGCCTTGAAAAAGATATACGGGTATTTACGGTTCGATGGCTTGATTTCATCAGGAGTAATTTTCTCAAGCATTTTCTGGCGGGCGGTGGCCTGCTTCGACTTCGCTACATTGGCAGAAAAACGGCGGATAAATTCTTCCAGTTCTTTTCGTTTCTCGTCATTCTTTTTGTTCTGATCTGCTTTTTGACGCAGCGCCAGCTGACTTGATTCGTACCAGAAGGAATAGTTGCCCGGGTAAATCTGGATTTTTCCAAAGTCAATGTCCGCAATGTGCGTACAAACCTCATCGAGGAAATATCGGTCGTGGGAAACTACTACAACTGTATTTTTAAAATCACCAAGGAAACGGATCAGCCACTGAACAGTTTTTAGGTCGAGGTTGTTTGTAGGCTCATCAAGTAGCAACACATCCGGATTTCCAAACAATGCCTGTGCCAGCAAAACTTTTACTTTTTCGCTGCCGTCCAGGTCTTTCATCATCCGGTTATGCTGGTCTTCGCTAAGGCCAAGTTCACTCAGCATGGTGGCAGCATCCGATTCTGCATTCCAGCCTTCGAGTTCTGCAAACTCTTCTTCAAGCGTTGCAGCACGGTTACCATCGGCTTCAGAAAAATCTTCTTTCGCATAAATGGTTTCCTTCTCTTTCATGATGGCGTAAAGCCTTTCATGACCCATGATTACTGTTTCCAGAACAGGAAATTCGTCGAAGGCAAATTGATTCTGCTTAAGCACCGCAAGGCGTTGCCCTGGCATCATGATTACATCACCGGTTTGGGGCTCAATTTCTCCGGATAGGATTTTAACGAAAGTGGTTTTGCCTGCACCATTGGCTCCAATGAGGCCATAACAGTTGCCGGGTGTGAACTTAATGCTTACATCTTCAAAAAGAAGGCGCTTGCCGAAGCGCAGGGATACATTGCTGGTAGAAATCATAATTCTCGTAAAAATGGGCCGCAAAGATAGGTTTTTAAAGCCTAAAATCCGGCTCTAATCCTGAAATCAAACCTGCATTGGGATTTTAAAAAAAAACTGTTAATTGAAAATGAATTCAGCTAAAAAAATATAGCGATGGAAATGACTTTCATTCTCAATGTAATTGCCTCTTTGCTTCTGGGCTTTGTTTGGGTTTGGTTTTTTAGGCAGATAGATAGTTTCGAATCGGAGAGTCGGTATGCAACCTTTATTTGTCTCTTTCTTGGAATGCTAAGTCCTTTGGTAACCTTTGCTTTTCAGCCTTTTATTGAAGGAATTTTTGATAAATCGGATACCATTTCACTTTTAAATTATGCAATTTTTAAAGTTGGGGCAGTGGAAGAGCTT
>CANETC010000101.1 GCA_947441055.1 Cytophagaceae bacterium | reverse complement strand
TAAATCATCTTTGTTCTCTCCACGGTATGCACCAATGAAAGCGCAGTCGCTGTTACTGAAATAATCCTGAAAGCCATTGAAAAAAGGCAAGCCAGCACGAAGTACACAACAAAGTACAGGTTCTACAGCTGGTACTGAAATGGTAGCAGCTGCAAGTGGGCTTTCAACTATTACTTCTTTTGCTGGAAGTGTTTTGCTGATTTCGTAGGCCATTATCTGTCCCAAGCGTTCCAGATTTCGGCGAAATCGTTCCCTGTCCTTTTGAATTTCTTTGTCCCTGAGTTCACCGAGAAAAACCTGTAACAGACCGGGAGAAATGCTTAAATTGTGTACCATGCCACAAATAAAGTAATTCATGCCAAGCCATCCCTAGATAGGCACTAAAATGACGGCTTAATTCAAGGATAAAGCAGGAACTTTTTCCGCATTGAATTCCAATTGGTTAAATTGGTATAGTCTTCAATTCCTTTTTCAATGTTTCGCTGGGTTTGTGGCCCACCCGCAAGTCGTATGAAAAAGGGATTAAAAAAGGCTTGTCCTCCTGATTTGGTTTTATGAGCATTGATGAGAAATCGAAGACTGAAGCAGTTTTTTATGGAATCGATCTCCAGTTTTGTGCCGAAACATATTTTACCCCCATGGACTTGTTTTTCATTGGGTATAAATTTAAACCGGCCTGCGAGCGAATCTGGAAATCCATACATTTCAAAAGGACTGGAAGTGCCACGACCTACACTCCAGTTTGTACCCTCAAACAGGCAAAGGCTTGGATAAGCTAAAATTGACAGAGGTGTTTTTAGATTTGGAGAAGGTGGAACTGAAGGAAATATTGTGTCCTGATGAGAATAGCCGAGGCATTTCACAACATTAAGTTTGAGTTTTGGTGCAGCATGAAACCAGGCTTTTTTCTTTGCCATTCCGGCAAGTTCTCCAATTGTGAGCCCATGAACCACTGGAATTGGAAATGCCCCAACGAAAGAAGTGTATTTCTTTTTTAAAATCGGGCCGGCAGTGCAATAGCCCAACGGATTCGCCCGGTCACAAACCAGAAAATCTTTCCCCTGCTCAGCACAGGCTTCCATTACGAGTTTCATGGTCGAGATGTAGGTATAAAACCGAGCGCCCACATCCTGAATGTCAAACAAAACAAGGTCTACATCTGCAAGCATGGCTTGACTTGGTTTCTTTGTCTTTCCATATAATGAAATAAGAGGAAGTCCTGTCTTAACATCAATTCCAGACCGAACCTCCTCCCCTGCTGCTGCAGTGCCCCGAAATCCGTGTTCAGGTGCGAAAATTTTAACGATTCGATTCCCTCTTTTAATCAGTGTGTCTACAAGGTGGGTTCCTTTAAATTCAGCAGTATGATTTACAACCAAGGCGATTCGCTTACCTACTAATAAGGAATCATAATCTGAAAATCTGAAACTCCCTGGAACATAAGCAGTGGACTGCGGCAAGGAATCCAATGGAGAATGCCAGAATTTTTCTGTCTTCTGCGCTTTGGTTGGCTGAATAAAAAGGCTGCAAAAGCCAATCAGACAAAAAAGATGGAATTTCATGGCACGAAATTAGGGCCTGATTCTGAATCCTGTTGCTTATTTGCTGTATGATTCGATTTGCCGCTGTATTATTCTATCTTCTAATTTATTCAACTGGTATTGCCAAGGCCTTTGAAATTCAAACCATTGAGCCGTCTCATTGGTGGATTGGAATGAAAGACCCAAGTCTCCAACTTATGATCCATGGAAAAGGTGCCGGCAATTGCAAGGTTGGTTTGCCAAATGCCGGAGCCAATTGGAAATTGATTCAAACAAGAAAAACTGCCAATCCTGATTATCTGTTTGTTGATGTGGAAATTTCTGCCTCTGCAAGTCCAGGGGTTTATTTAATTGATTTTCAATACGGAAACGAAAAAAAGGAAATTCGCTACGAATTAAAAGCCAGAAACAGCATGGCCTCCGGTGCCTCTGGTTATGGAAAACAAGATGTGCTGTATTTGATTATGCCAGACCGTTTTGCCAATGGTGACTTAACAAATGATTTTCCTGCGGGGAGTTTGGAAAAGCCAGATAGAAGCAAGCCTTTTGGCAGACATGGCGGGGATTTGGCAGGGATTGAAAATCACCTCGACTATCTTCAAAATCTCGGTGTGACAACACTCTGGCTCAACCCAATCCTTCAAAACAACCAGCCGGAGCAATCCTATCATGGATATTCTATTACGGATTATTACAAGGTTGATTCCCGATTTGGTAGCCTGGAAGATTATAAAAGGTTGATCCGGAAATGCCATAGTGCTGGTTTGCAAATGGTTCAGGACATGGTTGCAAACCACATCGGAAGTAAACATGCCTGGATGGAATCTTTGCCTGATACAGATTGGGTTCATTTTGCAGGCAAACCTTATACCCGTTGCAATTTCCGGATTGAAACCATTGCGGATCCTAATGCAGCCCAATCGGATCTAAATTTAATGACCGATGGTTGGTTTGATAAACACATGCCAGACCTAAACCAGAAAAATCCATTACTCGCCAGATATCTGATTCAGAATTCATTATGGTGGATTGCAGAAACAGGAATTGATGGGATTCGAATGGATACCTGGCCATACAATGACAAAGAATTTATTTCAACCTGGTGTGCATCTATTCACCAGGAATTTCCATTGTTCTCGATTGTTGGGGAAGTTTGGGTGGAGCAGCCCTCCTTTGCTGCCTACTTCACACAGGGCGCGCTGAATCAAGACGGCTACAAACCAAGCCTCGGTTCGGTGACTGATTTTCCATTTTACTTTGCCCTTACCAAAGGACTAAATGAAAAAGGGGGCTGGGAGACTGGTCTCCAAAGAATTTACACTGCCTTGAGTCAGGATTTCCTTTACAAGGATGCCTCCAGAAATCTTATTTTTCCTGACAACCATGACCTAAGCAGGTTGATTACAACCCAGGGAGGGGATTTTAGGAAACACATGCAGGCGATGGGTATTGTTTTAACAATGAGGGGCATTCCCCAGATTTATTATGGAGATGAATTTGCTTTAGATGGAGATGCGGCCCAGCATCCAAATGTTCGTTTGGATTTTAAGGGCGGCTGGAAAGGCGATAAAGAGAATTATTTTGATGAAAAATCCTTAACGGGAAGAGCCGATTCGGCCTTTAAATTTCTCAAAAAATTGCTGAGCTGGAGAAAGAGCTCAAAGTCGATTTCCGAAGGGCGATTTGTTCATTACTTGCCGGAAGATAATGTGTATGTATATTTCCGAATAGCAGCAAATGAAAAGGTGATGGTTCTAGTAAATGGAAATGACAAAATTGGCTCGGTTGATTTATCCCGATTTGCCGAAATTTCATCTTCTGATGGTCCTGCCAGAAATGTATTGACTTCTGAACTGGAAAAATCCATTGGGACAATCAGGAAAGTTGACCCACATGGAATTCAGATTTTAGAATGGAAAAAATAAGGCGTCCTTATTCTTCAATGCACCGAATAGACATTCCAACCTTTTTAGCATCATAGCCGTCAGTTACTGTCGGGTTGTCATAATTCAGAGAACGGAATTTAGCGTAACCTGAATTCTGTTCATCGGAAGTCCAGAAATAGGCGGCTGTGCCTTTAAATCCATAACCACCAAAATACGACCTGCTACCACCCGGAACCCCTGAAAATCCAGAGCTGTTGGTTGCGCCTTCGTTTGGTGCTGCCCACAAGCTTGTTCCAGTAGTCCGCATTTTTAGTCCGGCTTTGGTTACATCTCCCAGGTAGGCAATAAGGTTTTGCCAATCAGAATCAGATGGAACTTTCCAACCGGTGGGGCATAAATTTTTGGCATTAACGGTTGTATACCAGTTGTATAGTTTGCCATAAACTGAATTATTGGCTGGTGCATTGTCATAAATACAACATGCCCCATTGGTATTGTTGGGCCATTCTGTGTTGCTGATTAAACTTGAAATGGCAGTGCCATCGCGATACTTAGAGGTTCTCAGGTTTGCGGCCATCCATCGCTTTCCCAATATAGTGATGGTTGGGTATTTTGTGCCTTCCTGGTCAACAATGGTATCGCCAGCGTTAAAAAGCACCGTGGTGAGAAAGGTTTTAGATTCTCCGTAGGCTACACCCGCAGCATTCTTTGCATAAGCACGGTAATAGTATTTTTTACTCGGATAAAGGTCGATAAGCTTTACGGTGAATTCACCTTTGATTGCTTCTGCCGCCAGTTTTAGGCTATCGGAAATGTCAGGCTCAGGCATGGTGTCGAAGCAAATGCCTCTTTCTAAAATCGGCTTTCCGCCATCCGAAATAACATTTCCACCTGTGAAAGCGGTGGCCCCGGTAATTTCACTAGGATCAGCTGTGGTTACAGACGGGACATCTGAAGTCGAGAATCCGACAACCTCTCCAAAAGCAAGACCTGCAGAATTCCTGGCCCAGGCACGAAAGTAAAAACTGCTTCCTTTTTTGAGGTCTTCAATTTCAAAAGCAAATGCTCCAAATCCATTTACATCTGCTTTGAGCACATTGTCGGATAAATCTGGCAAGGGCTTTGTGCCATAGCAAATTCCCCGCTCGGTGTTTTTGTCTCCACCATCGTCTTTCACATTTCCCACAACCTTTACACCAAAAAGGCTGGTTTCACGTAGCCATTCTGTTTTTACAATTGGAGCAGATGGTTCTTTATCACAAGAAAAAAGGGTAAAAGCCAAAACAGCTAAACTTATTTGTAAAAGAAAATATTGTAAGCGCATGTGAATCAAAATAGAGGTCGAAACTTAAGAAATTCTCGAACCACTTGACCTAAATCCCCAGCAATTTTTCATTCCTTTTTTTGCTTGATTGCGAACTGATTTTATAACAATGAAAGAAAACTCTGAAATCGACGAACTACCGGCGAAAATCCTCAAGTTTATCTTCAGGGAACCATCCCTAGCTCTGACACTTTCCTACCTGGTTCTGATTATTATCGGAATGGTTTTTAGTTACGCCTACTATTTGAGCTGGGGCATCGATGTTTTTCAATATGCCACCATATCTGATTTTATTGTGGCACCATTTAAAGATACCATCGTTTTCCTCTTCGCCATCATTTCGATTTTGTTGTCTTGGCTGGTTTTTGAATTTAGTAAGAAAATGGATCGAAAGTTCCCAAAACTAACCAAGATTATGTGGTTTGGTGTGGAGCCTGGTACTTCAGCTTACCGCAATATTTATTTATCGTCGTTGGTTTTTGGTTTCTTATCCTATATGTCTTTGTGTTCGGAAATATTTGCCAGTTGGAAATATTGTAGAATGTTGAAATCCAAAGAAAATTATGCGGTGGAAGTCCTCTTACATAGCCAGCCTGAAAATGGCTGGGTTCGCTTTATTCAAATTGGTCAACTTGAAAATTTCAGTCTTCTTGCCTATCCTGAGAATAACAATGTGATGGTTGTTCCCTTGGAAGGAAATGTGGCAGCAATCAGGTTTGTTTCCAAAGCTTCAGAAAATCTCAATTTGAAATCTTCTAAGCAGTAAAATTTTATCCAATTTTTACAACCATTACTTGCTCGGCGAGTTCTTTGGTAATGGTTTTTTCCTGACCATTTACTTTCACAAGCAATTCGCTTTTTGATTTGCTGAGAATTGTAATCGAGAAATTTGGACTCAATCCTACCTGCCAAAGCATCGCCATCACATGCTCGCTGGCCTGTCTCGTTAGTAAAAGAGATTTACTTCCCTCATCCAAAACTGAAAGTGTTGTTTCATTCTTACTGCCACTTTGGGGAATATAGGCCCCATGCGGGTCTTTCAAAGGCATGCCAAGTTCTTTCTGGATTTCGTTTACCAACTGAGGGGTTAAAAAATGTTCAAGTTCCTCGGCCTGTTGATGGACTTGGGATTTGTCATACCCAAGATTTTCAACCATAAATTGTTCCCAAGTTCTGTGTGCACCGAGCAATTCAAAACCATGCCTGAGGCCTTTGCCTGTCAGGGACCATCCAGTATTATCCTCTTTAATCCATCCCGAACTGAGTGCTGAAGCCCAGGAATCTTTCCATATCTGATTTGACCAGCCAAGCTTTTGCTGCACAGCAGAAAGTGCCGAATCACCACTGCTACCTGCACTCACAAGTGCCTTTATCAAGTCATCGGTTTTCATTGACTTACGGGCTTTTCGCCTGCTAAGCCAAATGGGGATTTTGCCATTTTCTGGTGAAAAAAGGATTGCCAGAATGTAAAAAAATGCACCCACTACATTCATTGCCGGACCAGGAGTAATGTCCAATGCAAAGGCAATTATAAAACCGCCAACTGTGCACAATACACCGATAACTGCCGAAATCAGAATCATGGATGGCAATCTTTTTGTTAATGTGTAAGCCGCCGAAGCCGGCATTATCAACATTCCAACCACCAGAATCACTCCGACTGATTGCATACAGGCAACCACCGTAAAACTGAGAAGCAACATCAGAAAGTAGTGGATAACCTTTGTGGATACACCCATTGCCCTGGCCAGGGTTGCATCAAATGTGCTGATGAATAAATACCGATAAAGGCTTAGGGATGAAAAAATAACAAAGGCTCCAACCAAAGCCGTAAGCATTAAATCTTGGGTAGTGATGGCCAAAACATTTCCGAAAAGGAAATCCTTCAAATCAAGGTGAACGCCTTCCCTCTTGGTTAAGATTGATATGCCAATTACGCCCAGGGAAAACATGGTGGTAAAAACCACGCCTATTGCCGCATCCTCCTTGGATTTAACTTTTGTTTGGATCCAGGTAATCATGGCCGCAGCAAGCAAGCCGGCAAGCACAGAGCCAGTAAAAAATGCCAGAACACTTTGGCCGGCCACAAGAAATCCGAGTACCACTCCGGGCAATATCGCATGGGAAAGGGCATCGCCGACCAATGCCATGTTGCGCAAAAAAATGAAGCAGCCCAGAATGCCACACATCAAACCCACCATGGCCGAGGCAAACAAGGCGCGAATGGCATAATCGTATTCGAGAATTTGTTCCATTATCGAAGTTCTGGTTTAATGAGTTGAAGCGCCTTTTGCAGCAAGGTTACTTTACCTGAATAGGTTGCCTGGATATTTGATTCTGTGAAAACCTCCTCAGTAGGACCGCTGGCTACGATTCGTTGGTTTACCATGATGAGGTAATCGAAATAATTTCGAACCCTCGTAAGGTCATGATGCACCATTAATACAAGTTTGCCAGCAGCCACCTGTTCTCTTAAAAGGTCCATGATAATTTCCTCGGTGGCAAAATCAACACCTACAAATGGTTCATCCAGGATAATGATTTCGGCATTCTGGCAAAGTGCCCTTGCCAGTAGCGCCCTTTGAAATTGTCCACCAGACAATTGCGAAATTTGCCTTCCTGCCAGATTTTCGATTTCCAGTTTCTTTAAAACATCCAGTAAGCGTCCTTTTTGAATTTTGTTGAGTCCAGAGCCCGATTGCGAAGGGAAAAAGCCCAGTCTGACCAGGTCTTCAACGGTGGCTGGAAAATCCATATCGAATTCTTCTTTCTGAGGAAGGTAGGCTATGTTTCTGAGGAATTGTTTTACCTGCACGCCATGAATCAGGATGGAGCCACTCACTGGCGTGTGTAAGCCCACAAGGGTTTTTACCAAGGTTGATTTACCTGATCCATTGGCACCCAAAATTCCATAAAATCGTCCCGGCCTTAGGTCGAGAAAAAGGTTTGATAAGATGATTTTCTGGTCCAGCATCACGGAAAGGTCTTTTACCTCAAGTTGATAATGCTTCCAGTTTGCTGGCGCATCATAGACTGGATAAACCACTCTTTTTACCCAAAACCAGGATGCCATAAAAATTGTCAGCACAATCAATGCCATCCAGTAGATGGACAAGCCAGAGTCGAGTATTTCCGGACCTTTGGTTTCAGCAGCCAAAGCGGATGCCAATATTCCTGCGTTGAACTGCATCATTTTGATATAGTTGTCGGCCCCGCTTCCTGAAGGACCAAATGAGTCTGTGTAAAGGCTGCCGCCAATGCGAATTCCTAAGTCAGATGCCAATTGTCGCAGGATCTTAGGATTTAGTGCCACCTCTACAAAAATGGCTGGAACCTGATTGGATTGAATAATGGTGATAAGGTGGTTAATGTCTTTTAAGCTAATATCTGCATCGGTAGAAGTGCCCATTACAGAGGCAACCTGAAATCCATATTCTCTTGAAAAGTATCGGAATGCATCATGGCTGGTAATGATAAACCGGGCATGTTCGGGCAATTTTTGAAACATCTGCCTGATGGTTAGGTCCAAATGACTCAACTCTTCAATGTAGCGCTGGGCATTAATTTTGAAGGCGGCACTCGATTGTGGATATAGTTTGCTTAAACCGGATTCAAGCTCCTGGACATAAAGAATTGCGTTTGGAACGGTCATCCAGGCGTGAGGGTCAAAGGAGTTTGCAAAACCCTGCGCTCTGATTGGATCTATTCTTTTCGAAGCGACCAAAACATTTGCCTGACTTCCCGCACCTTGAATAAGTTTAGAAACCCAACCTTCCAGATTCAGTCCATTTGTGACAATTACATCTGCGTCAGAAAGTTTGCTGGCGTCTGCTGGCCGAGGTTCATACGTATGCGGGTCGGTTCCTGCCGGCAACAAAGAGGAAACATCCAATTCATTCCCGGCTACCTTTGATGCAAAATCTGCCAGTATATTGATGGTTGCAACTAGCCTTGGCTTTGCAGACAAATCCAAGCATAACAAACCACACAAAAAGCAAAGCATGAATGTCCGCATTTTGAAATCTTATTTATTCGGTAAACCTAAAAAAATAAATTTGGCTATCCGAAATATATATTAATTATCCCTGTCAGGCCGAAATTTCAGCAGGAGTTTCTTCGATAATTTCCGGTATGGCATCATCCTTTTCAACCCGAAGGTTGTCGATAATAAACCGCTGTCTCTCCGGAGTATTCTTGCCCATATAATAAGAAAGGAGCTTGGCAATCGAAGTATCCTGATCCAGAAGCACTGGTTCAAGCCGCATGTCTTGCCCGATAAAGTTCCCGAACTCATCAGGTGAAATTTCTCCAAGTCCTTTGAAACGGGTTATTTCTGGTTTTGGTCCTAAATCGCGAATGGCATCCTGCCTTTCTCTGTCGTTATAACAATACCTCGTCTCCTTTTTGTTGCGCACTCGGAATAGCGGGGTCTCAAGGATATACAAGTGTCCGTTCTTTACCAGGTCAGGAAAAAACTGAAGGAAGAAAGTCATGATTAAAAGCCTGATGTGCATGCCGTCCACATCAGCATCTGTGGCAATCACAATTCGGTTGTAGCGAAGTGAATCCAGTCCGTCTTCAATGTCAAGGGCATGCTGGAGGAGGTTGAACTCCTCATTTTCATACACGATTTTTTTGGTGAGGCCAAAACAATTCAAGGGCTTACCTCTCAAACTGAAAACAGCCTGTGTTTGAACATCCCGGCTTTTTGTAATAGATCCAGATGCCGAATCTCCCTCTGTAATGAAAAGCGTTGTGTAGGGATGCAGTTCATTTTTTTCATCCTGGTAATGAACCCGACAATCACGAAGTTTTTTGTTGTGCAGGTTTGCCTTTTTTGCTCTTTCATTGGCCAGCTTGCGGACGCCGGCGATTTCTTTCCGCTCTCGTTCTGATTGTAAAATCCTTTTTTGAAGGGCTGCGGCAGCTTCTGAGTTTTTGTGGAGAAAATCATCCAGCTCTTTTTTAATAAAATCGCCGACAAAACTCCTCATAGACAAACCTTCGCTTACCTGAATTGAACCAAGTTTTGTTTTGGTCTGGCTTTCAAAAACAGGTTCCTGAACCCTGACAGCAATTGATCCGATGATGCTTTGCCTGATGTCGGATGCCTCATAATCCTTTTTGAAAAATTCGCGAACGGTTTTTACGATTGACTCTTTAAGCGCGGCAAGGTGGGTTCCGCCC
>CANETC010000100.1 GCA_947441055.1 Cytophagaceae bacterium | reverse complement strand
GGCTTAATTACCGGTCTTCTCCTCATTATCGGCGGATTGTTTTTATCCGTTTCCGCTTTGCTTTATTGGCAAGATTGCAATTACGGACCCTTAAATCCTCAGATTGTTTTAAGAAAAGTAATTCCGGCGGTAAGTTTGTTTCTACTTGGTTTTCAGGTACTTGGATTTAGTTTTTTTATGAGTTTCCTTCAAATTGGTAAGAAATAATTTTCAGGTTTTAATGAAACAACGCTTCTTTCTTACGCAATAGAATGCGCTTGCTTTGTTTTTCTACCTTTGCTGCTCAAGACTTTTTAATTTCATAATAAGCTACAGTATATGTGTGGAATCGTGGGATATGTGGGATTCAGGCAGGCTTACCCAATTATCATCAAGGGACTTAAGCGCTTAGAATACCGTGGTTATGATTCGGCCGGAATTGCCCTTCTGAATGGAGGTTTGAATGTATATAAGAAAAAGGGAAAGGTTTCCGAACTTGAAGATTCCCTTACAGAAACCGACCTTCAAAGTACCATCGGCATCGGTCATACACGCTGGGCTACCCATGGCGAACCCAATGACGCAAATGCCCACCCTCATTATTCGGCCAGTGAAGACCTCGCCATTATCCACAATGGAATTATAGAAAATTATGGGTCTCTCAAGGAAGAACTCATTCGAAAGGGCCATATTTTTCAGAGCGATACGGATTCAGAGGTTTTTATCCATCTGATTGAAGACATCAAATTAAATCTAAGTTGCAGCCTGGAAGAATCTGTGCGCATTGCCATGAGCCAGGTTGTGGGTGCTTATGCGATTGTGGTGCTGGAAAAATCAGCACCTGACCAGCTTATTGCAGCTCGAAAAGGTTCCCCTCTTGTAGTTGGGGTAGGAAAAGGAGAATTTTTTCTTGCCTCGGATGCAACACCCATCATTGAATACACCAACGAGGTAATTTACATCAATGATTTTGATATTGTCACCATTCGCAACGGGGAGTTAAGCATCCTCAACATCGATGCAAAGCCTCAGGTTCCATATATTCAGACACTGGAAATGGAACTGGAGTCGATTGAAAAAGGAGGCTTTGAGCACTTCATGCTGAAAGAGATTTTTGAGCAGCCAAGGTCTGTGCTGGATTGCCTTCGGGGCAGGGTTTCGGCAGACAAAGGGCACCTCATCCTTGGTGGATTGCGGGAATACCTCAATCGGGTAAACAACATTGACCGCATCATCATTTTAGGTTGTGGTACTTCCTGGCATGCTGGTCTTGTGGCTGAGTATGTGCTGGAAGAATTTACCCGAATTCCGGTAGAAGTGGAATATGCGTCTGAATTTCGATACCGAAACCCAATCATTCGTGAAGGTGATGTGGTCATTGTGATTTCACAATCCGGAGAAACTGCCGATTCACTTGCGGCTCTGGAATTGGCCCGGTCTAAAGGCGCCATCATTTTCGGGGTTTGCAATGTAGTTGGTTCTTCCATCGCCCGGGCTACGCATGCTGGCGCTTATACCCATGCCGGACCTGAAATTGGAGTGGCTTCAACCAAGGCATTTACCGCTCAGGTTACGGTTCTAACCATGATTGCACTTGCGATTGCCAACAAAAAGGGGAGTCTTTCAGAAGCAACTTTTCGCTCTATGTTGTATGAGTTGGAAGCCGTTCCAGCCAAAATTGAAAAGTGTCTGGCCCTGAATGATTCAATTAAAGAGCTGGCAGCAGAGTTTAAAGATGCCCACAATTTCTTGTATCTGGGCCGTGGGTATAATTTTCCTGTTGCCTTGGAAGGTGCTTTGAAGCTGAAGGAAATCAGTTACATCCATGCAGAGGGTTATCCTGCCGCAGAAATGAAGCACGGACCAATTGCGCTGATTGATGAAGCAATGCCTGTGGTTTTCATCGCCACACACGACAGCAGTTACGAAAAGGTTATCAGCAATATTCAGGAAGTTAAGGCCCGCAAAGGCCGGGTGATTGCAGTGGTTTCAGAAGGCGATACCAAGATCAAAACCATGGCCGATTATACCATTGAAATTCCAACTGCGCATGAGGCAATCATTCCGCTGATTGCGGTGGTTCCTCTTCAATTGTTATCCTATCATATCGCCGTAATGCGGGGTTGCCATGTTGACCAGCCGCGAAATCTGGCAAAGTCGGTTACGGTAGAGTAAGCCAGAACAAGCCTATTCCTGTACTTTGGTTTCTACTTTCAAAAAGGTAGAAAAGTACACATTGATGGGCATCTCCAGGTTCAGACGAGCCCGAAGAATTGCTTGATTAATTTATCAAACAAGGACCGGCGCTTTTTCAGGAAGTGCCGCAAAGATACCTGACCAATCTTTTAGAGTTGAGCTCTGAAAGTATGCGCCGAATCAGGGCAAGGTTAAAAAACTTTTAAGTCATTGCCTGTTTTGAGCCGGATGATGCCTATTAAATCCAAAAAAAGAATGATGGGATAAGTAGGATCAAGTTCAAACCAGCGTATGCCAAAGTTGGCCCGGCCGCCAAATTTGTGGTGGTTGTTGTGGTAGCTTTCACCCATCATTAAAAAATCAAATGGAAGCAGGTTTTTGGCGGTATCGTTTACCTTAAAATTGACATACCCGTATTTGTGGGCGAACCAGTTGATGATGGCTCCGTGTACCGGTCCCATCAGATAATGAACCGGCAAAAGCAGAAATTCCCACCAGACAGTGGCAAAATAAATATAAAACAAAGTGTAAGCCGTGCCCCAGACCAAACGGGAAAGCCACTGATCGCCGAGCCATTCTATGGGTTTCCAGTTTGGTACATTTTTTAGAAACTTCAGATCCAGCTTTGCCCGATTGTTGAGAATGTCGTTGTAAATATTTTTGGTCTTCCACATCATGTCGAAAAGACCTTTCGAATACGACGGCGAGTGTGGATCTTTATCCGTATCAGCATAAGCGTGATGCATCCGGTGCATTATCCCGTAGGCCCTTGGACTTAAAAAAGACGAGCCTTGAAAAATATAAGTAAGGATGTAGAACACCTTCTCCCAGAATTTGTTCATTGTGAACATTCCATGGGCGGCATATCGGTGAAGGAAAAATGTTTGGGTAAAAAGGCTTAGGTACCAGTGGGCAATAAAAAAAATCAGGATTGGCATTCTGTAGTTTGATTTCGAATTGTTCAGGCTTGTACTAATTTTTTGCCTGCAGTTTGAATTTTGCTTGAGTTCTGAATCATTTCCACAGGGTGTTTGCTGCTTGCTGCTTTGGTTTTTGGGTTTTTCTTGTCAGCAGCAAATTTTAAATTCAAAAGGTGAAAGGCAACTTTGATCAGCGATAAACCAATCAATGCAATGAACAAAAGCAAAAATTCCATTGCAGAGAGCCCAGTTGTCAGCATTATTTCTTCCGGACTCAGGTCCCGTCTAATTACGGTTTCACCTGCCAGGGTGATCATGGGAATCAGGAGCGTGGTTCCGGCCATCAGTAGCTTTTTCATGGTATTAGTAGTTTAAATTTTGTTGTATGGATAGACTGCTTTAGAAGGTTTTTTTCCTTCTTATTGTCAAAGAAGCAGCTTCCAATTTGAACTAAACATGATGTTTATTAAGGCTTAATTTGATTTCGGTCTGTTGCCAGATTTGGGAATCGCCGGATCGGATTCTTGGTTCATCCTAAATATTCTTATATTTTTAAAAAATTGTATTTCAATTTTTTAGGAGATTTTTTTTAGGATTTTTTTGAAAGAAGTTTGTCAATCTGCTATCCGGCTGCTTTGCTTTGCGGTCTATTTCCCCCCTGCCGGTTCATGAGTCAAATGAAAAATCTTGTTATTGTGGAGTCCCCTGCCAAGGCCAAAACCATCGAAAAATATCTTGGGGATGGTTTTGTTGTAAAGTCCAGCATGGGCCATATTCGTGACCTTGTGGACGGAAACCATGCAATTGACATGGAGAAGAATTTCGAACCTAAATACGAAATTTCTGAAGGCAAGCACCAACTGGTGAAAGAGCTGAGCGAACTTTCCCGCAAAGCTGAAACGGTCTGGCTCGCAACTGACGATGACCGCGAAGGAGAATCCATCAGCTGGCACTTAAAAGAAGCCTTGCACATTCCTGATAATAAGGTAAAGCGCATTGTTTTCAGGGAAATTACAAAAACTGCGATTCTGAAAGCCGTGGATAATCCAAGGCAGATTGACACCGATCTTGTAAACGCCCAGCAAGCCCGCAGGGTATTGGACAGAATCGTAGGCTATGAAATCTCACCAATTTTATGGAGAAAAATTAAAGGTGGACTTTCTGCAGGTCGTGTTCAATCGGTTGCTGTTCGGATTGTGGTGGAGCGTGAAAAGGAAATTGAAAAATTCAATTCTGAAGCCCGCTTCAAAACCCATGGGCATTTTAAAACTTCCGGTAATAAAGCCCTTGTGGCCGAACTCAACCGTGATTTCCAGCTCGAAACTGAGGTAAGTGCTTTTATGGAGCGTTCCGCAGGCTGCACCTTTCGTGTAGCAAATAAGGAAGTAAAAGATGCCAAGCGCCAGCCTTCACCTCCGTTTACCACTTCAACTCTGCAACAGGAAGCCAGTCGTAAACTTGGGTTCTCAGTTACCAGAACGATGGTGCTCGCCCAGAAACTCTATGAGGCGGGTAAAATCAGTTACATGCGTACTGACTCTACCAACCTTTCTGAAGAGGCGCTCAACGGCGCTGCAACGGCCATTAAAGCCGACTTTGGTGATAGGTATGCACACCGCAGGGTATTCAAAACAAAAAATGATTCTGCCCAGGAAGCACACGAAGCCATTCGTCCAACGGATTTCAGGGCCAAAACAATTGGCGGAGATCGTGATGAACAGCGCCTCTATGAATTGATCTGGAAGCGTGCAATTGCCTCGCAAATGGCTGATGCTTTGCTCGAAAGAACCATTATCACCATCAAAGCAGAAGGAAACAACACTCCGCTTGACAATGAAAAATTGCATTACCAGGCAAATGGTGAGGTTATAAAATTTGATGGTTTTCTAACCGTTTACCTGGAAGGAAACGACCAGGAGGAAGAAAGCGATGAGGAAGGAAAAGAAAAACTTTTGCCCAATGTGGAGAAAGGAGATTTACTAAATCTTTCTGAAATTCGCTCCCGTCAGCGCTATTCACGACCTCCGGCCCGTTTTACTGAAGCGAGTCTGGTAAAAGAACTTGAAGAGCGTGGCATTGGCCGTCCTTCTACCTATGCGCCAACCATTTCTACCATTGAGAAACGCGACTATGTGATAAAGGAATATCGTGATGGAAAATCAAGGCCATTTCTTGAATTTATTTTGAAAAATGGGGAAGTAAGCCGGACCTCAAAATCTGAACTTGCGGGTGCTGAGAAGGGAAAATTATTTCCTACTGACTTAGGCTGGATCGTAACCGAATATTTGAATCAGAATTTTATTCAGGAAGTGGATTACAATTTCACCAAAAAGGTGGAGGAGGAATTCGATACCATCGCCAAAGGCAAAATGGGCTGGCAAAATATGATTCAAGCTTTCTATACGCCTTTTCATGAAGCGGTTGAAATAGCAATCGGTAAAGAACGACCGAATTTTGACCGAATTTTGGGAAAGGATCCTGTAACAGGACTTACTGTTTTGGCTAGACTCGCACAATTTGGCTCAGTTGTGCAAATTGGTTCCCGTGAAGAAGTCGAAAAGCCAAGATATGTTAGTCTCAAGCCTGGTCAACGCATTTACAACATTACGCTTGAAGAAGCTCTGGCCTTGTTCGATTTGCCGCGTATGGTGGGTGAATTTGAAGATTTGCCGATGCAGGCCAACAATGGGCGTTTCGGGCCATACATTAAACACGGATCTCTTTTTGCTTCATTAAAAAAGGGAATGGATCCCTACACCATTACGGCTGAGGAAGCCATTCAGTTGATTCTCGACAAGCGCCAGGCCGACATTGACAAGGTTTTAAAAACCTTTGAGGGAAATGGCGAGGTAAAGATTTTAAAAGGCCGTTGGGGACCTTTCCTGGCGATTGGAAAGGAAAATTACAAGTTGCCAAAAGGCACGGAATATGCCAACCTCGGTTTAGATGAATGTTTGGCCATAGCCGCAGCGCAGGCACCTTCAACACCCGCCAAAAAGGGAAAGAAAGCGCCAGCCAAAAAGGCAACAGCTTCTAAAGCGAAGAAGAAGTAACAGGGTTTCTGTACTTATTGGCTTGTTCGGGAATGCCCGAAGTCGGGCAATTTACCGCTGCAACATGCCGCTCATGCTGAGCTTAAGATCGGTAAGTCTGCGCTTGGTATCCCGTGCAAAATCGCCGCGCATCATCCAATCGTAATAGGATGGTTCGTTGCGCAAAACATCCGTTACAACTTTGCCCTTGTGTTTGCCAAAGTTGAAAACCACCAGACCTTTGTCGTTGTACACCATACGGCTGGCCAAGTCAAACTGATTGCCTCTGCTGATTTTGTCTAAAACCTCAACATCATTTTGAATCGGGATGGTTACGACACCTTTTTCATCCTTTCGCTCCTGGTTTTCGTATCGTTTTACCTGTTCAATGAGCACCTGGAAAGTTACATAAGTGTCGAACTCGGCAGTATGTGCCACGCCTTCTTCGCTCATTTCACGGCCACAATAAAAACGGAATGCAGCGGCAAGATTTCGGGGCTCCATGTGGTGGAAAATTTTTTGCGCATCCACCATCCGGCGCTTGCTGATGTCGAATTCAACATTCACGCGCATGCATTCTTCTACAAGCAGCGGAAGGTCGAATTTGACGGAATTGTATCCAGCCAAATCGCATCCTTCCAGAAATGAAATAATCTCATGCACAGCTTTTCGAAAAGTCAGGCAATCCTTCACATCCTCATCATAAATTCCATGAACGGCAGAAGCCTCTACAGGAATCGGCATTTCCGGGTTGATGCGCATGGTTTTGGAAGTGCAACTTCCGTCCGGCATCGCCTTGAGCATTGAAATTTCTACAATCCTGTCGTTGACTGTATCAATACCCGTGGTTTCGAGGTCAAAAAATGCCAATGGCTTTTTCAGCTTGAGGCTGTGGTTCATCTTCGATTGATTATTTGTTTGTTATTGAAGAAGCAAATGCTTGTAAGTCTTTTCCATCAAAATTGCCGGAGCTCATAAAAAGCAGAACATGGCGGCTAAAATCTTTTGTTGCCAGCGATTCAAATAGTTGATCGCTGTGCGTATATACTGAAAGGTCGTTTCTGGTAAATGCCAAAACCAAGTCTTTTTCGGAAATGGCTTCGAGCTTTTTGTTATGGACTACCTGAGGGTTAAAATACACAATGGCCTCATCTGCTGCATCCATGGTTCCAGCGTAGTTTGAAATAAATTCCTTGTTCAAACTTGAGAAAGTATGAAGCTCTAAAACGGCCACAATTTTCCTTTCAGGAAATTGTTCTCTCACGGCTTTTATGGTTGCGGAAAGCTTACTTGGGGCATGGGCAAAATCCCTGAAAACAATCAATCCATCTTTTTCGCCAATTTTCTCCAGACGGCGTGATGCGCCTTCAAAGGATTGGATGGCTTCAAAGAAAACATCGTCATGAATGCCCAGTTTTGTCAAAAGAATACGGGCGCCGTTGGCGTTGCTGAGGTTATGGCTTCCAAAAAACTTCAATGGGATTTCCTTTCCATCACTGGCAATCCAATAAGTGCGGCCATCTTTTACTTTGTGTTTGGGGGTGCCGTATTCCAGCACGGTGACATCATCCCTTTCTTTTTTGCAGATTACGGAAGCCAGTGCATCCTCATCATTCACTACTAAAATTCCTGCCTTTGGCGTTGCATCTGCAAATCGGTCAAATTGCCGTACATAGGCATGTTCGGTTGGGAAAACATTGATATGGTCCCAGGAGATTCCGGTTACAAGACCGATGTGGTGCTGGTAAACCAGAAATTTTGGCCGGTTGTCTTCGGGAGAAGAAAGGTATTCATCGCCTTCAATCACCATTACTGCGGCATCTTCACTCAACTTCACGGTTCGGTCGAAACCATGCACCGGTGCCCCAACCAGGTAATCAAACTTACGGCCGGCATGCTTCAGAACATGCATCACCATGGCTGTGGTGGTGGTCTTGCCATGACTTCCGGCAATCACAATGCGCTGCATGTTCCGGGCATGTTCGAAAATAAGCTCGGGGTAGGAAAGGCAGCGGATACCAAGTTCACCGGCCTTGGTCAGTTCCGGATTGTCGGCTCGGGCATGCATGCCCACAACCACAAGGTCGAGACCCGCATGAATTTTCTCCGGATACCAGCCTTCTTGAGCCGGCAAGAGGCCTGCTTCCTGCAATCGTGAATGCGAAGGCTCGAAGATTTCGTCATCCGAGCCTGTCAGAATATTGCCATTGTCTTTTAATGCGATGGCAAGTTGGTGCATCGCACCTCCTCCGATGGCAATGAAATGAATTTTGAGGTTTTTAAGTGACATGTTAAAGCCTGAAAAAAAAGACTTATGCGGGCAAAAATAGCCCTAATTTGTTTGAATTCCGGTTTGTTTGGTAGGCATTCCGGAGGGCATAATTACAGAATCGCAAGGCATTCTGAAAGTCAATCCGTAATTCTGTTTTTCTTGCGACTGATTTTTTTTCAATGCTTTCGCAAATTTCAACCTTGGACCTTTTTCCAATATAATCAGATTTGGCTCAGATGTCCATGTATTTTTGCTGTTTGGAGGCTGTGAAGGTGGTTTTTAAAACAGCTCTGCGTTGGAAAGTTCAACATTTCGGATAATTAATTTTCAAATCTTATGACCCTGAATCTTGCCCAGAAAACTGTAGATGAATGGATTCGCACCATTGGCGTTCGGTATTTCAATGAGCTTACCAATACAGCCATTCTCATGGAAGAAGTGGGAGAACTTGCCCGCATTATGGCCCGGGAATATGGCGAGCAGTCGTGGAAAGCGGGTGCGGAAAAGGAAGACCTTGGCGACGAAATGGCCGATGTGCTTTTCGTGCTGATTTGCCTTGCCAACCAAACCGGCGTAAATTTGGAAGAAGCTCTCATTCGCAACCTCGAAAAGAAAACCAATCGCGACCTGAACCGTCATCGGGATAATGAGAAGTTGAAGGAGTAGTTATTTAGTGTTTAGTAGGCAAAACATTCTCTTGCTTTACCATTTCTATCTAAATTGCTGACAAACCCACAAAGGGCAGTTTGATTTCGTTTTACTATATATTGCACTGCCTTACATTGGTAAAAGATGTATAAATTAGACCGGACAGCCTTTGCAATCAAATCCTTTAAAGATTCCGAACGGAACCTGGATTATTGGCGCAAACAGCCTGCTTCGGAGCGTTTCAGGGCAGCCACCTGGTTATCATTCAGCGCTTTTGGTTTCGACCCGGAAAATCCTCCCAGAATGGATAAAACCATCTTTCACATGCGGAAAAATGGCTAATGTGCTGAATGCTGATTTCACAGAATTTATTGATTCGCTCAACCATAAGCAGGTTGAATACATCTTGGTAGGTGGTTATGCCGTTATTTTTCATGGATATAACCGAACAACGGGAGACCTGGATATCTGGGTAAATCCGACATCAGCCAACTACAAGAAACTTCAGGAGGCATTCCAGTTTTTTAAGATGCCTGTATTTGATATGACGGAGGAAAAATTCCTTCAGACAGAAAATTATGATGTTTTTTCCTTTGGCAGGCCACCAGTACAGATTGAGATTCTTACCAAGGTGAAGGGACTGGAATTTCAGATTGCATGGTCTCGTGCCAGCTTTTCTGAATTCGATGGGGTAATGGTGAAAATTCTTGACATCAGGGATTTGAAAATAGCAAAAAAAGCAGCAGGCAGAGCCAAAGACCAGGCCGATCTGGAGAACTTGTAGGCTGATCGGTGGTAATTGAAACGGTCTTACCTTTGGTGGATCCTCCCCCACATAAATTTCTTTCCGTTTCCGTTTTAAGCCAGAGCTTTTCGCCTTACTTTGCTTCCCGT
Source organism: Cytophagaceae bacterium (assembly GCA_947441055.1). Classification (GTDB taxonomy): domain Bacteria; phylum Bacteroidota; class Bacteroidia; order Cytophagales; family Flexibacteraceae; genus CAMDMI01. The sequence goes on along the minus strand of CANETC010000100.1, from coordinate 149 downwards.
TTTTTACAATGAAAAGCAGCAAGGAAACCCCTCTCATGAAGCAGTACTCCGCCATCAAAGCGCGGTATGCCGGGGCACTTCTCCTTTTTCGGGTGGGTGATTTTTATGAAACCTTTGGTGAAGATGCGGTTACCGCCTCCCGAATCCTC